>JAISMS010000005.1 GCA_031276565.1 Holosporaceae bacterium | reverse complement strand
CCTCAATCTTGGTTTTCAAGGCTGCGCGGAGACATGCTGGAGACCATAGGATTGGTTTTTGACTCGGTAATTCTCAGGGCCATGTACATAGACATCAACCTGGACACAAAAACTGCTCTTCAGGATGTTATATACGGCGTTAAATTACTCGCATCCAAAAAAGATCTCTTCAACGTCACTTCATTTGACAGCTTTCGAAAGTTGCGAAATTTTGTCGATCAAATCGGCAAAATAGAAAAAGTCAGCAACGAATACAACTCCGTACGTCGTTTGGAAGACAGAAAGAGCGTAGCGGATCTTACAAAAACACTCTTCCGCGAAACCTTCGACATAGCCGATGAAATAAAAGACAGAGTTCCGAACAAAAAGCTGCTGCCTCCGAAATTTGATATTACCCTGTTCAAAGAACAAATAAAAAAAGCCCTGCACGCGGTATTCGGCGCATTTTTAAAGGATACCTTGGACGTCACCGTCGAAATGATACTGGATAATCTGTTGAACGACATCGAAAAGATTAAAGAAGTCGCCCAAAAAGCCGCATCGAAATATACTTCCCAGAGTCTCGCAAAGATATACCATAAAACTGTGCTTGTTGCCGATATTTTTGCCAATAAACATTTTTCGTGGATATCACAGGATCATTTCATGCCCTGCGAAGACTACGGCAAAACAATGGAGAGCCTGCTGGCCATCGACATTATAGAGGACCACTATGTAAAAGACTTGATGAAAAGCGCGGAAATCGAATTTCATAAATTCAGGTCTCGGTTGGCCGGGTATAAAAGCGATCTGACGGGAAATTTTCTGTCTTCGGATACGTATACGCCGTCTCCGGGATTCGAAAGTTTTCGCAACGAGCTTAAGGCCGTACTGGATCAGCCGTTTATTCGTCCGGTTCCGGACGGAAGGTTGGTCACGACTGTCGCCGAAGACCGTATGCTGATTTGGGACATCAGACAGCTGAGAGAATTGGCCGAAGCGATCGACAAATATTATGAATTTGCCGCAACCATGCCGAAGGAAATAAGGCCGCAGAATTTTGAAATGTACAAATCCGTTGCGGTTAAGTGTTTCACTCCGATTATCCAATCCATGGCCGGACGTGCGCAAATTTTTGAAGACATGCCGCCCGGCAATTCCCGAGCTCTGCTGGAGGATGCTCTGAAACACCTGGCGATCAATGTAAGAAATGCGTCTTTTGCCCTTCCGAAAATCGCAAAATTCCTGCAGGAAAATCAGAATAAAAATAACGTCGATGATTTCGGATTTTCTGCTTTAATCATAACCCATTACGAATCAATGCTGACCAAAATAGACGCCTTGTTTAACACGGAGGCCCCTTACTCGGCGGGGCGCGCCGTATTCGATAACTGGGACGGCAAAAGAAATCCCAGATTTCTGGATATCAATGATCAGAACGGGCTGAGACAATATCTTGCGGCGCAATTTCAAAGAATTCGATTTCTTGCAAAGGAGCTGGCTTCTCCGATAATTGATCTTCTGACGATGCCGCAGTTTATCGCTCTTGTAAAAAATCCGAAAATCATCGAGAAATGGAAGGATATAATAGTCAGCGTCGACGAGTACGAAGTTAAAAAGCCGGGCAACTCCGTCGCCGCTCTCGAAAGCTTTATATCCGATACTCTGTCGAAGGTTTCCATCGATTCCTTCGACGAAAAGGGAGAAATTCTCTCGATTGCCGAAAATGAAGGCGATTTCTTCCTGTCAAAACGCTCCGCCGTCGCTAAATCGCTGATGTCGCGGGCGGAAGAAGTAAAATACGAAAGGGCGGCCAAGGCCTATACCGGGATATTCGATTTCTTCAACGGTAAGCTGGCCAAAAAATTCCCGTTCGGGCATTCGAATGAAGATGCTTCCCTGAAGGACGTCGAGGATTTTGTAATTCTTTACGAAAGAAGTATCAAAAATGCCGCCGGAATTTTCGAGAAACATAAAGACGAGAAAAATATTAATGAAGAAGCCGTTACGTTTCTGCATATAATGGATATCAGACTGATTCCTTTCCTGAAAAACTGGGTGATCCATTCGAAAGCCGCCGATGTGAAGGGCGCTACGGTTTCTTTCGACATTAAGATGCGTCCTTCTCCGACACTGGAATCGCTGACTTCGTCGCTTATGGAGCGCGAAATTCTGATCAATAGCGTAAAAGTCGTTGAAAACGCTCCGGGAATATTCTTCAACGGCGATAAAATTGAGGCGATTTTTACATGGGTGGATGGCGCTCCGGAACAGCCGAACGATCGAGCGTCCAAAGGAAATCTGATTATTAGCGGACCGATCGCAACCTTCTCCTATTCCGGTAAATGGGCGATGTTCCGGTTAATTGAAGAGAATAAGTACAATAAAGAGACGGATGCTCCGAGCGGGATATTGCTGCAGTTTAACGTACCGATAATCAACAAAGAGGCGGGAGGAACGGTTTCCGCCTCCAAAATAATCGTAAAAGTTACTCCTATGACTAAGAACGGCGACAAAACCACTCCGGCGATATGGCCGGTATTCCCGCAGATTTGCCCTCCTCTTCATAAACCGAAAGAGATAAGCCGCGAAGCGGAAAAGGATAATGCTCATAATGCGACTCCGGAACAGCAGGCGGCATTCTTGGCATCGCACGCGGGTTCTCCGGAGCATCATGATCTGATTTATCGGCAGATGCTGGCCGCTCCGGCGGCGAAACGGGAGGAACTTTATAAGCGTGCATTGGCGGAGCAGCAGGCGGCATTTATAGCATCGCACGTGGATTCTCCGGAGCAGCAGAAACTTGTTTATCGGCAGATGTTGGCCGCTCCGGCGGCGAAGCGGGAGGAACTGTATAGGCATGCGTTATCGGAACGGCAGGAGCCGGAAGAGGAGGCGGAGCATCAGGCGGCATTTATAGCATCGCACGCACATTCTCCGCAGGAGCAACAAGCTGTATATCAACGTATATTAAAGGAGCCGGCGGAGAAGCGGGACGCCGTTTACCGACATATGCTGTCGGAAGGACACGACGAGCATGAGGAAGATGAGGAGCATGCCGAGCATGAGGAACAACCGGAGCAGGCGGCGGCGCAGCAGCAGGCGGCGATGCAGCAACAGCAGGCGGCGCAGCAGCAGGCGATGCAGCAGCAGGCGATGCAGCAGCAGGCGGCAGCACAACAGCCGACGGCAGCACAACAGCAGGCTATGATGCAGCAGCAGGCGATGATGCAGCAGCAGGCGGCGATGCGGCAGCAGGCGATGCAGCAGCAGGCGATGATGCGGCAGCAGGCGGCAGCACAACAGCCGACGGCGATGCAACAGCAGGCGATGATGCAGCAGCAGGCAGCAGCGCAACAGCAGGCGATGATACAGCAGCAGCAGGCGGCAGCGCAACAGCAGGCGGCGATGCGGCAGCAGGCGATGCAGCAGCAGCAGGCGGCGATGCGGCAGCAGGCGGCAGCACAACAGCCGGCGGCGATGCGGCAGCAGGCGGCGGCAGCGCAACAGGAGGCAGCGGACGACGAGGCTCCTTAAACTTGATGACGGGAACCGAACGGGAGGATTGATTATGGCGGAATTCGAAGAACTTCTGCTTCCGATTTCGGAAAAAAACAGATGCGGAGAAGATCTGAAATACGATTATGTTTACGATCAAATAAGAGAATTACGCCGCGAAGACGATCCGAGATTATCCCAGGGAATCTGGCAAACCGCAATCAAAAAAGCCGATTGGCCGGAGGTTTTCCGCATCTGTTCGCATCTGCTGAAAACTAAGACGAAGGATTTACAGATCGCCATGTGGCTTTTGGAATCGTTGACGGTCATGAAAGGATTTCACGGATTTAACTGCGGAATGTCGCTGCTGCAATCTCTGTGCGAAAATTATTGGGATGATATTTACCCTTCCGTCGACTGGGAAAACCGTAATTTTATCCCGCGACTGGCTCCTTTTTATTTTCTTGCCGAAAAAATTCCGGAAAGAATCGTTCTCATTCCCCTCGCAAAACAAACGGACGCAACCGGAGACTACAGCCTGTCGGATTGGCTTACGGCGCGTCGTAATTTGCAGATAAAAAACACAGACGGCCTTTCGCTGGGACAAATTAAAAAGGGCGTTTTGGCGACCCCGCAGGAATTTGTCGAATCCTTGGGGAGCGAAGTGCGCTTGGCGATAGAAAATTTGAAGAAACTCGACGATTTTATCGTCGAGCAGTGCAATGACGACTCTCCCAGCTTTCGACTGCTTTTAAATCATTTGGAGGATGCGGAACGTACAACCGCAAAGAATTTACAAATCAAACGGAATCAGATGGCGGAAACTGTCGCCAAAGCGGAAGCTCGTCGGGATCAGCCGAAACCCGTCGACGAAGACGGAAATTCCTCTTCGGAGGAAGAGCCCGTAAAAAAAGAACCGACTCTGGAGGACGCCTACGATCTTCTGAAAAACATAGGGCTTTTTTTGGAACGTAAACAACCCCAAAGTCCGGCTGCCATTTTGATAAAGATAGCTTCGGTCATCGGCAAAAAAAACTTTCAGGAATTGCTGGACATCAACGTGAAGAACGGAGCGCCGGTAATGAGCACCATTTCGGAACTCTATCGCGTGTTAATCCCCGAAGAGAAAAAAGAAGGGGAATAAAAACTCCCGAAAAAAGTATTTGGAATATTTTTCCGACGTTAAAAGGCTTCGGCGTTCTTTTTCTCCGTTTCTGGAAAAATCGCGTTCGCCGGAGTTATAAAGAGAAAATCTTGTCTCCGTTAAGCTCCACACCTTATCGAATCCGACGAGAAAACCGAATTCAAAGTTCAATTCGGACTGAGCGGAAGGGGGATAACCGGGAGCGCGGGAGAAAAGCCGAGCGATATTAGGGGAGGGATGTTGTCCGATATCCGCGGCATGACTTAAAAACGGCGTATGCGACGTCGGGGTGCGCGACGTTAAGAGGAACGCGCCGACAAACGCTTCGCTTTACGGCCGGCGACCGAGTTCATCCGATCCGAACGGCTTTTCGATATCTTACTTCAAATTTACGCACCCCGGTTGCGGTCGGAATCGGACAAATTCTTTTGCTCTCAAATCGTTAACAAAAAATTAATTGACTCTGTCTGTACAACTGTAAGATAATTCTCGGTTGGCGATATTTTGCGGCGGAGGGGTCATGCGCATTTCCGGCAGTTTATTTTCTGTAGCTCTTTTTATTGTTTCTGGATGCGGGGACGCCGATAAACCGGCCGCGCCTCCTCCTCCTGCGGTCGGAGTCGTCAAGGTTACCAAGCAGGATGTTCCTTTGGCGGTCGAGGCTTCGGCGAAGATAACCGGATCTCTGGAAATACAGATCCGCGCCCAGGTCGGCGGCATATTGAAGTCACGCGTATTTCAGGAAGGACAATATGTTCGGCAAGGTGAGAAGCTTTTTGAAATAGATAAAGAACCCTGCAGAGCGGCCTTGACCCGAGCTCAGGGAACGCTGGCCCAGGCTCAGTCGGAGCTGCGCAGAACCTCTCGCGACTACGAGCGCATGAAAAAGTTGTTTCGGGCGGGGGCCGTCAGTCAAAAGGATCACGATGATTCTCTTTCGGCCTATGAAAGAGCCGACGCCAACATGAAAGTGGCGGAGGGATCCCTTCACGAAGCGGAAATCAATCTGGGATATACCGACGTTAAGGCTCCGATTTCCGGCATAGTGCGCAAGGAAGCCCGATCGATCGGGAATCTGGTGTCTTCGAGCGGAGAATCGAGCCTGCTGACTTCCATGGTGCAAGTATGTCCTCTGCACGTGAATTTTTCCATACCCGGAAGCATGTGGAGCAGCATGAATAAAAATTACAGGGACGGAAGAATACAATTGACGAAATCCGGCGAATACGGAGTGGAAATAATCATGCCGGACGGATCGATTTATCCGCATCGGGGCAGGATTATTTTTATCGACAGCAATGAAGACAGTCTGACCTCCGCAGTGTCGATTAAGGCGGAGATTCCCAACGAAGAAAAGCAGCAGATGCTGTTGCCGGGACAGTTCGTGCGGGTAAAGCTGATCGGAGCCGAGTATCGCGACGTCCTCGTCATTCCGCAATCGGCTTTCATATCCACAAAAACCGGATCTGCGGTCTATGCGTTGAATGATAAAAACATTGTCGAAGTCCGTCCGATAAAGGCGGAATCGGTGGGGGATAAAATCATCGTGCATTCCGGATTGAAAGAGGGAGAAACAGTGGTGGCCGAAGGAATAATCAAGGCGCGTCCGGGATCTCCGGTGACCCCCGTGCCGATATCCGCAAGCAAAGAAAAGGCACAGAAACCCGCAGATAAAAAAAGTTAGCGAAAGGAATCAGTCATGTTCTCCCGTTTCTTCATAGACAGGCCGATTTTCGCAACCGTTATGTCTCTTATCATCGTCATAGCCGGTTTTCTGGCCATGAGCAATCTGCCGGTGGCCCAATATCCGGAACTGACGCCGCCTTCAATAATCGTAAGCGCCAGCTATCCGGGAGCGAGCGCCGAAGTAATATCAGAGACGGTGCTTGCTCCGATCGAGCAAAAAATCAACGGCGTGGAAGATATGATCTACATGAACTCCGTCGCCTCCGGCAACGGCGGATCGTCGACCACCCAGGTTTTTTTCAAGGTGGGATCGGATCCGGACAGAGCCATGATAAACGTCAACAACCGCGTCCAGATGGTGATGTCTTCTCTGCCGGAGGAGGTGAGGAGATACGGCGTAAACGTCTCCAAGAGATCTTCTTCCATTCTTCAGTTGGTGTCTCTCTATTCTAGCGATGAAAAATACGACGCCGCCTACATCGCCAATTACGCTTTGCTGAATATCGTGGACGAGTTGAAAAGACTTGAGGGAGTGGGAGACGCCTCCGTCATGACCGGCAACGCCTACGCCATGCGGATCTGGTTGAAACCGGATCGGTTGATGCAGCTGAATCTCAGTACTTCCGAAGTTGCGGCGGCCATATATTCTCAAAATTCCCAAAGGGCCGTCGGCGCCGTCGGCAAAAAACCTACGGAGACGAAGTTGGATCGCACCTGTCTTATCATCGCCCCCGGAAGGTATTCCACCGTTAAGGAATTCGAGGATATAATTCTTCGGGCGACTCCCGACGGCACGGCGTTAAGGTTAAAAGACGTGGCCGACGTCGAACTGGGATCGCAATCCTATGACGTCATTTCCAAAACCGACGGACACGATGCGGTTCCGGTGATGATTTTTCTCTCTCCGGGAGCCAATGCTTTGGAAACCGCCGAAAGAGTAAACGCAAAAATGTCCGAATTGTCCCTACGCTATCCGAAGGGAATATCCCATAAAGTGATCTACGAAACGTCAGAGTTCGTTCGGCATTCGGTTACGGAGGTGATAAAAACTCTGTTTGAGGCCGTAGGGCTGGTTTTTCTGGTCATCTTGCTGTTCCTGAAGAACCTGAGGGCGACCTTTATCCCCTGTCTGGCCGTTCCGGTTTCCATAATCGGAACATTCGCAGGCATGATGCTGTTCGGCTTCTCCATAAACACTCTGACCCTGTTCGGATTGGTTCTGGCCATCGGCATCGTGGTGGACGACGCCATCATTGTCATAGAAAACACGGAACGCCTTATGAGAACCGAAAAAATTTCGGCCAGAGACGCCGCCGTCAAAGCCATGGAGGAGGTGAGCGGAGCTCTGGTGGCCATCGTGCTGGTTCTGTGTGCCGTCTTTATTCCGGTATCCTTTACGGGAGGACTGGCGGGCACCATGTATCGGCAATTTGCCGTAACCGTTGCCGTGTCGGTGGTCATATCCGGCATATGCGCTCTGACGTTGACTCCGGCGCTGTGCGTCCTTTTCTTGAAAAATCATTCCTCCGAAAAGCTTGAAAAAAGAAGTTTTTTCGATTGGTTCGACATGCAATTCGAGAAGCTTACGGTGCTCTATACAAAATCCGTGACATTCTTAATAAAAAATCTGAAGATCGCTCTGGGTGTTGTATTGACCATCATTGCCCTGACCGCATTTATGTTTAAAATAACCCCGAGAGCTCTGCTGCCGGAAGAAGATCAGGGCATCGTTTTTTGTTGCGCCGTAATGGATCCGGCTGCCTCCCTTGATCGATCGTCCGAGGTGATAGCAAAAATCAGCAAGACCATGGCAGCGGATCCGAGCGTGCGGGACAGCTCCTATATTGCCGGTTACGATATGTTGGGCGGAACCGCCGCCACCAATGCCGGCATAACGTTCTTTCTGTTGAAAGACTGGAGCGTCAGAACAAAAGCCGAACAATCCTCCCGTGCTTTGGCCCGCAAAGCCATGCGCATCGGCGGCGGCGTTACGGACGGAATCATAATGGCCTTCTGCCCTCCTCCGATCGTGGGCATGAGCATGACCGGAGGATTCGAGGGATATATTCAGCAGACCGGTAAAACCGACAACGAAGCTCTGGAGGCAAAGGTTAAAGAGTTTTTGGCGGCGGCGGCGAAACGTCCGGAATTGTCGGGATTGAATACCACCTTCAATGCCGCTACTCCGCAGTTTAATATGGAAACAGACCTGTTAAAAGCGGCGGCCTTCAATGTTTCCGTCAACGAAATTTACGCCGCCGTCGCCGCCGGGTTTAATTCGGTGTACATAAACGATTTTTCGCAGTTCGGCAGAGGTTATAAGGTTCTTATGCAGGCCAAAGGAAACTATCGCGCTCATCCGGAACAAATCGGAGAACTGTATGTAAAATCCGGCTCCGGAGAAATGATCTCATTGTCGTCTTTCGTAAAACTGACGCCGACGGTAGGCCCCGTCACCGTCGAGAGGTTTAACGTTTTTCCGGCGGCCAAGGTTCTGGGAAATCCGGCTCCGGGCTTCACGTCCGGGGAAGCCATTCGGGCAATGGAGGAAGTGGCGGAGCAAGTTCTCGGAGAGGATTACGCCCTGTCTTGGACCGGATCGGCCTACCAGGAGAAAAGAACCGAAAAATCCTCCTACAACGCTCTTATCCTCGGACTGTTGACGGTGTTCCTGATTCTTGCGGCGCAGCATGAACGCTGGTCTCTGCCGTTGGCGGTAATTATGGCGGTGCCGTTTGCCATGTTCGGAGCCGTTTTAGCCGCTTGCCTGCGAGGATCCGGCAACGATATTTATTTCCAAATAGCTTTGGTCACTCTGGTGGGTTTGGCCTCCAAAAACGCCATTTTGATTGTGGAATTCGCCGTTATGATGAGAGAATCGGGCAAATCCGTCATTGAATCGGCCGTACAGGCGGCAAAACTTCGATTCAGACCCATAATCATGACGTCTCTGGCCTTTGTTTTCGGCTGTTTACCTTTAGCGATCAGCAGCGGAGCAGGCAGCGCCGGCCGCCATTCTTTGGGTACCGGCGTTATCGGAGGAATGTTGGGGGCGACAATTCTTGCTCCGCTGTTCATTCCGCTGTTCTACGTCCTGGTGACCGTCGGCAGCGAAAGATTCAGAAAAGGAGATTCGACCCATGCGTTATCGTCTTAGAAACTTCGCGGTTTTTATGTCTTTGAATCTGCTGGCCGGCTGCACACTCGGACCGGATTACGAACCTCCGCACATGGATATTCCGAATTTGAACGCCGACGAGAAGATCGCCGAATTCACATCGGCCCGTTGGTGGTCGGTATTTAAAGATTCTACTTTAAATAAGCTGGAAGAGCAGGCTTTAAAGCATAATTCAGATCTGGAGCAGGCCGCCGCCAATATAGAAATCGCCGAAGCCGCTTCCGGTATGGCCTTTGCGGATTTATGGCCGTCCATAGGCGGATCCGTCGAAGGAAAAGAGACTTTTATGTCCGCCAAGGGAAGAATGTATTTTCCCGGTTTGATGAAAAGGGATATGTGGGACTACCTGGGCGCAATTTCCATCTCCTACGAGTTGGATTTTTGGGGGAAATATCGGAACGCCAACAGAGCGGCCGGGGCAAGTCTGCTGTCCGCAAAAGCTGGGCAGGAAACTTTGCTGCTGACGATAACTTCCGAAGTAGCTAAAACCTACTTCATGATCAGGGCGTTGGACGC
The DNA here is from genome assembly GCA_031276565.1 of Holosporaceae bacterium. Taxonomy (GTDB): domain Bacteria; phylum Pseudomonadota; class Alphaproteobacteria; order UBA3830; family UBA3830; genus JAIRMQ01. Next base: position 24,581 of record JAISMS010000005.1, on the reverse strand, counting down.
CAAGCTGGCCATTGCCCGCAGAACCCTCAAAGCCCGTCAAGAGGCCTGCGACGTCTACAGAAACAGATTTAAAAACGGCTACTGCACCGAACTTGATTGCCTTAGGATAGACTCAGAAATGTCGTCCGTAAAAATGACGGTGCTTGACCTCGAATTGGCCCTGGGTAAAGCGGAAACCGCTCTCGGAGTTCTTATCGGAGCTTCTCCGCGCGAAATGATCGGTCAAAAGAAGCTTAAAGACAAGGGTATCGAAAAGCTGCGCATTCCTTGCTCGATCCCGAAGGGAATTCCTTCGGATATTCTGGCAAGACGCCCGGATATTTTACAGGCGGAAGGACAACTCATGGCGGCCAATGCCAAAATAGGAGAAGCCCGCGCTGCATATTTTCCGTCGATTTCGCTGACCGGTGCTTTCGGCTCCGAGGCTGTTTCGCTGCGCGATCTGTTCAGCGGGGGATCCGACACCTGGAATCTCGGAGGAAGAATTTCATTGCCGATTTTAATCGGAGGTAAAACTTGCGCCGGAGAGGATGCAGCCGAGGCTAACTACAGGAAAGCGGAGGCGATTTACCGAAAGACGGTGCAAACGGCCTTCAAAGAGACTTTGGACGCCTTGGCGTCCAACAGAAAAAATCGCGAGATCGTCGCTTCCGGAACCCGACGGGTAAATGCTCTGAAAAAGAGCTATTCCCTCGCCAAAAAACAAAAAGAATTCGGTCTGATAGGATTGCTGGATCTGTTGGATGTGGAGAGAGGTCTGTTGACGGCGGAAATGGAACTGGTCGGAGCTTTGCAAAATCGATTGAATGCCGTGGTAAATCTGTGTAAAGCATTGGGGGGAGGCTGGCACGTCTCCGTTCCGAAACTGCGACGCAAATACCGATAATACCGTAAGCTGAAGATCGTATCGGCTCCTCGGGACGGGATCGAACCGCCGACCCAGTGGTTAACAGCCACTTGCTCTACCTCTGAGCTACCGAGGAACGCAAGCCTACAAATACCGGAAAATTCGTCTGATTACCAGATTTTTTTGAAAACGAAAAATCAAAAAGCGCCCTTTGCGGAATTCCGCGGCGGCAAAGGTCTGCGTTATTGTGATTTATCCGTTTTGATGCTAGATTTTTCACGGTCGCGCGTGCCCGCGTGGCGGAACGGTAGACGCTACAGACTTAAAATCTGTTGTCCTTTCGGGCGTGTGGGTTCGAGTCCCTCCGCGGGCACCATAAAGACTCTGCGGATCGCGGCATTTCCGGAAGCCGGGTTTGTTTTTGGAGGAGGTGTTTATGGGCGGAATTTTACTTTTTTATCTTGCCGTGGCAGGCGGAGATTATGAAAATTTTGAGACTGCGGCGCCCGCGGAAGACGCGGAGTATTCCGATGAAAGAAACGGGGACGATTCTCTTTCTTCCGACGTTGTTTTCCACGAGCAAAAGTTGCGTCAACATTTTTCGGGCAAAAGAATGGGGGATATATCTACGCTGATTTCGGAAACGAGGAATATTTCCTCCCGATTAAAAGCAGCGGGTATGCCGGAAAGGGCGAATACCTTCGATTCCTACATAGACGTGCTGACCTACGGCCACAGAACCATAGATGAGTCGCTGGACGACGTCATGAAATTGGTGCACAAAAAATAGAAGATGTTAAACCGGATTTTGCCGCGTTGATGATTTCTCGAGCCGCCGACTCGGGGTTTGTTCGCAGAGCTTCGATTATTTCGGCAAAAGCTTTTTTTTGTCTTCGGGATTCCTTCGGATCTGATATTTTTTCTACGCAACGGAGAATGTTTTCAGCCGTGCAGTCGCTCTGAAGTAATTCCGGAACTGTGTTTTCTTCGGCCAGAAGATTCACGATGCAAACCCGGGACACTCTAATCATAAGCTTTACCGCCATGTAGGTCAGGGGCGACGTTTTATAGACGGCCACAAACGGCAAGCCGGTTCGGGCGAGCTCCAGAGTTGCCGTGCCGGAAGCCGCTACGGCCGCGTCCGAAGCATAAAAAGATAAGATCTTTTGCGATTTTTGCGTCACGATTATCGGCCGGTGCAGCCAACGTTCGGTCGCTTTTCTGATGTCGGACTCAACGGTTTCCACAGTCGGAATCAAAAATTTTACGTTTTTATATTTTTTAACCGCCAAGCGCGTGAACTCCTCCAGTACCGGCAGATGTCGGGCTACTTCTGATTTTCTGCTGCCCGGAAGCAAAGTTATTATGCGGCAGTTGCTTTTATCTTTTATTTTGCAAACGGAATTCAGAAAATTTTGCAATTTATGCTTCGGAGGGACGGAGAAATCCGGATCCGACGCAATCGGATGACCGACGAAAACGGTTTCCGGGCCGTATTTCCGAAAATAGGGAGGCTCGAAGGGGAATAAAACTAACAGCTTATCGATGAATTTGTGTATGGATCGCGCCCGCCACGGTCTCCATGCCCAAACCGGAGGAGCCACATAGTGAATCGTCGGCGCTTTGTATCCGATTTTTTTCACCCGTTTGACTACGCGGTGTGTAAATCCCGAGGAATCCACCGTGACTATTACGTCCGGTCGGTATTCGCAAATTGCCTGCACGGTTTTGTCGATCAATTTTTTTACGTGAAAGATCTTTCCGATGACCTCGGCGATACCCATTACGGACAGTTCATCGACGGAGAACAGCCGCTTCAGCCCCGCTTTTTCCGTATACTGACCGCCTACGCCGAAAAAATCGACTCTTCCGGGGAATATCTTCGAGATATCTTGCATTAATCTGCCGCCCAGATAATCTCCGGAAGCTTCTCCGGCGATCAGGAAAATTTTGAGAACATCGGGTTTAACGGAAACGATAAAAATTCCCGATTCATCGGCGCGGCGGATGACTTCTTCTTTGTTGATGACAATGCATCTGTTCGCCTCTATCGCAAGACCGTCGTAATTGTTTCGGCGAAGCGTTTCGACGGTTTGAATGCCGACGGTCGGCAGATCCAGCCGGTCGTCCTGCTGAGGCTTCGAGATTTTTACGAGTATTCCGCCTTTTTCGGATTCGAAAGCGCATCTTTCCGCGAGAGCATCGGTGCCGGCGGCGTCTTCCTCTCCGATAACTTTGCCGTTGCGTACGATTACGGATTGCCCGACGTCCGAAAGCCCCAGTTTGGCGGCGGCGGACAGTCCGATTTTTATGTCGGTCAATTCGGACGGCGTCGGTCGGCGAAGGGAAAATATCCCTTCCGGGAGGAAAATATCATCCAGCAGACCGGTGCCGGCGATCACCTCAAATCCTTCTTCGTGCAACAGCTCTGTAACGGCTCTCAGCAGTGCGTCGTCTCCCGCGAAGATATTTTTTCCCAGCTTCAGAAGCCATGATTTACCTTTTTTATCGGGCAACAATTGATTGAAGTTAGGGCGCGTTACTTTTCCGGCGAAGACGATGCGTCTGACGCCGCCGGCTTTCAAAAAATCGATTACGCGACCGACTTCTCCGAAGTTTGCCGTCAGAACGGCGGTTTTCGGCCAATTTTCCGGGCTGCAAAACCCCTTCAGAAAGACAAGACGGAAGTCGATTCCCTTCTCGACGCAGGCTCGTGCCGCCAAACGAGGATACTCTCCGCCGCCGCAAATTATTCCTATCGGCGAGTCGTCGGATTTCTTCATCGATGGGACTTGGGAAGACAAAAGGATCTGTCCGTATCCTTTTTCATAAAATCCACCAGATACTCCACGCAGGATCTTCCGTTTGCGGAGCATCGAACTTTTTCCAAATTGCCGGAGATGGTGCCTTCCCCGAGGAAGATTTTGTCATAGGCTTCTTTGAGTGCAAGAATATCCTGCCGACTAAAACCGGCGCGCCGCAATCCGATGATGTTTATGTCATAGAGATGGGCTCTTTCGCCCTTCACGGCTCCGTAGGGGATTACGTCCCTTTCGACTCCGGACATGCCGCCGATGATGGCGCTTCGGCCTACGCGGACAAACTGATGGATGGCCGCCAAACCTCCGATGATGACGTCGTCTTCGATCTTCACGTGTCCGCCGAGGGTGGCGTTGTTGCCCATCACCACATTGTTGCCGACGATGCAGTCGTGGGCTATATGAACGCCTACCATGAAGAGATTATGATCTCCGATTACGGTCTCCATGGCGTCGCCGGCGGTTCCCGGATGCATGGTGACATACTCGCGGATGTTGTTGTGCTTTCCGATTTTCAGCCGGGATTTCTCGCCTTTGTATTTTAAATCCTGCGGCCGGTATCCCAGGGCGGCAAACGGAAAGATTTTCGTTCCTTCTCCTATTTGAGTGCAGCCGTCTATGCAAACATGGGATATAACCTCCGTATCGTCTTCCAGCTCCACGTCGTTTCCGATAAACGAATACGGGCCTATCTTTACGTTTTTTCCGATTTTTGCAGTCGGAGATATAATGGCTGTCGGGTGTATCACGGGATCTCCTCTTCTAAGGGACTATCATGGCCGTAAAGGTCGCTTCGCTCACCAGAGTATCCTTCACATAGGCCTCTCCTTTGAATCTCCAGACATTGCCGCGGCTTCTGTCTTTTTTTACGTACAGTCGCAGAACGTCTCCGGGTTCAACCATTTTCCGGAAGCGCACTCCGTCCATGGACATGAAATAAACCAGTCCGTTGTGGTCTTTAAAATCGAGCGTCTTGGCGACGACCACTCCGGCGGTCTGCCCCATGGCTTCTACGATCATAACTCCGGGCATGACCGCTTTTTCCGGAAAATGCCCCGGGAAAAACGGTTCGTTAGCCGTTACGTTTTTAATTCCGACGGCGCTTTCCCCGGGAACCAGATCTTCCACCCGATCTATCATGAGCATCGGATACCTGTGAGGTATGCATTTCGTTATTTCGTCCGTTCCCAATGAATTCACCGTTGCCTCCGATTATTTCTTTCTTTTTCCGGTTACGGACATTTTCAGGAATGCCGCTTGTCTCCTCCATATATTAACGTCGACGGCCGGAATTCCTCCGACGATTTTTCCCGCCTCCACGCCGGAGGCTATGCCGCTTTTGGCGGCGGCAATAGCGCCGTTTCCGATTTCCAAATGACCGGCTACTCCGGTCTGGCCCGCCAATACCACATCGTTTCCTACGCGGGTGCTGCCGGCTATCCCCACCTGGGCCACGAGAATCGATCTCTCGCCTATGGAAACGTTGTGGGCGATTTGCACTAAATTATCGATGACGGTGTCGTTGCCTATCACGGTATCCTCAAGACTGCCTCTGTCGACGGTCGTATTTGCTCCGATGCGAACTCGATTTCCGATGATCACGCGCCCCAATTGACGAACGTATACCATTTCCTTTCCGGTCGGAATAATGCCGAATCCGGATTCTCCGATGCGGGCTCCGGAATTGATCAGAACGTTGTTTCCCGCAATGCAGTGCGTAATCGTAACATTACTGCCGATACGTCCCCCGGATCCGATCCGACAACCTTTCCCGATCACGCTGTTGTGGCCGATGACCGTATCGTCTCCTATCTTTACGTTCTCTTCAATGACGACGTGTTCTCCTATGCGGCATGAAGCTCCGATTTCGGCCGACTCGTGTATTACGGCGGTGGCGCAAATGAGGGACTCTTGCTTATCTTTAGGACACAATACCTCCAAAGCTTTGGCGTAGCCGATTGCGGCGTTCGGATACACCAATCCCGCGACTCCCTCAGGAAGATTCGGCACGTTGTCCTTGGTGAGGATCACCGCTCCGGCCGAAGTATTTTTCAGATCCGCCAGGTATTTTTTATTGCTGAAGAAGGATAAATCGCTCGGGGAGGCGTTTTTCAGCGTTGCAACTCCGGAAATTTGAAAATCTCCGTCCCCGGTTCTTTCAAAACCGCATATTTCCGCCAGTTTCGATACATTCGTCGCGTTTATTTTGTCGAAAAAGATTTCGTCCATCCGGATTCCGCTATTTTAACTGCTTCAGTTCGACCGCTATGGTTTTGCATGCGTCGTTTAATCTTTTAATTACCTCGTCGGTGATATTCGGACATTCTTCGGAGTAATAGACGACCGCTTCGGAGTTTATCACGATGGCGAGGTTCTTTTCACTGCATATTTCTTTAATGACCTTCTTCATTTCGGCGTCAAGAATGCCGACGGCTTTTTTATAGGCTTCGGAGATTTGGTATTTCTTATCGTGTACCATTTCGTAGAGCTGAATTTGGGCGTCTTCTATTTTACGGGCGTCATATTCAGACGTTTTGTTGGATTCCATGGACCTTATCTGCGCTTCCAGATCCAGGAGTCCTTTTTTGGATTCCCTGTTGGCGATTTCGATCTGCCGTTCTATGTCCTTGCCGGCCAGAGACGAGGAAGCGACTTTTTTCAGGTTCAGCACCGCGAAGCAGCGGACGGGGTCGATGCAGCGAACCGTTCCGCAAATAAGAAGTAAAAATAACGACAGAAACTTCATATCATCACCGCATACTACATGAGCCCTGTTAACGTAAATGTTTGTTTTCGATCAAATTTTTTCTTCTTGATCGGGAATCCGAAAACAAACGACAGAGGTAGTCCGAGGGGAGATTTGGCCCACTTTATCGCTACTCCGATCGAACTTCTGATTGCCGAAGAGTCTTCGATGATCGTCCTCGACTCGCCGGCATTAACGACGGATTTAGGATACTTGGATCCCCACGCGCTGCCGAAGTCGAGAAACACCACTCCGTTTATGCCCACTTCGCGGGTGGATAAAGGAGCTTCCACCATAAAACTTAAGGTCCAGAATTTGTTTCCGCCTATGCTGTCCTCATCGCCTTCCGTATAGCGCGGTCCTATGCCGTAGGAGTCGAAACCGCGCATGCTTTCTCCGTCTCCGCCGAGGGAATAGCGGTGCACGCTGCGAGTTCCTTTGATTTCATGGATATATCCGACGTTTGCGCCGGTGATGAATGTAAATTTCTTCGTCAGCGGATAATAATAGCGTCCCTCCAGTTCGTTTCTGAAAAACCGAACGCCGCCTCCGAGTCCGCTGTAGGAATTTGTCATGGATAAGGTGTAGCCGTTTCTCGGCTGATAGAAGTTGTCGGTTTTATGGTAGAGCAGGGTGGAACTTATTTCGTTGCAGTTGTATTTTCCGTATTCTTCTTTCATGGAAGGCTTTTTCTCGAGAATTTCATTACCTTCCGGCACCGAGTCGTACAAGTGTTCGGTTTTCCGGTCCCACCAGCTTCTTTCATTGGTTGAAGCCGTACAGGAAATTCTGTGTATCAGTCTTTCGTTTATGAAATAGCGGACGTAGGGGGATAAATACGCGGATTTATTGACGCTGTGATCTATATTTTTTCTGTTGTAGCGGTTTAGCCCGATCTTCAATCCGACTCCGAAATCCCGATCCGTAAAATAAGGATCGAATATATTGATTTTACATCCGTAGTATTTTTGCATCCAGAATACTTCCGAGGAAAGAGTTCGACCGGTTCCCATCAGGTTATTTTCCGAAATGCCGAGCAGTCCGCCGAATCCGTCCGCATCGCTTACGTTGGCGCCGAAACGAAATTGAGCCGTGCTTTCTTTTTCCTTTACCGCCACCGTAATAACCTTTCGGTCGGCGGCGGATCCGGGAGCGTCGGCGATGCGCACATCCTCAAAATATTCTATACCTTTAAGATGTTCTGCGGCTCTTTGCATTTTATAAGCGTTATAGGCGTCTCCTTCGTGAACCGAAAACTCCCGCCGGATTACCTTATCAAGAGTTCTGTTGTTGCCGATTATGTCAATTCTTTCTATGAAGGTTTTCGGTTTTTCGACGATGAGGTATTTTATATCGGCGGTTTTATTTGCTCTGTCATAATTTGTCTCGACGGTCACGTCCGTGAAGGGATTGTCCTTTAACGCCATTCTTTTTCGGAGCTCGTTGCTGTCGGCGTTTATCAGGTTTTCGTTGTATGCGGAGCCGCTGATGACACGTATGTAACCGCGATAATCTTCGGCTTTTATCTTCGGGGTCTTGGATTCTAAAGAAACGCTTTTTATGGTGTATCGGTCTCCTTCGTCCATCGAAAAAGTGTAATAGTAGGATTTCTTATCGAAATCCATCTCCGCAGACGTCGAAGTAACCGTAAAAAACGGAAATCCGTTGCTCTTATAGAAAAGAGTAAGATTTTCGATATCGACGTCAACCTTGTCCTCTCTGAAAACGTGGCTTTCGTAATCCCATACACGCCATATCTTTTCTTCTTTTGTGGACAGGAGATCCTTCAGCTCTTCATCGGTGAAGCTTTTATTGCCGATGAAAAAGATCTTTTTTACGATCGTTTTCGATCCCTCCGATATTTCAAAAACCAGATCGACTTTATTTCCGACCCGCTTGATTATTTTTGGAACTATAACGGCGGAACAAAAGCCTAAGGATTTATAATTCATTTGAAAATCAGAAAGAACATCCTTGACCGCATGTATGCTCAGCATACGGCCTTCTCCGATTCTGCCGTTGATTACGCTTTTTAATTCGTCGTCCGAGGCCGTTTCGTTTCCTTCGAATATGACTCGATCCACCATCGGTTTTTCGGTACACTTTATAACCAGTGTATTTCCTCTTTTGATGAATTTTATGTAGGAGAAGAAATCCTTTCCGAAAAGAGCCTTAAGCGAGGCGTCCACATCCGCCTGATCGTATTTTTTGTTCGGTTTTACGGTTATGCAATCGGATATCGCTTCGATTTCAACTCTGTCTAATCCCTCAAACTCTATTTTTTCGACGACGTCCGCCCGGACGGACGCAACAAAACAAAAGCCGAACAACAGAGTCGATATTTTCCTCATCTTAAAGACCTTATCCCATAATACCGGAAACAAACTTATTCACCGCCTCGATGCGCAATATATCGTTTACGGTCGTAGCCAACATAAGCAATATTAACAGAATCGCGCAAATCATCATAATATATTCCTGCAGAGTCTTGTTAAGTTTCTTTCCGGTAATTTCTTCCGCGAAAGAAAACAAAATCTTCCCTCCGTCCAAAATCGGCAGCGGAAAGAGATTAATAAACCCGAGATTCAAAGACAAGGTCACCGTAAACATAATCAACAGGGCGAAATTTCCTACCTTGGAGAGATTTCCGGAGACCTCGGCCATGCGCACCACTCCTCCGAAATCGTCCAGCGATTTCTTGCCGGAGAACAACTGTCCGAACACCGTAAACATTTCTCCGGTGGCTTGGACGCATTCGCCGAAAGCGAATTGCAGAGATTTCAAAAAAGATCTTTTTACCAAAACCGGTTCGCCGGAGTATATGCCGGTTATTTTGCTTCTTTTTGTGCCGCCGATGATTTTCGGGGTTTCTTTTATCTCCGGAACGAGCGATATCTCGCGCCGCATTCCGTTTCTTTCCGTTATCAGATTGATCTTGCCCGATTCGTCGTTGCTTATCGCGATGACGATATCCCGATATTTTCGGACTTTCAGTCCGTTGACCGATATTACCCGGTCTCCGGGTTCAATGCCGGCTTTTTCAGCGGGACTGCTTTGCAGGACTTTTCCCACCACGGGCTCATGGGTCGGTATTCCGTAGGAAAGGCTCATCAGTACGATAACCGCAAATGCATATATATAGTTGAAAAAAGGACCGCAGAAAGACACCCATATTCTTTCCCAGTTGCTTTTGGCGAAAAACGACTGTTTCCGTTCTTCTTCGCTGCAGGCTTCGAGACTTTTTTCATCCTCCGCGGTTGAGGCGATATCCTCGTCTCCCAACATCATCACGTAGCCGCCGATCGGCAGCAGAGAAAACCGCCACCTGGTTCCGCGTTTATCGTTGAATCCGAAGATTTCCGGTCCTATTCCCAGGGAAAATATCGTAACCTTAATGCCCACCTGTCTGGCTGCCAGGAAATGCCCGCATTCGTGAACGAACACTATGATGTTTATTATCAGGAAGAACACAAAATAATGGATCACGCCATACCTCCGTAGAAGAACATATTAATGAGCGCCAGAATTATCGAGGCCGCCAGCAGACTGTCCAGACGATCAAGAAGTCCTCCGTGTCCCGGAAATAAATCCCCCATATCTTTCACTCCCAAGGCTCTTTTGAATCCGGATTCCGATAAATCTCCGGCTATGCACGCCAAAATCACCGCTTGAACCGTCAGAAAAATCTTCCAATTGTCATCGGCCAAACATCCTCCGGGAGAAAATTTAAAAAACACGCCTTTCAGGGCGAAAAAAAAGGTATCGGCCAGCAAAATTCCTCCCCAAAATCCCGCCCAGGTTTTTTGAGGGCTGATTTTTGGACACAATTTCGGCCCCAGCAGAATTTTACCGAAAACATATGCTCCCGTATCGGTGAAAGCGGATATGCATATCAGAAATATACATCCCAATTGCCCCAGCGCTTCCCGACAATATAAAAACGACCGAATTCCCAGAAAGCAAAACACCAGCGCGATCACCTGCAGCAGAATTTTTTCTTGCGTTTTAACGGAGAAGATTTCATAGGCCAAAAACGCGAATGTTGCCCAGCAGAGAAAAGAGAACACCCCGACGGGAACCCAAAACAGCATGACGGCTATTAAAATAAACAGAAACGACGAAAACAAACGACACATGAATGCTTTTTTTTCACAAATAATTCTGTCCCTGATCATGCTATCTTCCATATCGTCTTTCTCTTCGGGAAAATTCGAAAATCACGGCTCGCAAATCTTCTTCGTTAAAGTCCGGCCACAGTTTATCCACAAAAAATACTTCGGAATAGGCCGTCTGCCATATCAAAAAATTACTTATGCGCTTTTCGCCGGTTCTGACCAGAGCATCCGGGTAGGGCAGATCGGGGGCGTCCATATAGGAGGCGAACTTGTTCTCGTCTAACTCGTCCAGGGTTATTTTGCCGTCTGCAAAATCCGAAGCGACCTTTCCGGCGGCTCTTACTATTTCGTCGCGACCTCCGTAGCTGACGGCCGCGACCATGGTCAAAGATCGGTTGTTTTTTGCGGAATCCTCCAGAAGAGCGATCTTTTCTGTGACGTCGGCGGGCAATCGGGCAAGATCTCCGATGATCACGAGGCGGATGTCGTGCTCCTGCACGTAGCCTTTAATGTCCGAGAAAAAATTCCTGAATATACCCATAAGATAAGTCACTTCCTCTTCGGATCTGCTCCAGTTTTCTATGGAAAACATATAGTAGGTAACGTAACGTATTCCGTAGTTTTTCAGAAGCGGCGTCAGGGATTTTATCAATTCGTAGCCGCTTTTGTGTCCCAGCAGAGGAGAAAGACCGCGTCGTCCGGCCCATCTGCGATTACCGTCCGGTACGAAGGCAATGTGTCTGATCGAATGATCCATTTAAACTTTCATTATTTCTTTTTCTTTTACGGACAGCGACAGATCTATTTTTTTCACGAACTCGTCCGTAATTTTCTGTATGTCGTCCAGCATTTTTTTTCTTTGATCTTCGTTGATTTCTTTGCTTTTTTCCTGTTTTTTCACTTCGTCCATGGCGTCTTTTCTTATATTTCGCACTGTAATTTTGGCCTGCTCCGCATATTTGCCCGCCAGTTTGCAAATCTCCTTTCTTCTTTCTTCGCTGAGATCCGGGACGGCAATTCTTATCAATTGGCCGTCGACGACCGGATTCAATCCCAGCTGGGAATTCCTTACGGCAATTTCCGTCGGTTTAATCAGGGACGAATCCCAGACTTGAACGGTCAGCATTTTTGCATCCGAAACGCTTACGGTTCCCACCTGTTGGATCGGCGTTCGACTGCCGTAGGCTTCGACGGTTATGTGATCCAAAATCGTGACGGAGGCGCGACCTGTTCTCAAAGCTCCGAAGTCCTTCAAAAGATTTTCGAAACCGGCGTTCATTTTTTTTCTGATGTTTTCAGTTAACATGATCTCACCTCGCTTCCCCGGATATTACGGAACAAATTCCGTTGCCTTCTAAAATTTTCTCGAAATTTCCTTCTTCTTTTAAGGAAAATACAAATATCGGCAGGTTATTTTCATGGGCCAGGATTATGGCCGTCTGATCCATGACTTTAATGTTTTTATCCAACACATCCTTGTAGGATAATTTCTTAAACAGCACCGCGTCGGGATTGGTCAGGGGATCCGAATCATAGACTCCGGCAACCTTGGTGGCTTTCATCAATACGTCGCAGCCGGTTTCCAACGCTCTTAAAACGGCTGCCGTATCGGTGGTGAAATAGGGATTGCCGGATCCGGCGGCGCATATGACGATTCTTTTCTTTTCCAGATGTCGCAGCGCTTTTCGACGAATGTAAGGCTCGCAGACGTTCGGCATGGTTATGGCCGACATGACTCGGGAGGAAACACCGATCTTTTCCAGAGAATTCTGAAAGGCGATGGAATTCATGACGGTGGCCAGCATTCCTATGTTGTCGGCGGCAGCCCTGTGCATGCCGTAGGCGGCCGCCGAAACGCCCCGAAAGATATTTCCTCCGCCGATGACTACGCAGATTTCGCAGCCTTTTTCGTGAACGCGCTTAACTTCCCCGGCGATTCGGTCGACGGTCTTCACGTCCAGACCGAAGTCCAGATTCCCCATCAGGAACTCTCCGGAAATCTTCAACAATATTCGACGAATTTTTTCGTCTGCCACAAAAACTCCTTATTTATGCGTCAATTGAGCCGCAACCTCATCTGCAAAATTGACGGACGATTTCTCTATCCCTTCTCCGAGAACGAATTTTACGAAGCTTTTAATTTTTATCGGAGCTCCGATTTCCTTTTCGGCGCCGGCGACGACGTCTTTGACTTTGACGCTGCCGTCCATGACGAAAACCTGCTCCGTCAATACGACTTCCTCATAGAATTTCTGAATACGTCCCGCCACAATCTTCTCGATAAACTCCGCCGGTTTTCCGGTGGCTTTGGTCCGCTCGGTTATTACGTCTTTTTCCCTTTTCAGCAGCGCCGGATCCAGATCATCCCGGGAAATCGAGCGAGGATCGGCCGCCGCCACGTGCATCGCTATTTTCTTGCCCAAATCGGCCAGCTTTCCTTTGTCTCCCGAAGATTCCAAAGCGACCAAGATACCGATTTTCCCCAGATTTTCGGCGATTTTATTATGGACGTAGCAGGCCGTGACTCCGTCTGAAACCGACACGCGGGCGATCCGGCGGATCCCCATGTTTTCTCCGATGACGGCTATCAAATTTGTCAATTCCTCGGATACGGTGCGGCCGGTTCCCGGATATTGCCGAGTTTTCAGGGATTCCGCATCGTCGTTGCCGTCGCAGGCCATTTCGGCTATGTCGGCGACATACTTCCGGAACAATTCGTTGCGGGCGACGAAGTCAGTTTCCGCATTCACCTCAATCAAAGCGCCGACCTTTCCTTTGACGCAGAGTCCGACCAATCCTTCGGCGGTGATTCTGCCGGATTTTTTGGCGGCGGCGGATAATCCCTTCTTGCGGAGAATGTCGATGGCGTCCTCTATGGAGCCGTTACTCTCCGTAAGAGCTTTCTTACAATCCATCATGCCCGCTCCGGTACGTTCCCTGAGTGCCTTTACGTCAGAAGCTTTTACGTCAGTCATTTTTTATCTCCGCATTAAACAACAACTTCCGGGCTTTCGGATGCATTTTCCGGCTCCGGATTTTCCTCCTTTTGCTCCTCTCCTTCGGGCCGCAGTCCGGGGTCGACAATCGGATTTTCCAGCTCTCCGATGTCTACTCCGGCGGAGGATAATTCCCTCTGAATACCTTCAATTATCGCGCCTTCGAAAAGATTGCAATACAGATCAATCGCCCTGGAGGAATCATCATTACCGGGAATCGGGTAATCAATGCCCGTCGGATCAGAATTTGTGTCGCAGACGCCGATGACGGGTATGCCCAAAACGCGGGCTTCCTGCACCGCCGTTCTGTCGGCCGTCACGTCCAACACCAACAGCACGGACGGAGCTCCGCCCATATTACGCACGCCGCCCAGCGCTCGGTTCAGTTTGTCAACGCTTCGGCGAATGGTCAAAATTTCTTTCTTTTTCAGCACTATATTAGGGTCTTCCAGTTTCTTTTCCAAATTTTCCAGCTTTTTAATCGACTGGGAGACGGTTTTCCAGTTGGTGAGCATGCCTCCGAGCCAACGGTGATTCACGTAATATTGGCCGCATCGCACGGCGGATTCGGCAACCCGTTCTCCCGCCTGCCTTTTTGTTCCCACGAACAGAATGCGTCCTCCCTCGGCGGCGACGTCGGCGGCGGCCTTCATGGCCTCCCGTAACAGCGCCAGCGTGCGATCCAGGTTTATGATGTGAACGCCGTCTTTGGCTCCGTATATATAGGGAGCCATTTTCGGATTCCAACGTCTCGTCTGATGACCGAAATGAACTCCGGCTTCGAATAAATCCCTAACGGTAACAGTTTGCATGATAACCCCTCCTTCTTCGGTTAACGGAAATCGCTTCGACGATTCCCCCTCCGCAAAACATAAAGCCGAAAAACTTCGGACCGAACGGACGCCGCGGCGCCCGGTATTTTGCGTGCGTACTCTGCCTACTTATACACACAAAACTTGCCGATTACAACGACGGGAGCAGCCAAAAACGATTTTTCCGGAATTTTTCCCCGAAACCCGGGTTTATCCTTTTTTCCGAGCCGGTTCTTATGTATTTTTAAACAATTTATTGATATTGTTTATGAAAATTAACCGTAAAGAGAGGGCGGCATGACGAGGTTTTCGGCAATTTTCATATGGGCATTCTGCTGCTGTTTCGTCAGCGGGCTTGAATCGCGGCCGACGATCGAAGGACAACAGATATTTGTGAATCTGAACGGCGAGCGACGCGAGGTAATTTTGTGTCACAACGATTTGCCCGACGGGGTAACGTTCGGCGACAGCGTAGCCGTTGACACCGAAAGCAGAGGACTGCGTCCCACGGCGGATCGATTGTGTCTGGTGCAGCTGTGCGGAAGAACCGGTCCGATTTATGCGGTAAAAATCGGCAGAATTCCCCAAAATGCCCCCAATCTTAAGGGGATACTTCAGAATAGGGGAATTTTGAAAATATTTCACTTCGCCGGGTTCGACGCCGCTATTTTAAAGTACACTTTCGGTTGCGAGGTGTCTCCCTTGTATTGCACCAAGGTCGCCTCGAAATTGGCCAGAACCTATACCGGGCAGCACAGTTTGAAAGACCTGTGCAGAGAGTTTTTAAATGTCGATCTTTCCAAAGAGCAACAATCCTCGGACTGGGGAAAAGAGACGCTGTCGGGCGAAGAATTGGAATATGCCGCCAAGGACGTTCTTTACCTCCACGACATCAGGGATCGGCTTAACGAGATACTGCGAAGAGAGGGCCTTGCAGCCCTCGCCGACAAATGCTTCAATATGCTGGAAACCGTCACGGATCTTAGGTTGTTCAACATAAATCCGGATGTTTTATTCGTCTACTGAAAGCTTTCCGAGGCAAAACGCCTTTATTTTTTCGAAAAGTATCTCATAAATCTCAAGATATATAAAAAGAGGTTTATGAAATCCAGATAGAGTCTCAGTGCTCCCAATACGGATTTCTTTTCGCCGGTTTCCGGGGAATCGTCCTCCCAGTAGGCGTTTTTTATGATCTGGATGTCATAGGCCGTCAGGGCGACGAATATCACGACTCCGATCGCCGACGTTGCCAGCATCAGACCGGAACTTTGCATGAAGATATTAACGATCTGGGCGATGATTAACCCGATCAGAGCCATAAACAGAAGCGATCCCCATGAGCTCAAATCTTTATCGGTGGTGTAACCGTAGAGTACCATCGACAAGAACATGGAGGAATTTACGAAGAACGCTTCCGCTATGTTTTCTCCGGAATGAAACATAAAAACCGGGGCCAGCATTACGCCCATGAGAACCGCATAGACCAGGAACATCGTTCTGGCCTTGGACGCCGTCGTATCCGGCTTCATCGCGGAGTAGGACAACCTAAACACCAGCACCAGTCCGATCAAGGCGATGGGCAGATTAAAGGTCAGAGCAAACGCCCCCAAGCCGGGACAATAAACGGTAAAAACAGCCGCAAACGCCGTCAGGGCCAATCCGGCCGACATGTGCGCGAATACCCCGAGCATGTATCTGCGAAGACCGACGTCCGCCGAAACGACGGCTTCCTTATAAAACGACGAGACTTTCTCTTTATTTTTCATGACACCTCTCCGATTCAATCGGATGAATTATAGCCGATTGTTCGACGGGTATCAACAAATGGCAAACAGCATTGAGAGGCCGTCCGAAAATATGTTGCAAGCGCCAAAACAGGGAATAAAAATTATGAAATATTAATTTTTTTTCATAATATTTTTATGGTCAATTAAAAGAGGCGGGTATGGTGATCGAGGTTAAAAAAATTCCAATGATTTTTAGCATAATATCGGTGATATTCGGATCAAACGACATCCGATGTATGAAATTAACATATAATCCCAAGGCCATGAATCAAATTATAATTAAATTAAAAGGCAAGTCGAATGCGAATGATGTGATGGTTGCCCTATACACAGAGGATACCGGAGTCCTAACTCCGGAAGAGATAACTGCCGTACAAGCTTGGAAGAAGAGATTACACCAACATTTGGCGGAGGAGAGAGGACACTTTGCTGTCGATCCTTCTGTGCCGAAATCCGAAGTATCCCGTCAGCATAAGAAGTCCTCCACATACAGTGAACTTCCGCTGGAAGAAGGAATAAAAAAAATAGCGGCTGCAGAAGGGTTTAAATGGTCAAAAGGAGGAAACAACATTAATGTGGAACCGGATACTCCGTTAATGGATGACAGAGGCAAACCTGTTGAAGTTACGGATGAACAAGGAACTAAAAAGAATAGTAAAGGAGTTAAGGGGACGTTGCTTTTCAGCGATAATGCGGCTAATACCGATGTCGGAACATTTTATTTGGAATAAGTGATTTGAAAATTTCCGGAGATATATTCATCCGTATTCGCCGTTTATTCTTTATAGCGTCTCTTAAAAACAGAAGGCAAACCCCGATTTTCTAATACGGTTGACTGTTCCGGATAAATTGCGACATTCGAAAATTGCGGGAAAAGGGGGGATTCCGATGATAGTCGCCCGCCGTTTCCCGGCTGCAAAGCTTTAGTGCATTGCCGCTTCGGCATAAGATTGCAGGAAACACTTTTCGAAGCCGACGGAGGAAAAAAATTTACCGGAAGATATAATGCGATCCAACTCGGAAGCAGTATAAACTACATAACAAGATTCCCAAGACAACGACGGATCTCTTGAAATTTTAAAGGCTACGGAATCAATAAATAATCTCAATTTGGGTAAGAGTCCGTTAAAAGGTGAAATCAGAGGCTTTATAAAAATTTTATCGGCGAATCCGTCAACAGCGCAAATAAATTTACGAAAATCTTTAATGAATGCTCTGATTGCAGCCGGTTCTTTATCGATGCTTCTGGTTACCAATTCGCCGTTAATAACTGATAATACCTGACCCCACAACACTTCTTCCGAAGACAGACAATCATAATCGGCGACTTTGCCGGTTGTCCAAATGCCGTGCAGCCCTAAAATCTCCTCGTCCGATCTTGGCATAAAGTACTTAAATCCGACGCTCGGATCAGATAATCTTTCATGATATTTCGATAATTCGGGCCCTTCATTTTTATAATAGGCTATAACTGGCATTTTCGTACCTGATTTCTCCATTCCGCTCACGTCTCCGATTATACCCATGCTTCCAAGATACGCTGCACTGCCGATACATGCGTTACATATGCTTTTTATTATGTCATACGGGTTGCCGTTAAACATATCATACCTCCTAAATATTAACAGCCGAATCCGACAATGAAATAGCGAAAACCGGAAGGACATTGACGGAAACTCGCGTTCGGCATTCTCGTCGGGATTTTTTAAATCATTGCTCAACGATCGGCATAAAACGCTGTGTTTTTCAATTGTATCTCATCTGTTTTTGGCATGCAATCTCTCCATTAACGAAAAAAATAATTTTTCCTATTGTTGCAATTACCGTCGCCTGTGCGGGCATATATCTTCTCCGTGAGGATTTTTTGATTTTCGGGTTTGTATGCTCCGACTGATGCTTTTGCTTAAAATTTTAACCCTAAAAACTTTCGAAAATACCGTTTATTTCGTTCTGATATTATAATTACAGCTTGCCTTTTCGGCGCGCAGAATAATCCGCTTCGTTTAATTTTTCGCCGCTGCGGCGTTTATTTTCGATTCGAATTGCTCGCCGTCGTCGAAGAGCAGGGAAATATTCCGGAATATTTCGGAAAATACGTTCGGCAAAACTTTTTTTTCCTCTTCCAAAAAATCGCTCAGCACATGGGAAGGTACCATGAAGCGTTCCGCCGGTCGTCCGACTCCGATTCTGACACGCCGGTAATCTTTGCCGATCAGATTGTCTATGCTTCTCAGTCCGTTATGTCCGGCGCTTCCTCCGCCCTTTTTCGTCTTGACGCGGGCGAAATCGAGTTCGATGTCGTCATGGAAGACAAAAATCATTTCCGGGGGAATTTTATAAAAATCCGAAAGAAAACGCACGGCCCGTCCGGACATATTCATGAAAGTAAGAGGTTTTGCGACGATTATTCTCCTGTCGTCCGCATCGAAGGCGGTCACATCAGCCGAAGCCGCTGCGGTTCTTTTGAACGCAGGCGCTCCGGCGCTTTCCGCCAAAGCGTCTGCAGCCATAAAACCGACGTTATGTCTGGTGTTTTTGTATTGATCCCCCGGATTCCCGAGGCCGACCAGAAGCGCATTTATCGTCATGCGGCGGTCGTAGCTCCGCCGGTCTTATCGGCAGTCGCCGTCGCTTTTTCCTCCTCCGTCTCCTCTTTCTTCATTACGGTAGGAGCGACAACCGTGGCAATGGTGAAATTTTTACAGCCGATCGGAAGAGTCACGCCGTCCCGAAGCTTGACGTCATGCGCGTGAACGGTGTGATGGAACTCAAATCCCGTCAGATCTATCTCTATATTTTCGGGAATATCCTCGGGATCGCAGACAACGTCTATTTCGTGCACCAACACATTCAAGACGCCGCCGGATTTTAATCCCGGAGAAGCGAGCTCGTTAACGAAAATCAACGGAACGCGAACGGAAACCCGACTCCCTTTTCCCACTCTCATGAAATCGACGTGAAGCGGCAGATTAGTAACCGGATGGAACTGAACGTCCTTGGCCACAAATTTTTGTCCTTTTCCTCCGACGCCTTTTATTTCAAAAACCGTGGAAAAAAAATTCGGTTTATGAACGTATCTGTTTAGCGAATCCGAGGACACCGACACGGACTCCGGCTTTTTGGCGTCTCCGTAAATTATGCAGGGTACCTGCCCGTCTTTTCTGCAGGATCGCGCGGCGCCGGTTCCGCATTTTTCTCTGTTTTTTGCTTCTAAAACAATAGTGGACATTGTAAAAATTCCCGATTAAGTCGTCATAACATACACCGAATCGCGTCTGCCATCAATGAAGCGACGGATATTTTTTTAAACTTCGGCGGAAGCGTCTCGTTTCCGCAGATGCTGTCGGTTATGACGATCTCGATTATGTCGGATTTTTCCAATCTTGCAATCGATCCGGGCGAAAGGACTCCGTGAACGACGCGGGCTTCCGTTCCTCTGCATCCGGACTTCGCCAGAGCGTCGGCGGCGTGGCACAGGGTCGCTCCCGTATCGACTATGTCATCGATCAAAATGCAGATTTTATCCCGCACGTCGCCGATGACCTCCGTTTTTTTTAACTCTCCGAATACGTCGCGGGCTTTGTTGCATATGGCGAAGCCGCAGCGCAGAGCTTTGGCGACTTCGTTGGCCCGATAGGCGCCTCCGATGTCGGGGGAAACGACGACTATCCGATCGGCGCTGTATTTGCTCATGATGTTTGTTTCGAAAATCCCGGTTGCGGACAAGGAAACCGTCGGCGTTCGAATTAACGGTTCGCAATGGTTTTCCAAAATAATACAACGGGATATGTTGAAGGTGTCCAGCAGACGGGGAAATAAACCCGCGCCGAAGGACTCGTTGCCGATCAACTTATCCTGCCGCGAATACCCCATGTAGGGCAAGCATAAAATCAGTTTTTCCGCTTCCCGAAGAGCGTCCAGCAGAAGAAACAACTCTATCCAGTCTTCATTTTTTACGGGGGAAGAGAGAACGATCGCCTCCCGGAAAGATTTCGGCAGCGAAACGACAATCTCTCCGTTGGCGAAACGCCGAACATTGGCGGAAAACGCCGAAAAAGAGAGTTCCTTGGCCAGAGATTTGGCCGGTTCTCGCGAATTTGAAGTATGAATTATTTCCATTTTCTACCTCGGGCATATGGCCGAAATTTGTCGGCCGCAAATTCCTTTTGAATTTCTGTTGGCGAAACGATAGCTGAAGTAATCCTCCGGGGAGGCGAATGTATCGACGTCGACGAAGTCCGTGCCGTTTTCCGGCACTCCGGCCTCTGTCAGACGTTTAAGGCAGTAGCGGGGCAGATCGAAATGCAACTTCGAATTCGCGACGAACAGGCAAACTTCGTTTCGTTTGAAGTTCTTTGCAAACTCCTCGTCCGTTTCGCAGCTGTCCGGAGATATGCACGGACCGATGACCGCAACGATATCCCGGGGATCGCTTCCGAGTTCCCGCATTTTCCGAATCGCGGATTCGAGAACTCCGGCAACTGCTCCGCGCCATCCGGCATGCGCCGCTCCGACCGTTCCGGTTTTTTTATCCGCCAGGAGAACAGGGGCGCAATCCGCCGTCAGAACTCCGATTCCGATCCCGGGAATGCGGGTTACGACCGCGTCGGCTTCGACGTCGGATTCCGTTTCGTCGTCGGCGACGATGCAGACGTTTCCGTGAACCTGCTTGAGGGTTATCAGCTTTTTTGCGCCGAGGTCGCGCCTTACGATTTCAAGATTTCGCAAAACCGCCGCCGGATTGTCTCCGACGAATTTGCTGCAATTGAGAGAAGCGTACGCGCCGGAGCTTTTGCCGTATTTTCGTCCGAAAAAGCCGTGGACGGCGAGCGTCGGGTCAATTGTGTCAGACGTTATTTTCACGATTTTCTTCGCCGGAAGGAATCAGTCCCAATGCCGACATGTAGGTATCCAGCAGCATATCCTGAGTTTCCCGATCTTCGGTTTTCATCTTTTTCAATCTTATGACTTTTCTCATGATTGCGGGATCGAAACCGTCCGATTTTGCTTGTCGATAAACGTCCGAGATATACTCCAGGACTTCAGACTTTTCCGTTTCCAGATTTTCAATTTTTTCGATATATTGCTTAAGCTTATTTGCGTCGCTCGAATGCACGGTTCTTGCCCTCTCGCTTTTTAAGGAACAGACAGGCCGAGACGTAATATAGAAATATGAAACAAAAACACAAACAAGGAGAACATCACGTCCCGACCTGATATAATATTACAAGAAACGTTGATAAAAATCAAGACCTCTACTACTATTCAGACTGAAAAACTGACGGAGCTTTTTTTGTTTCGGAGAACTCTAAATTCCGCCGTGGCGTTCGAAGGAATCGGAGTGCATTCCGGCTGCGGTTGTCGTATTTCGGTCGCTCCCGGGGACGAGGGAATCGTTTTTGTCACGGAAGATGACGTTATTCCCGCAACCTTTGAAGCCGCGCGGGATACGGTTATGTGTACCCGGCTGTTCGGCGCAAACGGTTCATGCGTTTCAACGACGGAGCATCTGGCCGCCGCGCTGTACGGGATCGGAATAACGGACGCGACGATAAAAGTCGAAAACGGCGAAATCCCCATATCCGACGGCAGCGCCCGGGAGTTCGTCGAGGCGATTTTGGCGGTCGGCGTCGCGGAACTTTCCGCCAAACGCCCCGTTTTGAAGGTGCTGAAACCGGTAAAGGTGGCGGACGGGGAAAGGCGGGCTTCGCTGTCTCCGGCAGAGGATTCGTTTTCCGTAAACATCGAGTGTGATTTTACGGCAAAAGGTCTGAAAACGGAGCCGCTTTCCTTCGATTTTTCAAAAGATGACTTTATTACGAAAATAGCTCCGGCGAGGACTTTCGGTTTCCTGTCGGACGCTGAATTTCTGAGAAAAAACAACCTTGCCGTCGGAACTTCTCTCGAAAACACGGTCGTTTTCGACGATGCGGGACGGCCTCTCAACAAAGGCGGCCTGAGGTTTCCGGACGAACCGGTTCGCCATAAGATTCTGGACGTCGCGGGGGATTTATCCCTTACCGGATGCCGAATCATCGGTCGTTTCGACGCATTTTGTCCCGGCCATCGCATGAACAATCTGCTCATCCGGGCTCTTTTCGAAGAAAAAAGCAATTTCGAGATTCAAAAGTGAAAGTACTCGGCATTGAATCCAGCTGCGACGAGACGGCGGCGGCGTTGGTGACGGACGAAAAAGAAATTCTGTCGAACGTAATCTGTTCCCAAATCGAAGAACATAAGCCATTCGGAGGAGTCGTGCCGGAAACGGCGGCGCGGGCGCACCTGGAAAAAATAGATTTCACGGTGAAAAAGGCGCTGGAGGATGCGGGCTCCGAGCTGTCCGAAACGTCAGCGATCGCCGGGACCTGCGGTCCGGGACTGATCGGCGGAGTCATTGTGGGATCCGTATTTGCCAGAACTTTGGCCATGGTTCTGAACGTTCCGTTCGTAGCGGTAAACCATCTGGAAGCCCATGCATTGTCCGTTCGACTGACCGACGACGTGCAATTTCCCTATCTGGTCTTGTCAATTTCCGGCGGTCATTGTCATTTGTGCATCGTCCGTTCCGCTGCAGATTTCGAAATCCTCGGTAAAACATCGGACGACTCCGTCGGAGAATCGTTTGATAAGACGGCCAAACTGTTGGGCTTCGGCTATCCGGGCGGTCCGGCCGTCGAAAAAGCCGCCGCCTTCGGAGACGATCGCAGATTTTCTCTGCCGCGCCCCATGTGCAGAAACGGATCGCTGGATTTTTCGTTTGCCGGTCTTAAGACCGCGGTTCGTCTGGCGGCCGAAAAATGTAAAACGGACCGGGACAAATTCGATCTGTGCGCGAGTTTCCAAAAGGCGGTCGCCGATGTTTTGTCCTATAAAATGCGGGAAGCTCTGAAGGTTTGCGAAAAGAAAAACGTCGCTCTTACGGCGGTGGCCGCAGTCGGAGGAGTCGCCGCCAATAAATCCGTCGGGATTGTCTTGCAAAACGTCTGCGACCGATTCGGGATGCGATTTTTTACTCCTCCTCTCCGTCTTTGTACCGACAACGGCGCAATGGCGGCCTGGGTCGGAATCGAAAAACTGAAAATCGGACTTTGCGACGGTCTTAAATTCGCTCCGCGGCCGCGGTGGCCGCTGCCTTAGGGGCATTCCGATCCTGCGTCTCCGGAGAGCCGCCGAGTCCCCAAAAACGCCGATACAAGGTCGGTTTTTGCAGAACTCCTTTTTTAAGGAGGGCCATCATGCAGGGGATAGCCGCTTTTTCGCAGGGAATCAGGCATTCCAGGTGCAACAGTCTGCAAATCGATATTACGGCACAGTTGACGTAATTAAAGATCATGTAATACATAATCGACAGTCGGTTTTGTGAGATAATCTGCTTGCAGAAGGGCGTTTTTTCGGCGTATTTCCACCAGAGATCCCCGAACCCGATGTTATGTTTCCAGGGTTTGGGACCCACATAATGCCTGATCAGAACATCCTTTCCGGGAATCAGATTTTCTTCCGGAAAGAACGCCTGGAAGTTCCATTTCCAATCCATGAGTTTTAGGTTATCGGTACAGACGGCGTTCAGGACGTCCTGGTCTTCAAAAAATTTCCCGTCGTCATTTTTATGGGAAAACAAATATTCCAGACACCTGTTTCCGATATCCTCCTTCATCGCCTTTTTTACGTCGAACAACAGTACTCCGGAGTTGAAATACTCCCGCCATTTGTCTCCTCTTATCAGTTGCATGTGTTTGACCGGAAAGCCGCCGTCTCCTATCGCTCCGATGCTCTTGCCTTCAAGGTCCGTGTCGAAGAGTTTCGCAACGTCGGCAAGTACCAAAAGGTCACAATCGAGATACAACATGCGGCGGTAGGCGGCAAATATCTGCGGGATAAACAAGCGATAGTAGCAGGCGACCGACAAATCCGTACGCTGCATGCGAAGAATATCCCGATGTTTTTCCGCAAAGGGTTTTATGTCAAAGAAGCGTATGGAGAAGTTCCCGCAGCCCTTCGGCAGATCGAGAATGACCTTTCTTTTGTCTTCGGATATGCCGCCGTCCAATATCCAGACGTCGTAGCTGCGATTCCGACTTGAATTATCGATCAAAGACCGCAGCGCCACCGCCAGATACATGGCGTAGTTGTCGTCGCTGGCAAAAACTACGGACACGCCGTTTCCGCCGAAGGCGGGTTTCACCTTCTCGACGGATCGAACGATTTTCACTTCGCTTCGGACGATGTTCGCGTTGCCGCCGAAGGCGGGTTTCGCCTCCTTGACGGACTGAACGATTTTTACTTCGCTTCCGCCGAAGGCTTCCGCTCCGACTGACAGCGACAGCACCGCCGCCGCGATCTGCCGCAGAAACCCGCCCTCGAATAAAAACTTCACCGTCAACGCTCCGTCTCTTCCGAAGCGAAATTATGGCCGCCTGAAAGTTAATATTCGGTTACCCGGAGCGATGAATATCATGCGT
>JAISMS010000037.1 GCA_031276565.1 Holosporaceae bacterium | reverse complement strand
CGTCGAACTGACTCTCGCATCCGGGACGAGATTCTCCGCGGCCGCCGCGGTTGACGGCAGCAAAATCGGCATGAGCTGGCTCGGCAACCGGTTCGAACGCGGGTATGCTTTCGAGAAATATGTCGCATCCGAACTGCCGGCGAGTTGGAAATTGCCGGAGAGGTTTAAAACTTTCGATTTCTTCGGCGAGGGTAAGGCCATAAGCGTGAAAACATTGGATACCAACACTCTTGCAAGGATTGCCAAGCCCGAAACGGTGCGCTATACTGTTAACTGGTATATAAATAAGATGTTGGATTTTACGGAATACAGGCATTTGAAAGCGTCGAAGATAATTTCAAAAGAACTCCGTCTGGCAATTCCCGCGAATACATCTTCGATGCATATGCAGCAAATAATGCGTTCAGTACAATATGGATCAGATAACGGTGTTAAAGTTGTTATAACAAAGGTGAAATAAGAATTCGTTAAAATGGAAAAGGATGCTGAAATATATTGCAACTTAGATTTTATCGAAATTAGCACGGTAACAACCTGCAGCATGTCATATAAAGATCCGCTGGGCGATGATTTTTTCTTTCCGCTTGATGAGCAATTGGAAGTTTTAGGGAGTGCCTTAATCTCTGCTCTTGAAAAAAGTCGAGATCTTTCTTCTTCTCCGGAAGAGAAAAAAGAATTTACAGAAAATGCACCGGATATATTGAGTGGAAAATTTCGGGAATGGTATGACGGTTACCATCAAAAATGGCTTAATAACAAGCCGGAACGTCGATTGTTTGAAGAAAATTTACGGAGACAACGAGAGTCAGAATGGCTTAATAATATATTAAAGTGCTATGGGTATAAAAATGAAAAAGCTTTGTACAAAAATATGCAAGCATGTTCTGCTACAGAAGAAAGCGAAGAGATAAAATTTTTCTCTCAGGGAAAAGATGAGTCAAGCAAAGGTACTTCCGGTTTTAAAATTAAATCCGCCTCTCCTCCCGAGGTCATCGGCGCTGCCGTAAAATACTCCGTCGCGAGATGTACCGGCAAAGGAGCGGATCTTGTGGCCGGGAAGTTGTTTCCCGACGGCGTTCCGGATACTTTCGAAGATTATTTGAAATCGTTGAATTTGCCGAAGGCATAAGGAGTTGTTTTAAAAGTTCTCCTCCGCCCTTCTGTCCGCGTCTCTGTTTTTGGCGGACCGCGGCCGCGATTCTGACGAAACACGGCCCGGTGAATGATTTCACGGCCGTGGCGGGGGGAGGTGCCGAACACATGTCTCCGGAGGAGATGCGGGAGAATTTTCCCGATGCCTGGAATTATGCGGCGGCGACGCCCGGGATCGCCGGGTTGCCGTAGAGGTGCGGACCGTATAAAAAACATCGCACATCGCGGCTATTGTTGTCGGAATAGACGAAACGGGAGATATCGCTTCGTTGATGAGCAAATAAATCTGACCGGGTAAGAAATCGGTAAGATTTTTATGATATATTTTATAGAGTGTGCGTAAAAATTACATCGCATTGATGAATAATGAAGTTGACATTGAAAAATGCAACAAATGATTTTTGGCATTTTATTGAAAGAAGACAACATGCGTTCCGTTATAGATATCATATGTCGTATTTTTCGCTTTCGCTGTAGAATTGCAATTATCGGCGGTATAGTTGCGATTATTTTTTTGCTTATTTTTTGGTCTCTGGTTTTTGTAACTAAAAACATGCAATAGCAAAAATGACGCCGACGTAATAACAGCTTGTTTATCAGACTGTCCGGGATAAACTCCAAACGCCGGAAAATCTCGCGGCGGACATAACGTAAACATATATCACTAAACTGCGAGTTTACATACCGCTTGTCTTTCACTGAACGATTAGCTCTCGATTATTCCTCTGACGCCCCTTTTTGCCTCGCTTAACACGCATTTGCCGCCTGTCTGCATATGAAGGCGCTCGCTTCCTTCAGACCGGCAGCATCAGTTGTTGTCTCAAACAGATCTTCTGAAAAGTCCCGCTCCCCGATACGCCTCTTCAAAAAACCGCGCCCGGCGCAACGATACAAAGGACAAACGCAAACGCGCCCGAAATCAATGGCCCGAACATCATCCGCAAACACAATCTTAAGTTTAGAAAGCAAAAAATCATATCTCAGGCGTTTTTTGGGAAAAGCAACAAATGTTCCACGAAATCGGAAAACGGCAGATTTTTCGGAGATATTTCTTCACCGACAGCCGGGTGAATTTAACGGTGTAAGAATTTATTAAGGAATATACGGTATCGTATATCGTAAAATCTTGGGAGGTCCGACTTGACAAAATCTCTTTTTACGGTAACGGCACTATACATCCTGATGATTTTACTCATTCTGGAAGCATTTGTTTTAGAAAATCGGATACTGATTCTGATGCTTGTTGTCAGTGAATTACTTGTATATTTTCGAATTTTTCACAGCACATTCGCTCCCGAAAAAAACATCAAAATAATGTCGTCGGAAATAACTCCGAAAGCCTTTCGTTTGGCTGCATACTGCGCAATATCCGCCATTACGCTCACGGTGAACTATTTGCTTTTACGGACGAATATCTGCCAAGATAATAATCTTTCCTTCCGGATATATTTCTGTATACATATAATATTCGCGATCTTCACAGATCCGATCATAATATATCTCAACAAAGATGAGGCAGCTAAAGAGAAGTTAAAAGCATACTATACGCCGTTATTGTCTGTAAGCGGGATAGTGCTTTTTACGGCAATCATAGCCGCAATCATTTTCGGCCCCAAACTGTTGGAACCCTTGATAGCCTTTATTACCGGATGATTGTGACATTGCCGCTTCGCTCGTTAAATTTACTTTTCGAAAAATTGCATATGATACTTCCGCCTGAAGAAATATAGGATCCTTTTCACCGCCGGCATAAATTAACGCTTTTTTCGAAGTATCGAACATACTGTAAGTCGAACTGCCCGACTCGCAACTCGAGCGATTAAACTGACTTCAGCTTTTTTCATAATGATGATACCTTCCGTCCGTCAAACGAATCGCCGGATCGTAATATTCCTCAAACGTCCGTGATTTTATGCGAGACGCGTTCTATCCGAGAGCGGATATACACTCCGCATGACCTGTGACGGATCCTGCGGGCATGATAAATAAAGCGCGCCGGCGGCTGTCAAAAAAGAATGTTCGTTCAGGACAAGTCGGGTTCCGTTCAGATAAATCTGACCGCATGAGGGCACAAACAACCGCCCGGGTTGGGGGAGAGCGATTCCGGGCTCCTTAATCGGCTTGCATATGCTGTGTAAGTATTCGGACGTGACATTAATGTCCTTATAAATTTCAATTTTGCCGCCGTTTTCGAAAACTCCGCAATTTTTAAATCGGTTCCTAATATGACATATTACGGGAATTCTCAAAATTTTGTTCTTTCAGGTCGAAAATCAATTACTACCGGCTAAAGCCGGAAGT
>JAISMS010000063.1 GCA_031276565.1 Holosporaceae bacterium | reverse complement strand
TTTCTATATATTTGCGATATTCGTCCAGCGTCGTCGATCCGATGCACCGGAGTTCGCCTCTGGCGAGAGCCGGTTTCAGCATATTGGAGGCGTCCATTGCTCCTTCTCCCTGACCGGCTCCGATCAGAGTATGAATTTCGTCTATAAAAAGTATGACGTCGCTGCTTTCCGA
The DNA here is from genome assembly GCA_031276565.1 of Holosporaceae bacterium. GTDB lineage: Bacteria > Pseudomonadota > Alphaproteobacteria > UBA3830 > UBA3830 > JAIRMQ01. The sequence continues at coordinate 19,966 of JAISMS010000063.1, read as the reverse complement.
CACTTCTTTCAACACGCTTTTCAATCGTTCCTCAAATTCGCCGCGGAATTTTGCTCCGGCTATCAACATTCCCAAATCCAGGGACATTATTCTCTTGTTCTTCAGAGAATCGGGAACGTCGTTTCGAATGATCCTGGAGGCCAATCCCTCGGCGATGGCCGTTTTGCCGACCCCGGGTTCTCCTATCAGAATCGGATTATTTTTCGTGCGGCGGGACAGCACCTGCAGGGTTCTTCGAATTTCCTCGTCCCGGCCGATGACGGGATCCAATTTTCCTTCTCCGGCGAGTTTGGTGATATCCTTCGCGTACCTGTTCAAAGCCTCAAATCCGGATTCCGCATTTTCGTCGTCGACGGTTTTATTCATTCTCATCTCCTTTATCGTCTTTTCCAATCTTTCCGGTTCTCCTCCGCAATTTGTGAAAATCGGCTTTACGGGTTCGTTCGCGAGAATGCAGAAGATAATGTTATCCGAACTGATGAATTTGTCCTTAAATTGTGAGGCCCTTTCTTCCGCTTTTTTAAAAATGACGACAGTTTCCCGGGACAGAGATAAGTCCGAACCGCCCCGCACCTCCGGCAAGGCGGATAAACTTTGTTCGCACAGTTCTTCCAACCGTTCGCGATTGACGCCCGAAAGACATTTTTGAAGTATCAGCCGGTCGGCGACGGCAAACGCCGCCTTCAGCAAATGAAACGGGGTCAACTGTTGATGACCGCGCGACGTTGCCTCTTCCCGGGATCTTCGTAAAATCGATAAAACAGACTGCGTTACATTCTCGATCATGAAACCCTCCCGCCCGTAAATTCTATCGTCTTGAAACGCCGAAAACGAGATCGTTTCGTGCGTTTTCCGTCTCCGAATCGGGATCGGAGAAGACAATGTCGTTTATCATTTTTAATCTTCCTGCGTGACGTCCTCCTTCGAATTCCGTATTGAGAAAAATTTCGAGATAATTTAAAGCCGTTTCCGGAGTAATCGAGTCGCCTCCGAAAACCGCCACGTTCGCGTCGTTGTGCCGCCGGGATAATTCGACAATTTTTTCGTTGTAGCACAAAGCGGCGCGAATATGTGCGTATCGGTTTGCGGCGATCGTCATTCCGACGCCGGTGCGGCAGATAAGCACGCCGCAGCTGTTTTTCGTTTTTGCCGCGGCGTCGGCTAATTTTCGGACGAATACCGGATAATCGCAGGGATCGGCGCTTCGGGTCCCCAAGTCCGTCATCTCTAATCCGGATTTTTCCGTAAGACAGCGTTTCAGGTTGAAACCGCCGTGATCCGAAGCGATGAATATTTTCTCAAACACCATGCCAGGTCGTTCCTTCGGGCGTATCTTCAAGACAAATGTTATTTTTCAGCAGTTCCTCGCGAATTTCATCGGCCAGTTTGAAATTTTTTTCGCTTTTAGCTTTTCTCCGTTCTTCAATCAGGCGTTCAATTTCATTGTCGGAAATCGCGAGGTTGTTTTTCGCGGAACCGTAATTGTCTTTTGTCAGTAATCCCAATATTTCCGCGCTGCTCTTCAGGAGAGAACAAAATTCGTTTATCTCTCCGCGATCGGACGACCGATGAATCTGATCGGCAATTTCATGCAAGACTCTGAGGGCGAGCGGAGTATTCAAATTACCGCACAGAGCTTCGATGACCCGCGGATCCGCATCGACCTTTTCCGATTTCCCGTTGCACGATCTTAATGCGCCGTACAGTCTGTTTAGCGACTGTTTCGACTGAAATACCGATTGATCCGTCCAATCCAGAGTCTTTTGATAATGGGCGGAAAGCAAAACATACCTTACGACTTCTCCGTCATAAAGTTTAAGGGCGGAGTCCAAAGAAACAATATTGCCCAAGGACTTAGACATCTTCCGCCCGTCAACCGACAGCATTCCGTTATGAATCCAGTAGTTGGCCGGAATGCAGCCGAAAGCTCCGAAATTTTGGGCTATCTCGTTTTCGTGATGAGGAAATATCAAATCCTGCCCGCCGGCGTGAATGTCGAAGCTTTCGCCCAAATATTTGCGACTCATGGCGGAGCATTCGATATGCCATCCGGGACGTCCCCGACCGAACGGACTGTCCCAGGCGGGAGTTCCTTCGCCCGAAGGTTTCCACAGGACAAAATCCGTCGGATTCTCCTTGTAGGGGGCGACCTCTACCCGGCTTCCGGCAATCATGTCTTCCTGATTTCTTTTGGATAACATGCCGTAGTTCGACATTTTCCGAACCCGAAACAGAACATGTCCTTCGCTTTCGTAGGCAAAGCCTTTTTCAATCAACAGGCCGATGATTTCCAGCATTTCGGAAATGTGAAGGGTCGCTCTCGGCTCAAAAGTCGCCGGCAACACCCCTATGGCTTCCGTACTTTTGTGAAATTCCGCTATCACTTCATCCGTCAATTCTTTTATGGATATGTTTCTTTCTCGGGCGCCGGCGTTAATTTTATCGTCCACGTCGGTTATGTTTCTTACGTAGGTGACCCGGGGATACAGCTTTTTCAGCAGGCGAAACAGCACGTCGAAAATTACCAGAGGCCTTGCGTTTCCGACGTGGGGAGACGCATAAACCGTCGGTCCGCACGCATACATCCGAACGTTATTTTCGTCCTTCGGAACAAAAATCTCCAAAGAATTGGAAAGAGAATTATATAATTGCAATTTTTTCATTCCGTTGCCCTCAAATTTGCCTCTATTTTCTTTTTTACTCCTTCATATCCGAGTAAATTTACTATTTTCGCCAATTCCGGTCCGTCTTCTCTTCCGGTCAGAAGAATACGCATCGGATGAAACAGATCCCGGCCTTTTTTTCCGGAAATTTGCTTCAGATCCTCCGTCCATTGCCGGAAATTCAGCGGATTTTTTAGGGTTTCCGACATCAAACCCGCGAAGCCCGCGTCTTGCTTTACCGTGTTCGAAATGCCGAACAATATCTCCTCCCATAAAGCGACGTCCTTTAGGGAAGTCACGTTTTCTCTGACGACATTCCAAAACTCCTCCGAAATGTTCTTCAGATGCAGTTTTTCCAGATCCGGTTTTACTTCCTCAAACGATTTTCCGGAGAGTATTTTTCCGGTCATCAGTCTGACGTCTCCCAAATCAAATTTGGGAGAAGATAAACTGATTTTTTCAAAAGAAAATTTTTCCGCGAGTTCTTCGAGACCGTCTCTGCAATCGGCATTGTTTGACGTTCCCAGAGTCGCGAGAACACAAAGAATCGCACGCGGATCCATGCCGTCTTTCCGCAAATTTGCCATGCTCAGCGACGATCCGTGTCGCTTCGAAACATCCTGTCCGTCGGCGGCCGACAGGAGCGGAACATGGGCAAATTTCGGAATATTTCCGCCCCCCAGAGCTTCCGCAATATCCGTTTGAACGGCCGTATTTGTTATGTGATCGTCTCCGCGGATTATGCATGTTATGCCGACGTCGATGTCGTCGACGACGGACGCCAACGTATAGGAAAAAGATCCGTCGGGTTTGATCAGAACCGGATCGCTGACGGCGCCCAGCGGAATCGATATTTCTCCGTGAATCGCATCGTTCCATTTTACCGATCTCGTCTCGTTCAATTTGAAACGCCAGTGGGGTTTGATTCCGTCATTTTCCGATTTTATTCTCGCCGCCGCCGAAAGATTCAAAGAGGCTCTGTCGTAGACCGGAGGAGCTCCGATCGAGATTTGAAATTTCTTTTTCAGTGCAAGCTCTTCCTTCGTCTCGTAGCAGGGGTAGATTCTGCCGATTGATCGCAGATGCTCCGCCGCGGCTTTATATTTCTCGAAATTGGCCGACTGGCGAAAGAATTCGTCCCAACCTATCCCCAACCACGTCAGGTCTTCCAGAATCGAATTCTCCGATTCTTTTGTCGATCTTTCAAGATCCGTATCGTCTATACGCAAAATAAACCGACCGCCGTTTTTTTTGGCGAAAAGATAATTCAGAAGAGCGATTCTTATGTTGCCGACATGCAGCAATCCGGTCGGCGACGGAGCGAATCTGACGCGTGCCGCTGCCTGCATCTCGTTTATTCCGGTTTTTTGAGCAATCTCTGCCACCATCCGCTTTTCTTCTTCTGCGATTGATTGTCGGAATAGTCTTCCTCCGACGGGGATAATTCCGCTGTTATTAGCCGTTTCGGATATTTTTTTTCCAAATCCGGCATGTCGCTGATAACGACGCGTTGGACGGCGGCGGCGGTTTCTTCGCCCGAAAACACATGCTTTTTTTCCGTCTCGCTTCCGGCAGGAAACCGGTCCGTTTCCGTCGACGGATTTTCTTTAGCGCCGAGCGGTTTTCTGCGGCGATACCGTCTGCGCTTACGGGAAATACCCGATGATTTCTCCGGCGTTCCGTCGATTTCGTCGTCGATTTGTTTTTCATTCGATTCTTGGTTTTCCGGCACTTCGTCATTCATGTCCGTATCCTTTCGGTCTTCGGAAGAATCGATGACGTTTTTTTCGTAATGCGAAGGTTTCCTTTCCCGTTGGCCGCCGGTCGGACGTTGTTCGTCGCGATCGCCGCCGACATGGGACGGTACGGTCGGTTCTATTTTAAAATCAGACGGCGCAATCGTCGCGTCAATTCGGAAACTGATTTTCGAGTCTGTTTCTTTTTCCAAATCCGCAATGAACGAACATTTATTGTTCATCAGATACAAAGCCACGTCCGGCGACAGCGTAATCGTAATTCCGGAAGACCAGGAACTCGCCAGAATTTCCTCTGTTTTTCTCAGTATTTTGACCGCAAGCGATTCGTCGGACCACACAAACCCGCTTCCGGAACAGCGGGGACATGTTTTCATGTTGGCGTCGGCGATACTGGAACGCAGACGCTGCCTCGAAAGCTCCAACAGCCCGAAACTGCTTATGGTTCCCACCTGAATTTTAGCTTTATCCTCCCGCAGCGCTTCGCGCAGGCATCTTTCCACCTGGGCGTTGTTGCGCTTTTCCGTCATATCTATGAAGTCGACCACTATGAGCCCCGCCAGGTCTCTCAGACGACATTGTCTTGCTATTTCCGCGGCGGCTTCCAGATTGGTTTTTAAAGCGGTTTCGGCGATGTTTCTTTCGCGAATGGCTTTGCCGGAGTTCACGTCAATCGAAACCAAAGCTTCGGTGGGATTAACGATCAAATATCCTCCGGACGGAAGATCGACTCTTGCGGAATAAATCTGATCTATCTGCTCGTTGATTTTAAATTTACTGAACAGGGGGACTTTTTTATCCTGATAGGGTTTTACTTTTTTAATATGACTCGGCATAAGTTTTTTTACGAAATTTCTGGCGATTTTGTATCCTTCTTCTCCTTCGACGAAAACGGATTCGATATCGCGCGAGTACAAATCCCTTATGGCGCGTTTTATTATGCCGGCTTCCTCGTGAACAAGATAAGGTGCGGTTGATTTTACGGTTGTTTCCCGAATTTCATCCCATAATTTTTTCAGATAATTAAAGTCCTTCGAAATTTCGGCCTTCGAATGGCCGACGCCGGCGGTGCGAATTACCGTGCTTCCGTTTTCGATGACAAGATCGGATACTATTTTTTTCAATTTTACTCTGTCGGCGTGAGACGCTATTTTTCTGGAAACTCCGCTGCCTTTCGCCGTATTGGGCATAAGCACGCAATATCTTCCGGCCAGAGAAATATAGGTGGTCAGGGCGGCGCCTTTATTTCCCCTTTCTTCTTTTGTGACCTGCACAAGCACTATCTGCCTTTTTTTAATCACCTCTTGAATTTTATATCTTCGGTAAAATTGATATCTGAGTTTGGAAATTTCTTTCGGATCCGGCTCTTCCGCCGCCTCTCCGTTTTCGACCATCAATGCGGAAATTGCGTTTTGGATATGATTTTCAAGATCGCGCCGGTCTCCGACGGGAATTTGGAAATAATCGTGATGTATTTCGCTGAAACTTAAAAATCCGTGTTTATCGTTGCCGTAGTCGACGAATGCCGCCTGAAGGGACGGCTCTACTCTCACGATTTTTGCAAGATATATGTTTCCTTTAATTTGAGCTTTGGACGGAATTTCGAAATCAAATTTATCTAATTTTTCTCCGTCAACGACCACTACCCGGATTTCTTCCGGGTGAGCTGAATCTATCAGCATATTTTTCGACATTTTTTACTCCGTAATTTTTTGCGAAAATGAAGAAGAACCCGAAAAAAGGAGATTTTTCGATAAAATATCCGATAACGACGCGAATCATCCGTACTTCCAAACCGTATTTTAAAAAACGCACCATCATTCCCCGATCATATTTCGCTCGGCATTTGCAAGCTCCGCAAACAAGAGCACTCAACGCAATAACGTTCCGGTTACTCCGGAACCGGAGTCAGTATAATATATCGCTTCCGTCGTGTAAATCTTGAAGTCGCTTCGACGTTTGTTTTCCGAGACGGCAAAGGACGTTCGGACCCGAAATCGCTGCGGGAAATTTTCGAAAAATTAAAAATAACTTTACGCTGCCGCGGTGTTTTTCTTTTGTTTAACTGAAATTCTGCGAACTTCGTTTCTGTCATTATCTTTTTTAAAATGCCTCCCTGAAGTTTTCGTTTTTTAAAACCGCTGAATTCGGTCCGGCGACTGAGCTGTGCCCCGAAACTTTCGTTCCCGAATCATGTCCGTTTAACGTCGGTCCCGGGTAATTTTCGTCAAGCTCGCGGAAACGCTCCGGTCCCGCAAAATTCGCTTCGAAATTTTGTTTGAATACCGGATTTGAAAGCGCTTGTAATACGCATTAGGGGCGTCGGAATAATTTTGATAATTTTTAAGCGAACAGGTCGTAATATCCGCAAAACATAAAACGGACTTTGTAATGCGCGCCCGATCGGACGATTTGAGACATACTGCGCCCCGACCGACGCCGCCGGTCAAAAGTCGGAGTTTTTACAGAATTCGCAGATTCGAAAAATTGCCGATCGGGCGGACTTCGATTTTTATCCCGTTATTTTTCTCCGAAAGATTTGATGAAATATTTCGGTGTTGCCCAGCTTGTGAATCTGGTTAATTTGGGGGAAATCTCCCCGAACAGTTTTTTACATTTCTCATCCAGCGGAAGATAGGGACTCATTTTTTTCAAAAATTCTCCGGCGATACCCGTCGTCATTACCAAAGCACTGTCGATGCCGCAGGCATTCGCTCCGGCGATATCGGTCCAGGGACTGTCTCCGACCATGAGAATCGGCCCCTTGGCCTCGACCAGTCGGCCGGCATATTTGAATATGCCGCCGTAGGGTTTTCCGAAATAGACCACCTTTCCGCCGAGTTTTTCATAGCGGGCGCCGACGGCTCCCTGAGTAATTATGGATATATATTCCGAAGTATCCTCCTGGAGAGAATTAACAAAAATATCGGGATTTGCAACCAGAAGGGTTTTGTTTAAGTGCAAGCAATTCTCCAACTGCAGTTCAAATTCTTCCAAACCCTTGCGTCCTTCGCTGTCCCGCAATGTGCGCCAATCTCTGTCGGTCACGTCTTCCGTGTTTACTTTATTGCCTTCGTCGTCCCATATGTCGTCTATTCTTACGGCGCCGTAGGAGGCCCGCGGTACGCCGACATATAAAATATCCGCTTCGTATGCGTCCGTACGCAGCAGATGAGTTCCTTTAAAAATATTAGCGTTGCCTAAAAATATACACTTAACCGTATTTACCTTCCCGCCGACTATTTCCGAAAACTTATCCGGACGATTTTTTATGGTATAATTCAAAAACTCTCCGGACGTCAGAAATTCGTCGTAGTGCACATGCTGCAGCAAACCTCTTCTGGCATACCCCGTTCGGGCTTCCTTTGATATCTGAGTCGAATTTGAAATCAGAACGACTTTTTTTCCGTTTTTCTTCAAAGTCTCTAACGCGGAAAGAGCCGTATCGTACAGGACGGCGCCGTCGAATAAAACTCCGTAGACGTCTGCAAAAACCGTCTCGTAATCTGCCGCTATTGACAGTACACTTTCTTTTATATCCAAAACCCTTTGCCTCGTCAGCTTCTTACACTCTGTCCTTCGCGGAATGTGTCCGAAAAATCTCTACCTCGTCAGTTTTTTATACTTTATTCTTCGCGGAGTCAAAGAAGACATGCCGCTTATTTTCATTTTATATTCTTCGTAGTCGGTGAAATTACCCTGAAACCATACAACCTTGCTGTCCCCTTCGAATGACAGTATGTGAGTGGAAATTCTGTCCAGAAACCATCGGTCGTGACTGACGATGACGGCGCATCCGGCGAAATCCGAAAGCGCGTCCTCCAGACTTCTTAACGTATCGACGTCCAAATCGTTTGTGGGTTCGTCCAGCAGTATGACATTGGCGCCCGATTTTAAAACTTTGGCCAAATGCACCCGATTTCGTTCTCCTCCGGACAGTTGGCCGATATATTTCTGTTGATCCGTTCCTTTAAATCCGAAGTTAGATACATAGGCGCGACTGGAAATTCTTCTTTTGCCGAGTTCCAATTCGTCGAGAGAATCGGAAATTTCTTCCCAAACCGTTTTATCGTCCCGGAGAAGATCCCGACTCTGCTCCGCCCGAGCTATTACCGCGGTTTCGCCGATTTTCATCAAACCGACGTCGGGAGTTTCGTCCCCGGCTATCATTTTGAGCAGCGTCGACTTTCCGGTTCCGTTGGCTCCGATGACGCCGACAATGCTTCCGGGAGGAATATCAAAGGAAAGATCCTCGATCAGGAGTCGATCTCCGAAGGATTTGCAAATCGAATCAGCTTTGACGACGACGTCTCCCAGGCGAGGTCCCGACGGAATATACAGAACGGAACTGTTATATGTATTTGAAGATTCCTGCTCCAGCATTTCGTTATAGGCGTTTATGCGGGCTTTGCTTTTGGCCTGCCGCGCCTTCGGAGATTGTCTTATCCATTCGAGTTCTTTTTCCAGGAATCTTTTTCTTTCGATTTCCTTTTTATCCCGGTTTTCGATTCTCTTCTGATGTTCCTCCAGCCAGGCGGAATAATTTCCTTCAAAGGGATATGAATTCCCGTGATCGATTTCCAGAATCCATCCGACCACGTTATCCAAAAAATATCGATCATGGGTAACCAGGATTACGGCTCCTTTGTATTCCTGCAGGTATCTCTCCAACCATGCTATCGATTCCGCGTCCAGATGATTGGTGGGTTCGTCCAGAAGCAGCAAATCCGGTTTTTGCAGCAGCAGACGGCAGAGGGCGACTCTTCTCCTTTCGCCGCCGGAAAGATTGGCGGCCGTGACGTCCGGATCCGGACAACGCAGAGCCTCCATGGCTATCTCAACGGTACGATTCAAATCCCACAAATTTTCAGCCTCTATTTTTTCCTGGATTTCCGCCTGTCTTGCGATGAGTGCGTTCATTTGGTCTTCCGTCATTTCCTCCGCGAATTTTGCGGACAAAGATTCGAACTCGTCCAGTATCGCTTTTGCTTCCTTCAGAGGAGAAACTATATTTTCGTAAACCGTCGCCGCATTATCCAGCTGCGGCTCCTGGGGCAGATATCCGACGGTTGCTCCCTTTGCCGCCCAGGCTTCTCCGTTATAGTCGGCGTCCTCTCCCGCCATTATTTTTAACAGCGTGGATTTGCCGGCGCCGTTTCGGCCGATAATTCCTATCTTGGCGTCCGGATAAAACGAAAGCCGGGTATCCTTCAAAATCTGTTTTCCGCCCGGGTATACTTTGGATAACCCTTTCATGACATAAATATACTGCCAGGAGGCCATTTTATTTTTTCCTTATCCGATCTTCAATAATTTTGCCGACCTCAGTTCGCCGATATTTTTGCATCCGACGCAGAACATTGCGGTTTTCAGTTCCAGAGTTAAAGATTCGACAAAATTTTCGCAATCAGAACGCGAGACCATAACTTTCTGCAAAAAATCCGTCGCATTGGCACACACGTCTGCTCCCAGAGCGATGGCTTTCGCCATGTCGACTCCGTTCCTTACGCCGCCGCCGGCGATGATTTTCATTTTTCCGCCGATTTTGGCAATCGATTCGATGCAGTCAACGGTGGGATTACCCCAATCGCGAAAAGCTTCGGAAGATTGGCGAACAACCACATCGTTCGAGCACCTTCCCTCCAGCCAGGACCAGGAAATCGTGCCGGCTCCCGCCACATCCACGCCGCAAACGCCGGCTTCCCGGAGTTTTTTTGCGACGGAGGCGGAAATTCCGTATCCCACCTCTTTTACGAACACCGGATGCTTCAGCGAAGAACAAATCTTTTCTATTTTACCCAGCAGTCCCGAAAAATCCGTATTTCCGTTCGTCTGGAAAACTTCATGCATCGGATTCAGATGCAGAATGAGAGCATCGGCTTCCGCCATGTCGACGGCCCTCCTGCATTCGTCCGCCGAATATCCGCAATTAAGCTGGACTGCTCCGAGATTCGCGAACAGCAGAATATCCGGGGCATAGCGACGAATTTTGAACGAATTTTCAAAAGATCGGTCTTCGAAGGCGATTCGCTGACTTCCCACGGCCATTCCGAGACGAAAATCATTGGCGACTCCCGCCAGGTTCCTGTTAATCTTTTCGGAAACGTCGTATCCGGTGATGGAGGATATGATCAGCGGCAAACCCAAATTGCGTCCGAGAAAATTTGCGGACGTATCCGTTTCCGCGAAGTTAATCTCCGGAAGCGCGTTGTGTTCGAAGCGGTACCGATGAAATCCCGGATCGACGGCAGATCTTCCGACGGCTTCGCAGGCTAAAGAAATATGATTTTCTTTTCTCTTCAGTATCTCTTCCAAATCGAGCCCTAAGATTTATCCGCGAGTTCGGCGTCGAACATGAAGACCCCCAAATCGCTTGACTGCATTTTACGCAGTTTTTCCAGCAAAAGGGAGGCGGACACCTCGGCTTCCGTCTGTCTTGTGACCAGAGGCGGCATAAAACACTGACTTTGATAATCCTTTTCGGCCAGAGCCAACTCGTATATCGCGTGCACGGCAATCGTATTTTTCTGTTCGTTTCTGAACATCTCTTCGAAGATATGAAGAGGAGCTCTCCAATCGCACTTCGGCGCCGGAAGAGCTGAAAGTTTTATTTTTCCGGCCCGCATTTGCATGTGTTCTATAATTTCCGTCGCATTTTTGCTTTTCTCTTTTGAACACCTCAACAGCCGCGACGCGCATCCCGACAGTCCCATATCTTTTAAAACGCAGGACATGGCCAAATACAGGTACGAAGAAGAAAACTCTTCTGATATCTGTTTGTTTAACGACTCGTAAACCCTTTTACCGAAAGTAATTGCCACAGCTTCCTCCATAAACACAAATCCGATCCGGATGATAATACCATCCGCGATCCGAAACAATCAGTCATTTTGACCGGAACGTGATGCGCCCCTTTGTGCAATCATAAGTTGTCATTTCCACGTTTACTTTATCCCCGACCAAAACCTTTATTCTGTTTTTTTTCATTTTTCCGGAAGTATGAGCCAGAATCACATGATCGTTTTCCAGTTTTACCCGAAATGTGGCATTCGGAAGCACTTCCGTAATTTCGCCCGAAAATTCCATTAAATCGTCTTTTGCCATACCATACCCGTTCATAAGAATGCAAAATCAGAATACATGCTTTTTTATTCGCTTACAACAGGATGTGATATAATTTAAAGCGGCGGATTCGTTTATTTTCATCGTTTCCGCCGACTTTCGATTTTCTTCGACTCCGAAAAAAACTCTCGAATTTCGGCGGCTTCGTTCTGTATAATACTGGCGTTTGCGTCGTCGAAAGGAGGAAATATGCCGCAATTTATAGAAATTCGCGGGGCTCGCGTCAATAATCTGAAAAATATCGACGTCGACATACCCCTGGGCAAGGTTGTCGGCATTGTCGGAGTATCCGGTTCGGGCAAGAGCTCGTTGACGTCGGGAGTGTTGTATTCGGAGGGATTTCGCAGGTATCTTAGCGCCCTGTCCGCCTATTCGAAGAGAAGGATTGCTCAGCCGAAAAAGGCAAAAATCGACTCCGTCCGATATTTGCCGTCTGCGATCGCCCTGCGGCAACGTCCGCCGATTCCGAACATAAGAAGCACCGCGGGCACCATGACGGAAATCCTGAACATCCTGCGTCTTATGTTTTCGCGATTGGGGAGTCATCCGTGTCCGCAGGGTCATTTGACGGAACCGTCTTTGGAGGGGTTCCGCACGGAAGAGCTGATTTGTTCCGAATGCGGAACGCATTTCAACTTTCCGAGTGCCGAATCTTTTTCTTTTAATTCTTCGGGCGCCTGCGACAAATGCGAAGGATTGGGAGCAGTTCGGATGATTAATCCGAAAAAACTGGTACCGAACGAAAATCTGACCGTCCGACAGGGGGCGGTTTCACCCTGGCGTATGATGGGCCGAACCCTTAATCCTCTTATTGTCAAGGAATTGGGAGTGCGCATCGACATTCCCTACAAAGATCTTACGGAGGAGGAAAAACATATAATTCTGCACGGCGAAGAGGGTATTCATCAGGTGATATACACCAATGACAAAGGAAAGGCCATTCCGCTGAACATAAATTATGAAAACGCCTGTCTTGCCGTAATAAACAGCTCCAAAAGTTCCAGCGAGGTTACGTTGTCTAAAGCAGATAGATATTACGACGTCGAAATCTGTCCCGATTGTCACGGCAGCCGCATGAACGCACATACGCTGGCCTCCGAATTATGCGGCCGCAACATAAGTCAGGCGTCCGGGCTTTCCGTGGAAGAGCTGTACGGATTTGCGGAAGAAATATCCCGCAGTCTGCGGCCGGAACTGGAAAAAATCACCCTCGAACTGACGACGGAGCTCAAAACAAAGTTAGAGGTGCTGACGCTGTTGGGAGTATCATATCTGACCCTTGATCGAGCGGGGAGTACCCTTTCCAACGGCGAACTCCAAAGAATTCAGCTGGCGAAAATCATTCGGAACGAAATGACCGGAGTTTTATATGTGTTTGATGAACCTTCCGTCGGTTTACATCCCGCAAACATAGAGGGATTGGCGAGGACTTTCCGGCGTCTTACGGAAAACGGCAACACGGTTGTGTTCGTGGACCATAACACGTTGCTGCTGAGGGAAGCGGATCATCTGATCGAAATGGGTCCGGAAGCCGGAGAAGCCGGCGGACGCGTCATCGCCTGCGGAAGTCCGACGCGGCTCGCGGGCGATAAATGCTCCGTTATCGGGCCCTATTTGGCAAAATCCGTCATCTCCGCCGTCGAATCGAAATCGCAAAACAATCCGTTCGAATTCGGAGCGATTGAGCTTCAGGTGACGAAAAAATTCAATCTGAACGACGTGAACGTAAAATTCCCGCTGAATAAATTGACCGTCGTGACCGGCATGTCCGGATCCGGAAAAACCACGCTGGTTCTGGAATGTCTTGTGGCCGCTCTGAAATCTGACGGGAAAAAACTTCCGGATTTTATTGCGAAGTCGGAGGCGTCCCGCATTAAAAACGTTCAATTTTTAGACGCCGCCCCCATAGGAAAAAACAACAGATCCACGGTGGCCACCTATACCGGCGTTTTTGATCTGATCCGCAAACTGTTCGCCGCTGTTCCGGAGGCGATCGCCAAGGGATTTACCGAAAGTCATTTTTCCTATAATAATCTGCCCGGACGTTGTCCCGTCTGCGAAGGACTGGGGGAAACGGACATTGATATTCAGTATTTACCGGATCTTACGGTTCCCTGCCCGGAGTGCAATTCTTCAAGATATAATTCTACGGTTTCGGGAATTCTTTACGAAGGAAAATCCGTCGCCGACGTGCTCGCTTTGACGGTTCGCGAAGCCGTTGATTTTTTTCGGAAGGAACCGTCGATTCAAAAAAGATTGATTCACATGGAGGAGATCGGACTGGGATATCTGACTTTGGGAGAAGGGACCCCGGAATTATCGGGAGGAGAAGCTCAGCGCATGAAATTATCCATGGAGATCGGTAAAGTGCACGATAATACCCTCTTTATATTGGACGAACCGACCGTCGGATTACATCCGAAGGACGTCGAAACGCTGTTGCATAATCTGAGAATCCTTTTGGAAAAGGGGGCGACCGTAATTGTCATAGAACATGATATCGACGTTATCAAAAACGCCGACTACGTCGTCGAAATGGGAGAAAAAGGCGGCCCCGGAGGCGGAAAAATTATCGCCTCCGGAACGGTGGAAGAAATTTTAAAGAATCCCGCCTCAATAATTGCCGAATGGCTTAAATGAAGAGGATAAAACGTCCGTCGGCGGGCGGAAATCTCCCGGCCAAGGCATAATATGTTGAAATTCAGTCCGTTGAACGGGGGATTTTTTGCGCGGAGCCGCACGGTGCGCCGCCTGATAACGGTCGTATACGCTTTCCGTTCCGCCCGACGAGTTTTTAATGCTGCAATTTTATCCGCGTTATATATAATGGGCGCCGTATAAGTTTGGAAAGCTGATGATAAAACTGGATTTACAAAAAATTTCCGGAGTCGAAGTATTACCGATAACGGAGGGGGGAAAGGGAATTTCCGTATCCAACGGAGAAACCTGCGGCGCGTGGGCAGCCGCCGGAGCGGTCGGAACGTTTTCGGCCGTTAACGCCGATTCCCGGGACGAAAACGGAAATGTCATTCCCCAGATTTATCGGGGAAAAACATGGCCGGAGCGCCGTCGGGAATTGCTGGAATATGCCGTGGCCGGCGGCATAGCTCAAGCCCAAATCGCCCGGGAAAGATCGAACGGCAAAGGACGGATTCATATGAACGTACTCTGGGAAATGGGGGGGTGTCGCGAAATTCTTTCGAGAATTCTCGAAGGCGCCAAAGGGTGCGTACACGGAGTGGTTTGCGGAGCCGGAATGCCGTACGATCTCGGAGACATCACGTCGGCATTCGGCGTTTTTTATTATCCCATCGTGTCTTCGGCAAGGGCATTTTCGGCTTTGTTTCGGAGATCTTTTAAAAAAATGTCCGAGTTTCTCGGCGGAGTCGTCTACGAAGATCCCTGGCTTGCCGGCGGCCATAACGGTCTTTCCAATGCCGAAGATCCCCTGACGCCTAAAAATCCCTACCTGCGCCTGGTCGAACTTCGAAGAACCATGAACGAATTCAATCTGCAAAATCTTCCCATAATTATAGCCGGCGGCGTTTGGTGGCTTTCGGAATGGGAGGACTATATTAACAATAAGGAACTCGGATTGACGGCGTTTCAATTCGGAACCCGTCCGATTTTAACGGAGGAATGTCCGGTTGCAAAAGCATGGCAGCGCGAATTTATGTCTTTGAAGAGGGGAGACGTTCGCCTGACTCCCCTAAGTCCCACGGGTTTTTATTCGTCCGCCGTAAACAACAAAATGCTGAAAGATTTATTGGCGTTACAAGAACGGCAGATTAAAATCGTCGAAGATTCTCCTCTGACGGTAACGGTTTCGGGACGGGAAATTCACGTGGACGCCGCCGGAAAGGACGATATGATCGCTTGGCAAAAAGAAGGGTTTTCCGTGGCGATGCTGACTCCTTCCGCTACGGTCGTTTTTGTTACTCCGGAGCAAAATCGGCAAATTCTAAATGACCAGAGAAGCTGTTGCTGCTGTTTGAGTGCTTGTCGTTTCAGCAGTTGGAGCGAACAGGAAAACGTGAAGAGAAAAATCCCGGATCCGCGAAGTTTCTGCATACAAAAGGCGCTTCAGGCTGCGGCGCACGAAGGAGACCGGGATCGAAGTCTGTTGTTTGCCGGACATACGGCCTATCGTTTCGGAGAGGATCCCTTTTACGCCGATAATTTTATTCCGACGGTAAAGCAGCTTATCGAACGTATTTTAAGCGGATATTGATTTTGACGCCGACGATCAGATTGGCCAAAAAAATCGCCGAAAGCGGAATTGCTTCCCGCCGCGAGGCCGAAAGAATAATAGAAAGCGGACGGGTGATCGTCGACGGGCAAGTCGTGAAAACTCTGGTTTTTTTCGTGAGCGATGAATCCGAAATCCTGATCGACGGAAAACGTATTCCGCGTAAATCCGAAGAGGCGATTATTTGGAAATTTTACAAACCCCGGGGAGTGATTACGTCCCGAAGAGATCCCGGTGATCGCAAAACGGTCTTTGATTTTTTTCCGAATGTCGGCGAAAGATTGCTCTGCATCGGTCGTCTTGATTATAACTCCGAGGGGCTTCTTCTTTTCACCAACAACGGATCCCTTGCAAGAAAATTCGAATTGCCGGACGCCGGCCTGAAAAGAATATATCGCGTCCGTATTTTCGGAGCTCTGACCGAGGAGAAAATACGTATTCTGGAAAAAGGCATTACCGTAGAAAAAGTAAAATACAAACCGGCCGATATCCGAATCATTCGTTTCGGTAAAGCGAATTCCTGGATTACGGCGGTCTTATCCGAAGGAAAGAATCGGGAGATCAGAAAAATGGCGGAATACGTCGGATGTACGGTGAATCGTCTCATAAGAACCGACTACGGTCCTTTCGGTTTGGGAGGCATGACCCCCGGACAAATCGTTCGGGCTTTGCCTTCGGAAATTGCCGAACTGCCGGAAACAATAAAAGCGGAATTTGCTTTCGGAACGTCGGCTTGTCGCCCGAATAACTTTCGAAAACGAATTCGCCTGGTAAAATGACCGGCATTCTCCTATAATTTCCCCGCTTGTTTTGAGGTAAAAAATGCTTTCGCGCGATATTCGTCGTTGTTTTTTAAAATTTTTCGAAAATAACGGCCACAAAATAGAAGAGTCATCCTCCGTCATTCCGCACAACGATCCCACTTTACTGTTCACCAATGCCGGAATGGTTCAATTCAAGGACTTTTTTACCGGACGGGAGACGGGAGATCGGAAGCGCGTTTCCACAGCCCAAAAATGCATTCGGGCCGGAGGAAAGCATAATGATCTGGATCAGGTCGGATTTACCTCCCGGCACCACACTTTTTTTGAAATGCTGGGAAACTTCTCCTTCGGAGATTATTTTAAAGAGGAAGCCGTATATTTTGCCTGGACGTTTCTCGTCAAGGAACTTCAATTGCCGAGGGAACGGCTTTCGGCGACTGTTTACCGCACGGACGAAGAAGCGAAGATCCTTTGGAAGAAGATTGCCGGAGATATTCCGGTAATTCCGATCTCCGGTTCGGATAATTTTTGGTCCATGGGAGAGACGGGCCCCTGCGGCCCCTGCTCCGAAATTTTCTACGATCGCGGAGAGAAGTTTTTCGGAGGAATGCCCGGAACTCCGGATCAGGACGGCGACCGCTACACGGAAATTTGGAACATAGTTTTTATGCAATTCGAACAAATGAAAAACGGCTCCCGAATTTCTCTCGGGAAAAAATCCGTAGATACCGGTATGGGGCTGGAACGCATTACCTCAGTTATGCAGGGAAAGGAAGACAATTATCTTACGGATTTGTTTAAAGAAATCATCGACGAAATAAAATCCTTTTCGGGTACGAATTTCGCGGATACTCATCCTTCCTACAAGGTAATTGCCGATCACATTCGCTCCGTTTCGTTTTTAATCGCCGAAGGAGTTTTGCCGAGCAACGAAGGTCGCGGCTATGTGCTGCGCCGTATCATTCGCCGTGCCATGAGGCACGGGAATTTCCTTAACGTTCGGGAACCGTTTCTGTTTCGATTGTCAAATGTGCTGGTCGACGTCATGAAGGACGTTTATCCGGAATTGGAAAGAGGGCGTAGCGTGATTTCTTCCGCCCTTTACTCGGAGGAGGAAAAATTCCTGACCACTCTGGATCGCGGACTGAAAATTCTGCAAAACGAAGTGAACGGAATGGCGGCCGGAAGCGTTCTTTCCGGAGAAAAAGCATTTAAGCTCTATGACACCTACGGTTTTCCTCTTGATCTCACCCGAGACATTTTGAAATCCGAAAATATAGACGTCGATACGGTCGGATTTGAAGCGGCTTTGCGGGAACAGAAAAATCGCGCCAAATGGGTCGGATCCGGAGAGGCTCGGGAAGATGCAATCTGGTGTGATTTGGCGCAAAAAATCGGCCCTGTCGAATTCAGCGGATATGAAAAAGAGAAAGATTCTTCGAAAATACTCGCAATTATTCGGGACGGGAAAGAAATCGACGTTCTCTCTTCCGGAAAAGCCTTTATCGTTACCGAATCCACGCCGTTCTATTCCGAATGCGGCGGACAGTGCGGAGACACTGGCTTCATAAAGGGAGAAGAGGGGGTATTTAAGGTTACGAACACCGGAAGATTTCAAGATACACTTATTGTCCACGAAGGCGAGCTCCTTTCCGGCCGCTTAAAAAAACTTGATCGGGTCGAGTCGGAAATTGACGCCGAGAAACGCGGAAAAATACGCGCAAATCACACGGCGATCCATCTGTTGCATGCCGCATTGCGTCGCGTTTCCGGAAATCACGCGGTGCAACGCGGATCGTTTTTAAACGAAAATCGTCTGCGTTTCGATTTTTCCGGCGATTCCCGCATCTCCGACGACAAGATACGAGAAATTGAGGGAATCGTTAACGGATGGATATTGTCGAATCTTCCGGTTAAATGTGAAATCATGTCTAAAGACGAAGCTCTTGCGGCCGGAGCGACGGCTCTGTTCGGGGAAAAGTACGGCGATTCGGTTCGAACGGTTTCCGTAATGTCGGGAGACGAACGAATATCATCGGAATTATGCGGCGGAACCCATGTTTCGGCGACCGGACGGATCGGCCTTTTTAAGATTCTTTCCGAAAACGGCATAGGTTCGGGCGTAAGAAGAATCGAAGCCGTCACCGGAGAAAAAATCCTGGATCATTTGAGAAATATCGAAAGAATTCTCCGTTCCGCGGCGGAAAATCTGAGGTGCGATCCCTCGGAACTGGAGGAAAAAACGAAAGAACTCACGGCGGATCTGAAACGCAAAGATCATGAAATATTGCTGAAAAAACAGGAAACAGCCCTGGAGAAAGTTCGAAAAACGACGCAAGCCGGCGTAACTGTATGCTCACTGGAGGTTGCGGACTGCAACATGAACGAGTTAAGCTCGTTAAACGATCTCATTTCGGCCGAAAATCCGTCCGGCGTAATTGTCGTCGCCAATCGAAACGAGGATAAAGTCTCCTTGATCATAAGCGTAAGTCCGGATCTGCAGAATCGCATCGGCGCCGTCGGACTTCTGAAAGCGGGATTGGTTCCTCTGAACGGAAAGGGCGGAGGAAACGCGGCTTTTGCCAGGGGCGGAGGCAGCGGCAAAGCGGAAGCGGCCATTGAAGCGGTTAAAAATGCCGTTAATCCAACATGAACATTGCGTAACGCCCGATGAAGAAGGCATGCGGGTCGACAGGATCGTCGGAAATCTTTACCCCGACGTCGGTCGGGCAATGCTGCAGAAAATGTTTCGTCTCGGGAAAATCAAAATCGGCGATAAAAAAGCAATCGCTTCCCGCCGAGTGTTTGTCGGAGATCTGATAAAAATCTTCTCTCCTCCGGACAGAATCAAAAAAGAAGAGCCGATTTTTGATCGAAAAATGTTTGAGCGTTTGAAATCAATGATCATATACGAAGGGGAAGATTTTTTCGCCCTAAATAAACCGGCCGGTCTTCCGGTGCAGCTCGGAACAAAACTTTCGTTTTCGGTGGATACGCTGATAAAATCCCATCGGGATTGCAAGTGCCGTATAGTGCATCGCCTGGACAAAGATGTTTCCGGCGTTCTCCTGATTGCCAAAAATCAAAAATCCGCCCGCCGATTAACCGAAATGTTTCGGAATAACGCCGTAAAAAAGACCTATTTGGCGATTGTGGAGGGAAAAATCACGGAATCCGGCACGGCGGATAATTTTTTGGAAAAATCATTTGCGGGAAACGAGGAGAAAATCAGAGTTTCCGCCGTCGGTAAGAGGGCCGTTACCTTCTACAGACCTTTAAAGTTGCTCGGAGATTACACTCTGTTGGAACTGAATCCGGTAACCGGAAGGAAACATCAGTTGCGGGTACACTGCGCGGAAACGCTGAAAGCGCCGATTTTGGGCGATCGAAAATATAATAAAAATCCGCGCTGCA
>JAISMS010000090.1 GCA_031276565.1 Holosporaceae bacterium | reverse complement strand
ACCGAGAGTTCGCAGAAGGGAGACCGGAAGTAAGGTCTCCCTCACTTTTCCTTCACCGATTTCAAATTTTCTTCAACATAGTATTTGGTAAACTCGTAATCTTTCCGATAGACAGACTCGAAAATGTGCAGAGCATTTTCGAAACAGGTTTTCAGATCGGACGGATTTTCTTGAAAGGCGTTCAATTTTGCGAGTTCGTCATATTTTTCCGGGGGAATAATATTTTTGCACAACGTCTTCATGGACGCGAAGAATTGCGCAAAGTATTTTCTTGAGGCGGCAAAGTCATTTTTGCGATATTTAATTACCGCCGCGTGATAATAGCAGGTGTTGAAAAACAGATCGCAATAATTGTTGCGCTCGCGGTTGGGGGCGGAAAATGCGGATTCGCAGACTTTCAAAGCTTCGTCCGGCCGATTTAAACGAATCAAGGATTCCGCTTCGTGCATTTTAAGTCGAAATAAATAAGCTCCGACGCCGGCGCGGGAGAATATTTTCTTCGCCTGCATAAAATAATCGTAGGCCTCTTTCACTTTGTTTAAACGCAGATGCGAGAGGCCTGTCTCACGGGCAATTATCCCCTGCGCATAGATAATATCGGTATCGACGGATCC
Source organism: Holosporaceae bacterium (assembly GCA_031276565.1). Lineage (GTDB taxonomy): Bacteria > Pseudomonadota > Alphaproteobacteria > UBA3830 > UBA3830 > JAIRMQ01. The sequence continues at coordinate 4,900 of JAISMS010000090.1, read as the reverse complement.
GGATTTTTTAATGATATCCTCGGCTTCCCGCACCGTTTGCAGCGCCGAATCGTATTTTCCCAAAGCGTTATAGATTCCGGCCAAACGAGCCGTGTGAATCGCCAGTCTGCCGCGAATTCTTTTATAAGACTCGGACTGCGGATCGACCTTTGCCGTCGCCAGCAGTTCCGCCGCTTTCTTCATTATGGCGACGGCCTTCGGGGCGTCGTTGCGGTTGATGCCGTTCATGGCGTAGTTGAAGGCCGTATCGGCATAAATATCGGATTTTCTTTCGCGAAGCAGAACGCTGTCGATCGGCTCCTGCTCCAGCACCGCAATTGCTTTTTCAAAATACTTGTTTGCTTCCCGGAAGCGGTCTTTTCTCATGTGAGTTATACCGATCAAACGATAATTTTTCGCCAATTCCGTCAGATTATTCCGCAGAGAACTCAGACTTTTTTCCAGATAGAACAACGCTTCGTCGTCGGCGCTCATGACGGTATAAATCTCGCCTATTTTCAGATTGATCGACGCAACCGCCGTCGGATCCGAACATTTGTATTTTTTATTTAACTCCAAAGCTTTTTGGAAGCAATGCAGAGCGTCGTCCGGGCGATAGGCCCGGTAAAGGTGTATATTTCCCAACGTGATCAGCAAATCAATTCCGGATTTTCCCGCTAAAAAATCCGGAAATCCGCTGCCGGACAGTTTATGCAAAAACGCTTCCAGGTGCGGCGTTAATTTTGCTAAATCATAGGGCAGGGTCTCCAATTTTTCATAGGGCGTAACGACGGAAATCAGATTTTCAAGAATTTGCTTTTTCTCCTCCGCCGTTAAAACGCCGAGAATGTAGTCGAGACCTATGCTCTGGCTGCTGCGGTGTATGGAAAAATCGTCTTTCCCTCCGACCGTAAGAGAATTCTTTCGGAGATTATGGATGAATTTGTCGACGGTTACGGAATCCGCGCACGTCTTCATCAAGCTTTTGGGAATGTTTTGAGAATCCAGCAAACACATAAACAACAGCAACGATTTGAACTGCGGATTTTCCTTCAGAATCTCTTCAAACACAGAACTTATAATACTGTATCGCGTTCTGCTGTAGTTAACGTTTTCCTCCAGCAAAACTCCCTGGACGTCGCTTAAATCTTTGCCGGAGGTTTCCATGATTTTTTCGTAGTCCTCCAACGATATTTCCGTGTTTTTCAGATAATAGGCGGCGGCGCACACGTCCAGCGGCATGCGGGGAATATTCGAAAGAAACTTTTTTAAATGCGATTGAAGATTTTTATCCAATTTCTCAAACTCTGTTCCGTAGAGGATATCGCAGAACAATTTCGTCTGTTCGAATTCGCTCAGAAACCCGACGTCGACTATCCAGGACGATTTTGCGTAGCCGGTGTTTCTGATATCTTCGTTGCGGGTCGTAATTATGACGTTTCCTTTGCCCCAATACTGCGTACTTTGAGGCAGATAAGGAGTTACGCGCCGCATTTCGTTTACGTTGTCGAACAAAAGACACCAATTGCCGGATTCCTTCAGCAAGCGGGAGATTAATTTCATAAGCCTCTTTCTTTTTTCGTCGGCATTTGCCGAATCTTTTATGTTCTCCAATTCTTTTTGGGATTTTTCCGTTATCGCCAAATGACGGGCCAGATCAAAAAACGAATTATAAATGCTGACGGCGGTTTCGGCGTTAATCTCCCATTTCACCGTACATTCCGACGAACACAAAATTTCCCGGGCCAGCGATGTTTTGCCGGCTCCTCCCGCTCCGATGATGACGACGGTTTTTATTTCGCTTTGGGATTGCAAAATCTCAGTTATTTTTTCGAGAAGTTTTCCGCGTCTCAGAAAATTTTCGTGAAACCTCGGAATATCCATTACCGCGATGTTTCGATTTTGCCCGTGAAAATAAAATATCGCCAACACCGCTGCGACGCCGACGATAATTGCGCTCCGCACCATTGCCTTTTTAAGCAGAGATTTTTTCTTCTCATAACGCTGATACCGGTCGTCCGGAAATATTCCGTTAACATTAAAAAACGTCATGAGATCTGATTTGGCATTGCAGCCGATTTTGTTCATGATATTTTTTACGTGGTACTGCACATTCCTGTCGGACATTGATAATCTCGAGGCGATCACCTTGTAGGACTCTCCCGTTACCAGCTCCCGAATCAGCGACATTTCTTTCGGAGAAAACGCTATGCCGGCTATGGACTCGTGGGCATGATCGCTGTTTTGATTGCCGCTTTCCATGAGATTCCTTACAACTCCGGATAAAGATTATGATAATTACTCCATCTGCAGTTGTAAAGCATGCGTCGGCAATTTATGAAAAAGAGATCGGAAGAGAATATGGAAAAGATATCGGAAGGAAAAAGGGGAAAGTCAAATAACTTTCCCCGTTTTCTTGTTGTCCGACGGCCTAAAGTAAGCCGCCTGAATGTATTGTATCGGCAGTTATTCGGCTGTCGAATGATATAATATGTTCGGCAGCATTTATTTCCATTCTGCCTTTTACTTCTAAATCGACATCGAAGCAATAAAAGTTCCTGCAGTATGTATTGTATCGGCAGTTATTCGGCTGTCGAATGATATAATATGTTTGGCAGCATTTATTTCCATTCTGCCTTTTACTTCTAAATCGACATCGAGGCAATAAAAGTTCCTGCAGTAAACCGACAGGGAGTCGCATTGTATATTTCCGTTGAATCTTACGTTTCCTTCCGGAAAATTCAAAACAAATCTTCCTGTCGGGTCGAGTAGAAAGAAGTCTCGAGTGACATTTAAAACAGGGGTTCCTTCTATGGTTTTCAGTATCCCGATACCGCGAAAATTGTTGTCTATCTGATTGTACCCCGTGATCAGATTATCGATGTTGACGATCCCGGTAAATAAATTGCGACCGTTGTCTCTGAGATTTACTGTGATAACGTTCGCATTGCGAACGGCATCCAACGCATATTCGCTGCCGTGCATGGCGTATACGTTGCCGACGCCTAACGTAAGCATTATGACTGATAAGGTCTTTTTCATGATTATTTTCCTTTCTTCAAAAAGAATTGCACAACCACGTGCAACCTGCATCTAAAGTTGCATGCTTTTCGTCAAAAACCTACTGTGAAAAAACACCGGCATGATATGCCGGTAAAAAAACGAAATAGAAAAATTCCCCTTAATAATCAATCGATTATCTGTAACGTCATCTTGTTTTCATTTCGTCTTTTGATTTTTTTACGAAAACATATTTTTCGGGCAATTTTTGAAATTTCCGGGGAAACAGAGATTTATACGTCCAAGAACATAAGACAGCTCTAAAAACAGCGGCAATGCGCTGCTGCCGAGGCATGATAAGGTGCGCCGGATACTTTCAGAATAAAACAGATGAAAGGATGTGTATTCACAATCTCTGCCGGAAAGCAAATAAAAGATATCTCGAACTCTGTGAACGGGCTGTTGAAAGACCGGAATTTAACGTAAACACAACGGACAGACGGCGTGAAGATTCGTGCCGGGTCAATAAAGCATCCCAAACCACAAAATAATTGTAATATCAATTTATCCGGAAGATCCTGCAACCGGTCCGGAATTACCTCCCGTTATTCCTACTGCAAAAGGTTAGTTAAGATTGTACTTTCGGAGATCTGACCATGGAAGAAATCACACCGGACGCATTGAACGCCATAAAGAAAACGGCACTTGAAAACGGAAGAACGCCGCGAACGGCATCCAACGCATATTCGCTGCCGTGCATGGCGTATACGTTGCCGGTAATTACGCTCAAATCTAAAATAAAGATTGCAGAGATGCTTTCATCTCGAAGGCCGTTAACAGTATTGTATGCGAATCCTCGATATGCATTTGCCGCTAAGGACGAATAGAAGTCCTTAATTATTTTTTCGGTTATAATTTCATTCCTTTCCGTCTGCTGCCAAAGCTTTTCAGAATGTGTCAGTTTGCTCGGTTTTGCACCGGTATATTTTTCGTAATCTTCCGATACTTGTTCCGTATTTAACTTTTCCGTAATTCCGTCTTCAGACGGCAGCAGAGTCGGCAATAATACCGGAGCCACCTCTGATGTAAATCAAACAAGTCGCATCGGACCAGACCTGTTATCCCGTTTTAAGAAATCTTCCCGAAACAAGGGAGTACTCGGACAAGGCGGTCGGTGTGTTGAGTTAAAACCCTTGTCCGGAGCGTTGAAGTTAAGAAGATGCTTATTAACTTAAGTTGTGTCGATAAAAAAAAATAATTTTCATTAAGAAAAAGATTGCATAAGGAAAATTAGCAGAGTATAATTAGTTTCAAGTTAGAATTATTGATATTTTGGAGGCATGATATGTTTAAAAGCGGTGTACTCGGTGCATTTTATGGTGTTTGCCGCGTGGCGATGTTGTGTTTTGCCGCTGATGTAAGTTGCCTGACGGAGGAGAATAAAAAGGAAATTCAAAACTGCGACAGTCATGCCACAGCCGACATACAGATCGGCGGATTAGAATATGACCTCGCTCAGGGGGTGGGTTATTACTACCGACGCGGAGATGAGGAGGATAATCGTGTGAAAATAAAAGCTTCCTTGCAAGACGTTTTAAGCTGTATTCCTGATTGTGGATATAATAGAGATCTTCCAAAAACAAAAAATGAATTTGATGATTTTATCGCGTATTGTATAGATGGTGATGAAGCGAACATGCAAGCTAAAATAGACGGGGTTTCTGCTTATTTGGATATAAAAATTTCTTTTGCATGCATAGAAGACCATGATGCTCTTGATCCTCTGTTGAATGAATTGTCAATTTTTCTAAACTGGTTGATGAGTAGTATACCGGACGGAGAATATGTCTTAAATGGTATGTCGTTCAAAGAAAATCTGGCCCATTCGGCTCTTAACCTATGGTATTCATGTATATGTCTA
>JAISMS010000082.1 GCA_031276565.1 Holosporaceae bacterium | reverse complement strand
TTAAAGCAGCGTTTTTCGGACAGCATTTACGCGGATCTGTTAAAAAGCGGAGAATTTATCGAGTACAACGCGAGACCGTATCTTTTAAGGGAACGAATAATTGCGGCCCAACCGAAACGGCCGGTAATTATAGACGAGATACAAAAAATCCCCGCTCTTTTGGATGAAATTCATTGGATGACGGAAAACCTGCGAGGCATATCGTTTGTGATGTGCGGATCTGGCATGAGGCGAATCAAACATTCGGGGGCGAATTTGTTGGGCGGCAGGGCATGGCGACAGAATTTCATGCCGTTGTGCTATCCGGAATTGCCGCGTTTTGATTTGCTCGGAATTTTTAATCGCGGTCTCATTCCGGATCATTTTTTATCCGACGGAGATCCGACGAGAATGTTGAAGAGTTATGTTTCCGAATATTTGGCGCCGGAAATCCAATGGGAAAGTCGTCTGAGAAATTTCGGAGCATTCGGCAGGTTTCTGGAAGCTATGGCGTTCAGTAACGGAGAAATGATCAGCTATTCCAATATTTCCCGGGAATGCGCCGTTGATGCCAAGAGCGTTCGGGGATATGCGGATTTGCTGCAGGAAATGATGATCGGCTATTTGGTTTTCCCCTACGCAAAGTCGGAATCCGGAGTGGTAATCTCCCGTATGCCTAAATTCTGTTTCTTCGATCCGGCAATAGCGAATTCTCTCATGAACAGAACTGTATCTCAACTTAAAGGAGTTGCCAAAGCGCGAACCCGTTTCATCACAGTTACATTCGAAATACCCGTTAACCTCTCTGTGCGATGAAATCCGCAGCCTTCCGGATATGGATTTGCGGCCTTCAATTTTATCGAATCCGGGTAACATCGTTCAGTACTTTTCGTGTAATGATAACCGCAATGTTTACACTTATATCTTTGCAAACAGGCCGCCTGATCTGATATTCTCCGAACTTGAACATTTCGGACAATGCATCAAACATACTCCGAATAACGCAAGCTTATTACAACATAAACTATAATAAATTAGCAATCCCAAGATCGTTTTATCCCGAGGTCTGCAAAAGAGGTTCGTTCGGCAACGGCGTTGCAGATAAAGAAAGAAGGCATTTGCGGGGTTTGGAGCGGAAATATTCTCGCTTTTTCCTTATAATATTGTTTGTTCCCGACCGTCGGCTTCAGGAAATTAAGTGTTAATTAATTTTTTTCGAATAATACTTATCCGACGAAAGAAATGCGGAGATAAAGATCTATGGACATAAAAGAAAATATCCCCTCCCCACGATCACAAACGGGAAAACTTTTAACGCTTACAGGAAAAATACGATCTCTGTTGCGGCTCGGTTCGATGAAATTTTTCCTTCCGGCTACGGCGGTTTTTTTCCTTGTCCTGTTCTTGTGTTTTCGACCCGAGCCGCAGGTAACCGTCGTCAGATCCATTGAAGACGCGAAGCCGGCGTTTGATCGCAATAATATATCCGTCGTTTTCGGCTGCGACGATAATTTTGCGCTCTGTCTGGGAGTGGCCCTGCAGTCGCTGATCGACAATTCCGATAAAAACAATAACTACGACGTGTGGATACTGGACGGAGGCATATCGGTCGGGAGAAAAGCGCGTATTCTCGAAATGGTGAAGGAGAGGAAAAATTTTTCCGTCAGATTTTTCGATATAAATCCTTTTATAAAGCTCGACAGAAAAAATTTTCCTCTGGTGAGCAGTAAGACTATATCGATCGCCACCTATTATCGTATATTTATTCCCGAAATATTTTCCGCCTATAAACGAATGGTGTACCTCGACTGCGATATTATCGTAAATACCGACATATCGAAGCTCCACAACATCGATTTGCAAGGCAAGAGTTTAGGAGCATGTTCCTTTTGGGAAGCGAGTTTCGGCGTCGACTTGCCCCGCGAAAATTCGAATCCGGAAGAAAAAGCGGCGCTTTTGGTTCGCGCACGACGTTTTATTGAGGCAATCGATTCGAGAGATAAACTTTACGTGTGGGCAAAATACTACTTGCATCGTATCGAGCGCGATATAAAGAAAAGATGGCAGGACCATGTGCTGGCCGGAATGCTGGTGCTTGATATGGAAAAATTGAACAGAGAGGAGTTTGTCGGCAGATGTCTGAGGCTTTTATCCGATCCGAAAAACAGAAAAAAGCTGCAGAGCGAAGATCAGGACGTTCTGAATATCATCTGCGACGGTCGAGTGCATATAATCGATCGAAAATGGAATATGCTCTGGTACTATCCCAAGGTTCGCGAGAGAGCAAAAGCCCTTATTCTGCACTACGGAAGGTGCGTCTGGGGAAGACCGTGGCATGATACGGGCTCTTCCGAACTATGGTGGAAATACGCCGCGAGAAGTCCGTTCTACTATGATATTATAACGGAAAATTTGGGGAGCATTTTATCGCGCGGAATTATAAGAATGAGAGGCGCGACGAAGAATTATCCGTGCTTTGAACAGCCAAATTCTTTGCGACAAAAAGGCCGTTTCCCGGCGCGAAAATAAAAAGTAAAATACCTGCGCAGTGACAACGGCATAGATGAACTGTCGTCGGCTAAAACCGCAAGTATTTAATATCTGAAGATACGTCGACAGAGGATAATCCTTCTTTTCGTCCCGTATTTGAATACAAAATCCTCATTATCTTAATCTTCAATATATTTTTTGATTATATCTTCTGTAACAGTGCCGACTGTACCGCAAAAACATTCTCTTTTTCCATAAATGACAGCCCCGATTTCTTTCGAGTTCGAAAAATTCTTCGGTAACACATATGCAATGCAGTCTTTCAGATAGTATGTTATCCTTCGCCGCGGACGAATAATCCTAATACGGGAAAAAAATGAAACTCTAAAAATTCACTCGCTCATGCAGTAATACCGTATTGAAAAAAACAAAAATTCATTATTTATTCAAAGTTTCCGGAAAAAACGAAGCGATGACGGCATCAGTATGCTCCGGAGGATCACCGGCAACTATAATTTTTATCGGTGCAATAATACGCAGAGAACACTTAGCCTCAAAAGGTAAAGTTTCCAGATCAGGTCCTTGATTTTTTTCGATGTATGCTAAAGTAAATCCAAAAAATTCATCAGGAGTAAACTCTTTAATTATTGCAAAACGCAACTGATTTTCTCCATCATTACTCAATGTTTCAATAACACATCCGTGGGGAATTTGGAGAGACAAATCGCAGAACGTCACGATTGCATTCATAACACATGGAGAAAAAAAATTAAGAATCAATAGATTTACTTTTTCGTTAGAATCTATAAAATCAAAAAAAGATTTTAATGTTTCCTTAAGAAGATTTAAATCTTCGGGAGTATAGCTGCTTTTTCCCTCGAAATTTTCCGGTAGAGATTGAGGCAAAGTAACTGCCCCATAATATTCCGAATGTGTTTTGAAATATTTAGCTATTCTCGGAATAAAACGAACTGCTGAAGTTGCACTGTTTCGTATCTGCATAAACAACGCCTTATTGGTACTTGTATCTACAATATCAGTATCAGTCTTAATTGTTGTCCTACTTAGAGTCGTCGTCGCCGTTTTCAGCTCGTGTATTAGTATTTTTAATGTTGTTAATGCCTCCGAAGAAGATTGCGTATTATTTGAATCTGACAGAGCAAAAATAATATTCGGAATTATCTTTTTTGCCGATAAAAGTTCTTTTTCAGTGCTGGCATGTGCACTGTGTATAAGATGCTTTGCCAGAAGTATTTGCCTTGACCGGGAATAATTCTTGCAAATGTCTTGCAAGAGGGCGACGGAATCACATACTGCCTGCCTATGACTTTCCTTAACTTTCGCCACTGATGCAGCAATGTCCATTGCAGAGCAATCAAAAACGCCACCGATAAGAATTAAGCTGATTTTAATAAATTTATAATTCAACCTTACTCTCCATCGTAAAATTTAAACTGCTCATAAGTTTTTTCAAAATTTTCAAGCAATTCTTTTTGTGTCGGATCTGCATAATTAATCACTTGTCTGAGCGTTTTTATTGTATTCTGCAAATTTCCCGTGACCCAATGAGGAGATTCTGCGTCTTCCGCAGCTTTTCCGCAAGCGAGAACTAAGTAAAAATCCATTAAACTGTTTTTATTAAATAGAGAACAATATTCTGAACCGGAGAATACATTCGTTCTATTAAAACTATCAAAAAAAAAGAGGCAGTTAGGAACAATTTTATAGTTATCAGATATTTTTTCTCTAATTTTCGAATCATCTGCTAATAAACCGGCGATTAAACTCAAAAACCACTTTTGATTCTCGGAAACTTGAAGCGGAATTGAGCCGGTTATTGCTTCAACCGCACTATCGAGTTCATATTTATAGTCCTCAAACGACAATGAATACACATTTGCCCTTCGACACGCCTCCGTAATGTTTTCAAAAACCGACACCACGTCAGTGAGAGCAAAAGAACTTATTTTTAAGGTGTTAGAAACTACTTTTTTCTGAAAGTCTGCTTCTTCTCTTTCCTGAAAGCCTGTTTCTTTTCTTAAATCAGGCAATTTTTTCGGAGAAATTGACACGCGAGCATGAACTTCTCTCGTCAACGGAACCGCACAAACTCCTGAAACAAACAAAAAACACAGCGCGCAACAACTAATATTTTTCATAATCAGCCTCCTTTTTTATTTTTGTGATCCGTCATTTGTTATTTCCGTTTTTACTTCTGCTAAAATTTCACAAATGTTTCTTATAAGTTCCGGGATAATTTTTTCCTTTTCTTCAAAAACAGACGAGTCTTCTATTCCCCAAAACGACAACAACATATTTGTAAGTTCACTGTCTATCGGAACACGGGCGGCAATATCTATTATGCTTTCATATAAGCGCAACGGGATATTATTCATATTTAAAGGAAGCGTTTTTAGATAAGCAATGAGGGAGTTAATGTCATTAGGGCCCGGTTCGGTTGTCCTGTCAATCGGCACAGGAACCTGAAGGCGAACTGTTATTGGACAAGAAACAGCATAAGGATCAGATTTCATTGCATCAACAGCATTTACAGACAACCAAAAAATTCCGCAAAAAAATATCTTTTTCATTTTTGCCTCCATATGTACCGTCAACCGTTATTATCATAATAACTTCTACAAAAACAATCAAGACAGAATGATCACTATTCAATAAGCATATATTAAAAAAAACAAGTTAATTATACAACCGATTGTCGTCGGCTAAAACCGGAAGTATTTAATATAAGAATATTTCGTTTCCCGTATAAAAAAATACCGCAAGCCCGACACAGTACGGATGTTTCTTGATATCTTCTTCTGATTACAATTCCTGTCATACTGAAGTGCAAGACATAT
>JAISMS010000066.1 GCA_031276565.1 Holosporaceae bacterium | reverse complement strand
CAAAGGAGAATAATATATGAACGGAATTATAAGATTAGCGGCAGCGGCGTCGCTTCTTTTTGTAACGCTAACGCAGGCAATGAACAATCAGATGACGACGTATCAGCAGTCATACGACTGGAACAGCATTTATTCGAGAATAACGTCATTTGCCGCCGCCCCCGACGGAAAAATGGACGACTCCCTTATCGTTCTAGACTATGACGCCAATCTCGTTAACGATGGCCGGTTAGTTCATTCGAAATTGCCGGAGCGAACAGAGGGGTTTATCAGGGCGGGAGCCAAAGTTTTTGTACTCACCGCGAGAATTAATAACCGAAAAGAGACCACGACCGAAGATATTAAACGCCTCGGGCTGTCCTTTTCCAAAGACGTATTCGCCGAAAACAGAAACGGCATCCGGATCGCGCGGGGAGTGCGCTTTCATTGTAACGATACGGTCTGGCTCGACAATACGGGCTACGACGTCGACGCAACAAACGGCGTGATATATTGCAGCTGCATTCGCAATTCCGAAATGAAAGAGGCCTCCGCGACAGAGGGTATTAACGCCAAAGATTTACTCTGCGACGATCTGGGGGTCATTTTTATTCCTAAGGGAGATTTGCTGGTAAGGCTCATCGAAAACAGCGAACTGCGCAGTCGTCCGAAAAAAATAGTGTTTGTGGATGACAATTTAACGAATATAAGATCGATGATAAGGGCGATCGGGTATTTTAATTCGGAAGCCGCGGAACCGATACCGCTGCTTTGCATTCATAATCTTACGGTTTGGCATGCCGAGCAGCGTGACAGTTATATCGATCGACTCAGACAGTTTTATCTTTAGGCGTTATTTTCGCGGAGGAGAGTTTATGCGCAAACTCCTCCGTTCCGCGGAAATCGCCGCTTCGCTGCAAAAAACCCGGGCGACGTCGTTTTAGCGGAAAAATCCGTTTATCCTGAATATTCCGAAAAATATATTTTTATTTAAAAAAACTTGCTTTTCAAAAAATATGCAGTATAAAAATACGGATATTAAGGAAAACGCCATGAACGGAATAGTAAAATCCATAGCGTTCGCGTCGCTTTTCGGAATGACGGCGACGCAAGCCGAAAACGGTCTCTGCCGATTCGTTACGTCGAACAACTGGGAAGAAATTTCCGCCGCGATCAGGGAATTTACATTCGACGGAACTTCCGAAGCCCCCATGGCCGGTTCCCTTATCATACTCGACTATGATGATAATCTTGTCTTGCAGCATCGGCTGCTGCTGCTTGATCCGGAATTACCGAACAGGATAAAAAATTTTATCGAGGCAGGAGCCAAAGTTTTCGTTCTTACCTCGAAACCCAATAGTGCAAGAGATATACTGCCCCCGGAAGCCGAAGAGTTCGGCTTGTCTTTTTCCAAAGACGTGTTTGCCTCCGGCGTACGCGGCGTTCGGCTCGCGGAAGTAACGGAGTCAGATGAATCTGACGGAAGAGAGCCGCAGCTTACCGCCTACGACATAGATGAATTAACCGGAGTCGTATACACCTGCTGCTTGGAAAACAGCATAACGACGGAAACAGACGCAGACGTATGCTACGACCTGTTCTACAGCTCCATGCTCATGGATATGCTGCATCAACGTCTTTCCTGCAGCACAAAAGGAGATGTGCTGAGCAGCATCCTCGGCAAAGGCGAACTGCGCAGCCGTCCTGCAAAAATAGTATTCGTCGACGACGACAGGGACAACATAGACTCGGTAATGCAGGCAATGATGCGTTTTAATGCCGATCCCGCAAACGAGATAAAAATACCGCTGCTTTGCATTCAAAATACTTCCCTCTCTCCGCCCCGCTGAGCAAAGATACGTCTCGGAAAAATCACGCCGCAACGGAATTACTTTCCGAATCGCTTTTCGATGTTCGTCCCGCAATTATTCTGCAAAGCGCCCGAATATTCCGTGAATACCCGTCAGTATCCGAAATGCGAGTCTGATTGCCTTGGCAACCGGGGATTCCCCGAGGAGATCCAACCGTAAATCCACCGTTTTTCGGTCTGTCTTTCCGTCGGAATAAAGGCGACTCAGTTTGACGAAGGTATACCAAAACACGCCGAATGATGCCTTGAGGGATTCCTTTATCAAATCTTCTGACATTCTGATATTTGCCGTTAATTTCTCTTTTTCGTTCAACATCAACTCCGGAGAATTTTGAATTCTCTCCAAAACCTTACAGATACTGTCCGCTTTTTCCCGGGAAAATGACGATCTCCAAACGGATTTTTCAGAAAGACGATAATAATAGAGCGGGACCCGTACTTCCGCAAATTTTTTTACGAATTTTGTAATACATAAATTGAAATAATAATCGTCCACGATAACCAGAGATTCGTCGAATCTCATTTTATCGATAAATGTTCTCTTGTACAGGCTTCTACATACTCCGTTATCAAATCGCTCTGCAAAATTTTCCCGAGTTCTTTCGCGGCATCCGTAGCGCGTTATCGGAGAAAAAGGCGGCTTGGCGTCGTCGCTTAAAAAACGCAAACTGCAAAAGACAAAATCGCGGTCGCCTTTTTGTATTTCCGCGTATAATATTTTATACATATCCGGGTGTATACAGTCATCCGAATCAACAAACCCCACATAATCGCCGCGGATCACATTTAACCCGCTGTTGCGGGCGGCAGCCGGTCCGACGTTCTTCGGATGATTTATGATTCTGATTCGTTTATCTTTTCGGGCATATTCCTTGAGAATTTCCGGACATCTGTCCGGAGAAGCGTCGTTTACGCATATCGCTTCTATGTTTTTAAAAGACTGATTAAGCACCGAATCCAAACAGTCTCTCAGATAGCGTTCGACGTTATATACGGGAATGATTACGGAAATCAGAGGTTTCGGCGGACATTTTCCTTCAGGAGACGCTCGGCGTTTGTCGGCGAAAGGCTTTGGCGCGACGGAGTTCGGCAATATATTTCCGGGAGAAACCGTCCTCCCGTTTTTATATGCGATATCCGTGTCGACTTCGAAATTCTGCGGATTCCCCCGATGATTTTTCGGCTTTTTCCGGCGGGCAGCCGGAGAAACTTCACGCTGTCCGAGCGTTGTATCCCGTCTGCGCAAAGCGGCAAATACCAGATAGAAAAGTTGTCATGCCCCCCCCCCTGGGCAGTG
>JAISMS010000088.1 GCA_031276565.1 Holosporaceae bacterium | reverse complement strand
TTCGCACACTTCTATAACGCCTTTTCTACCGTATCATCAAAAATTGCCCTTCTGTATTCGGCCGGAAAAACCAAGTGATACAATAGTACCGTTACATTGTGACTCTTATGTATATAAATCCTCATAAGAATATCTTACGTTGCAGAGCAGCGGGGAATCTGCCCTAAAAGAGATTGAAGACAGATATATCCGCGTAGAACGGCCGATTTTTAATACTTGATAAAAACACTAAACAACAACACAATTATCGTCAAAACGGAACTCCCTACCATTAAACGAGCCCTCCATGATAATTTATTATTGCCTGGTTTATTCTCAATACCTGAGGCAGGCAGAAATTTGAGTTTTGCCTCCGTCTTATTCTTGGGATTTTTCATTTTTTCACCGATCTTCCGCCAAATGATCGTTGACGGGGGATAAAAACTCCGCGAGCGTCGTCGGAATCGATATTTCCCCGAAATATAAACCGGGAGAAAGTTCTCCGCTTATCCGATCCTCCTCGAGACTCCTTGAGAGCAGATCCGTTTCCCGGGCGCGGTTCAGGGCGTCTCTTTCGATGAGCGGCTGCGATCACTCCCCGACCGTTCTTTAGGACGTCGACGAGTATTTGCAGAGATTGTCTCCGGTATTTTCGAGGGCTTTTGTTTTAATGGCCGAAGATTGCTCGACATGTAAATTGCCGTTCGTATACAACCTCTCCATGGGAGAGGTCCGCATCATTCCGACGTTGGCCGGCGCCCCGGATCCGACGCTTAAAAATTGAATCTCTCCGCCGAGGGAAATAGCCCGCGACGCGCCGTTTGCGCGTGTTTCAAAAGGGGGAAGCAAGCCGCACGCCCGAGAGATTGACCTATTTACGAAAGGATCTTTTTTTATAATATTTTTTATAATATTTTTTGACTTTTTTTAATTCTGCAATTACATCTGCATATAGCGGATATTTTTGTAAAAATTTGACGCAAAAGTCCAATTCAGTCTCCGGTAAGATATATACGGAAGCATCGAAAAGAAAATCGCGGAGGACAGTTATTCGCTTCTCCGCGTCTGCATTTTTATGCAGATTATGTTTGACGGCAGTTGCACAACAGTGAGAATAAAGTTCAAGAACTTTACCGGCATAAATTCCATAGACGTCCACATCAAAAAAACTCGAAGTTAATAAACGCCATAGCAAATATAAATCCGTGCAATCGCACAGTAATTCCAGCATTCTTAATTTTTTGCCCGTAAGCTTTGCCGATTGTTTAAATAATTCCGAGGATTCCGTTGTCCGAACATGAGCGCTTTTCGCATCTTCCGTAAGATTTGCTATTATTGCATAGATCTCGACCATCTTCTTCACGAATTTTTTTTCGCATAAAATCACCGAGCCGCTGACATTCCATGCTGATTCAATTGTTTTCACATCATTGACATCAAGCAGGTCTAAAGCAGAGTCGGGAGAATGCAGTTTTTGAAAATTTTCCCGAAAGGCATTCAGTGCAGAAGATGCTATATCAGCTGTTTCCCGAGCATCTAAGGTTTTCGCAAAAGCATTACTGAGACAACGTACACAATCCTCAGACATTCACAATATCCCGTCGGAAAAACATTAGATGCTATGAAAACATGCCGACCCCATATGTTCAAGTCTTATTTTTCAAAAATATAACAGTAACTGATTTTAAATACGTCATAATACGGTAGCATTTAAAGGCGAACAGCAGATGTTATCTTGTTTAAAGAATGAAACGACGGTATCCCGAAGCGTTTCGCAGTTTGCAACAGCTTTTCGAAGATACGGCGGATCGCCTGCTGCAAAGCGGTGCGATATTTTAAAACAATTCTGCCTGATTACTGTTTTTATATAATTTTTCTCCTTGATGCCGAGCGCAATTTCCAATTGTATTTTCATTTTTCATATTTTCCCGCTGTGCTTGCAAAACAGTCGCTTAAAATCTCTGCGGTGCGATATTTTAAAACAATTCTGCCCGACTACTGTTTTTATATAATTTTTCTCCTTGATGCCGAGCGCAATTTCCAATTGTATTTTCATTTCCATATTTTCTCGCTACGATTGCAAAGCAGTCGCTTAAAATCTCTTTTACCCTGATGCTTTTTATCATCTTTACCGATTTCGTAACGCCGTACGCGGAAACAGATTGCACTAAAAAATGAACATGATCTCCCCCTGTTGCCTGTTATTTCGCAATACCTGAAAGTTGATTTCTCCATTCCTCAAAATAGCGTTGAGCGGCAAGAGCATTTTACGCATGCACGCCACCCCGGCCACCATTTTTTTTGCCTTCCCTCCTTTTTTCATAGTACTCGGAAAGTTGTTTGTTGTAACGTATTGCGCTAAGAGCCGCCCAAACCAGCGTCCTTTTCACAACTTGTATTCTTCCCTTTTTTTCATAGTACTCGGAAAGTTGTTTGTTGTAACGTATTGCGCTAAAAGTCGCTAAAACCAGCGTCCTTTTCACAACTTGTATTCTCACCTTTTTTTCATAGTACTCGGAAAAAGGCTTTTAAAGACTCTAAAAATATGATGCAGATATGAACTGCTCGGCTGCAAGAGAGCGAATAAAGAACAAAACCCGGGTCCGTTCGGACGCCGAGTAATTATACGCAGTCCGGGAGTTGCGCTTATATGTCGAACGTTTTTGTGACGCAATTGTCTGCAGACGGAATAAAATGCCGTCCGAGGAGTTTTGCCGACATGACGGCGACCGTCGTGAAGAAAAACGAGTCCCTCGTTGAAAACCTGCATGACTTTTCGGCCGCAGGATCCGGGCCTGTCAGATCATGACCGAAAGCGTCGGGGTCTTCTGATCGGCCGGCTTTCGTTTTTGAAGGTAAAGGAAGCGACGAACACGCTGAAGTAGATCAGCGACGGCGAAATGCGCGCGGCGCCTTCATACTTTTGCCTTCAGACAATGACGGTTGACGTACGTTCTGTCGCAGAATACGTTTCCGATTACTTTAATATATCCTCATCCGACTTTTCGGCAACGACTTTCTTCCATCCGATGCGATATGTGATTCTGTCGAAAATCATCGCCATCGCTCCGTTGCCGGCCACGTTGCAGGCGGTTATGAAGGAGTCAAACAGAACGTATATCGCCGTAATCAGTCCCAGCATGTCCGCGTTGAACCCCAGATAAGTTTGCAGCACGGGAAGCATGACCAGGATTCCTCCTCCCGGAACCGCCGCAACGGCGAATTTGGCCAGCACAAAATAAAATGCAAACAACAGGTAGGAGGAAAAGGAAGGGAAACCGTGTCCGAAAGATATCGCAACGGCGATCGCCGTCAAAGGAATGAAAAAACAATCTCCGACGAGGTGTACGTTAACGGTGACCGGAACTATGACGGCGGCGTTATTTTTATCGAAGCAATTGCCCTCCGCCGCTTTTACGGATAAGGGCAACGCCGCCGAGCTGGACATGGATCCGAATCCGGTTATTACTGCCGGAGTAATGTTTCGGATATATTCCGTAAGATTATCGATTTTGAAAGACGAAAGCAGAGCGAATTGCAGCAGCACCCAACCGTATGCCGACAGGGCGAAAATCGACAGAATCGACAGATAATTCGAGCATATTGTCGCCAGCATGCCTTCATGCTGCAATTTCAGCGTCGTTCCCAGGATGAAAAACGGCATTATCGGAGTTAATATCCTGAAAAAATAACTTTGAAAGCGAGAGAAAAACAAATTAATTCCGTTTAAATTTTTGTTTTTCGCGAATCCCGCGACCAGTCCGCACAAAATTCCCGACAAAAGGGCGAAATCGTTTGATATTAATTTCGGTAAATTCATTTGAAACATCGGAGTCAAAATAAGCGCATCAGCGTCTGTTTTTACGGCGGAGATTGTTTCCGATCCGATAAAAACCAGAGAAGTTGCATAGGAAATCAGAGTATTAACGAAATTTGAACAGCATACGAGGGGCACGATTATCATTATAAATTTCAAAGCTCCGTCGCCGAGTTTGCTGACGGAATTGTAAATCAGCGAAAAAATCAAAAACGGAAGGGAAAAGATCAGACAATCCTTAATTATCAGACTTATCGTGTAAAACAACGATTTAAGCCCGCAGGGTACGAAACCGCCGCAGGTGATCGCCAAAACCACGAGGACAAGAAATATAAGCGGCATGGCAAAGCATTTTATTTTCAGAATCCGCATTTTAGGATCTTTCTTCTTAATCGCATGCAATACTGCGGAAATCTACCGGATTTAAGGTCGATATGTCTATAATTTTTCAAGACCGTCTTTTTGCGGGTTCCGTTTACATTTGAAGTCCGGAAAATTATCTCGGAGCCGCAAGTCGCGGGTTTCTGTGCTTTTAGATATTCTCCCGTACAAATCCGGGTTATTTTACAGTTTGTTTCCCCGTCAACGACTGTCGCCTGAAAGCAAAAGCAGGAAAAACGGATTAATCTGTTCTAAAGCTAACCGATATTCTGAAATTATCGCCCTTGTGATGCAGTTCTTGTTCTTCCGTGTGCTTCCGAATTTACGTTGCCGACCGTGGCGGAAAAAACCTTCCGTCCCCAAATGCCGTCCCCCCGATACTTTTTAAGATCCGCTTATTCGGCCTGTAATTTCCTGCTGCTTTAAGACCTCGTCGCCAAGGGAAAAATTAAAGGCATTCTCCTCGGTGCGGTCGCAGTAATCATGCGGTTTAGCTCCGACCGCATCGACGCAATCATCGAAATGCTGCCGAAAGCATACGGCAATTACAGTACTTTCGCAGCGAAGGAAGAATTCGAAAACCCAAGTTCCGCCGTTTTGTGTAATGTTCGGACTGCATAAGTTTCTGTCGTGCAGTTTTATTCGGTATTTTTATCCGCTAATTCCCTGTTTTTCCGAAAATCTCAAAATTTGCCCGAAAAATATGTTTTCGTAAAAAAATCAAAAGACGAAATGAAAACAAGATGGCGTTACAGATAATCGATTGATTATTAAGGGAAATTTTTCTATTTCGTTTTTTTACCGGCATATCATGTTAGTGTTTTTTCACAGTGGGTTTTTGAAGAAAAGCATGCAACCATGCACGCATGATTTGTTAATAACGAAAGAATTAAAATGAATACGGGTATCACGGACGTTATACAAACTTACATTGCAGGCAACTTTAACGAATCGAACATTTATGCGGGCGATGAAGTTGTATCGGATTCGGGCGCGGTTTTGCGGAAATGGAGGCTCTTATGAAAAGATTGTCGACAAGCGTGTTGTGTGCGGTTTGTATGCGCTTTGGCGCAAGCGGGATGAATGTGGCGATTCCCAACGAAGCAAGAGTCGATATGCCGGCTGCCGTCCGGTTGTCGTTTGTTACCGAAATGAAAGAGGCAATCGAAAACATTGTGGAAGACATTGTGAAAAAAAAGATCTCCGAGCTGATTCCTTTTCTCGTGATCAAAACGGAACAAATGGCGATTGGGCGTTTGGAGCCTGCTCTTCAGAAAGAGTTTGATCAGCTGTGCAGTAAACTTAAAGATGAAAACAAGCAACGGGAAGAAACTGTCTTTAAATTGAAAAACGAATTGATCCGTTTAAAAAAAATTGTCAAACTTCAGGGAATAAAAATACAGGATTCGGAAAATCTCAACAAAAAAAGGTCCGTACATTTTGCTTTTTCTTTGGGAAGAGTAACGCCCGAATTAATGCCTCGTCGTATAGACGAAACATTTCTCGGTATTTCCAAAAAAACGATACGGGAAAAGCACGATGCCGCAGCTGTTGTTTGCAGACAATGTGAACTTCTGCAAGTTGAATTGCCTCCGGAGGCATTGAAGGCATTAAAAAATGCCAAAAGTTATGTGACGAATACTTTTATCGGAGAGGAACCGAAGTGGCTTGGAAGAGTACCGGGGCAGAAATGCCTCCATATAGAAACTTATGAAACTACAAAAATGAGGAGAATATATGCCTCCGAGTTTGCCGTTTGGGAGCAACGTCAGAAGGCCCTCGAGAAGAAGAATATACCGTTTCCGGAAGGAGACATAAACTGTTTGATTGCTCAATTTAACGATCTGCTTCTTTTGCATTCCGAATAACTGTGGAGACGTCGATGAAAAAAGTTATACCGAGTTTCGTTTTTTTCGCATGGTGCGCCGTTATTTGCGCCATGGAGATTGTTCCGATCGATCCGGCCTCTGCGTGCATTTCCATACCCTCCGGCAGAAAAAATACCGTTACCGTAACCTGTTACGGACAAAATCTTGTCACATTTTTTATAGAAACATGCCGCGGCGTTTTTTTTCGACGGCAATATGATTTCGTTTCGGGAAGGCTTGTAAGGCTCGTTTTGCCGGAAGATATTTCATCAATTAGACAAATAAGCGTCGATGTCGAAAAACGATGTCTGATGATTGACGGGGCGCAAAGTCTCCCTCCCCGGCAATTTACTTCGGATTCGGATACGGTCGTCACATCGGATCTTGATGCGATCGTCGAAACGGTGTCTTGTCCTTTGTTATCAATTGCCGCACCGAACATAACAATGCGCGGAGAGTCTTTCGTACCGAAGTTGGAATTGCGAATAACAGGCCTTTCGGAGAATCGCGCCGCCAAGATTGAAGGGGCACTTTCAACGGAACAGATGTGTGTCGCCGGCGGAAAAATACTCAACGAAGGCCTTATAAAGTTTTGCAATTCAAACGGGAACGGGAACCTGAACGCAGAGACGTGCGAAGTCGAAAACCGCGGACAAATATGCGGCGATTCCGATTTTGTTTTAAGAGCGCACGATGTTTTTAACAGCGGAACGATAGCCGGAAAACAAACCGAAATTCGCGTCGATTATTTGGAAAATACCGGAGAAATAGGACAAGAGAACGGATTGTCGAAATTTAATGCGTACTGCATCGTTAATAAAGGCAGGCTCGTCGCCGCAAGAGGGATATTCAAAATTTCCCGATCATGTTTTAACGACAAGGACCTGAACAT
>JAISMS010000059.1 GCA_031276565.1 Holosporaceae bacterium | reverse complement strand
AACTTAGAAACACAGACGTTGCATTTGAGTTTTTGATACACTTTTTCCTATCTCACACAGGCTGTTTCGCTGAGAATCCATTGAACTTTTCTAACTTCTTTGAAGTCCGTAAAAAAGATCTAAGCTGCACAAATATCAAAAGTTGCTGAAGCAGTTCACGCTAAAGCGTAAGGTATATAACCGGCCCATGGAAAATCAACGGAAGAACACGGACGTTTCCCGTTTGCGTTCCCCCGCTCGGGAGGCGTTTTAAGAATCCAGAAAGCTCTTCAGTTTTCTGGATCTGCTCGGGTGTTTTAATTTTCTGAGAGCTTTTGCCTCGATCTGGCGAATGCGTTCCCTCGTAACCGAAAATTGCTGTCCGACCTCTTCCAGGGTATGATCGGTGTTCATTCCTATTCCGAAACGCATTCTCAAAACTCTTTCTTCGCGCGGCGTAAGACTGGCCAAAACCAGAGTCGTGGTTTCGCGCAGGTTGGAATTAACCGCCGATTCAACCGGAAGAGCGATATCTTTATCTTCGATAAAATCCCCCAAATGCGAATCTTCTTCGTCTCCTATCGGAGATTCCAGACTTATGGGTTCTTTGGCGATTTTCAGAACCTTTCTCACTTTGTCTATCGGCATATGCAAACGTTCCGCCAATTCTTCCGGCGTAGGTTCGCGTCCGATTTCGTTAAGAATCTGCCGGGAAGATCTGACTATTTTATTTATGGTTTCGATCATGTGTACCGGTATTCTGATGGTGCGCGCCTGATCGGCTATGGAACGCGTTATGGCCTGCCTTATCCACCACGTGGCATAGGTGGAAAACTTGTAGCCTCTTCTGTATTCGAATTTATCCACCGCCTTCATCAGACCGATGTTCCCTTCCTGTATCAGATCCAAAAACTGCAACCCCCGATTGGTGTATTTTTTTGCTATGGAAATCACCAGCCGAAGATTGGCCTCTATCATTTCTTTTTTCGCGCGGGAAGCTTCTCTTTCTCCCTTTTGGGTGCAAACCACTATTTTTCTGAAGGTCCCTATAGGAAGCCCCACTTCCTTTTCTATGAGATTTACCAGCTCCATATGATTCTTAACTTCGTCGGAATACTCTTTGAAGAATTTTTTCCATTCCGAAGAATCTGCCGGAACCGATTCCGCCCAGGCTTCGTTCGTTTCGTTTCCGTAATAATTTTTTAAAAATTTTTCACGGCTGACGCCGCAGTCCTGAGCCATTTTCAGCAGAGCGGTTTCGCCTTTTATTAATTTGCGGTTCAGCACGAAAAGCTCTTCGCAGAGAGAACTCACCGTCTTTTGATTTATGTTCAGCTCTTTTATGGTCGCAATCAATTCTTTTTTCAATTTATGGGATACGGTTTTTCTCGCCTTTATGCGATCATGCAGACCTATCGCTTTTTCCAGCAGAGCCAAAACCTCCGGCAACATGCTTTCTTCGTCCGGAGTGATTTCGGGATCGGCCGAATTTTCGTTTCCGGCGCTTTCCTCCTCGGGTTCCGTCTCTTCATCCGCGGCGCCGTCTTCATTTTCAAGATCTTTATCGGAAGCTCCGAGGTCCAGCTGAATAATCTCTCGCAACATAATTTTACGATTCTGAAGATCGGAGATCCACTGTTTGAATTTTTCAAACGTCCCGGGACTCTCGCCCAAACCTCCGAGAACGTCCAGATATCCTTGTTCTATTCTTTTGGCGAGCTCGACTTCGCCGTCTCGGGAAAGCAGTTCGACATTTCCCATTTCCCGCAAATACATCCGAACCGGATCGTCGGTTCTTAAAAGTTCGTCGTCCGCTTCGGCAACCGTCTCCGTCTGGGCGACATTTTCCTGTGAAAAAGTCTCGGCATCCTCCGCTTCCACAAGCTGTATTCCCATATCCGTAATACCGGAAATGGCGATGTCTATCTTTTCTGTGGAAAATTTCTCCTTCGGGAGAGCGTCGTTTAATTCGTCGTAGGTGATGTATCCGCGTTCCTTGCCGGTTATCAGCAATCTCTTCAATTCCAGCTCGGAATCCTTATCTTCACCCTCTGCAACGGGCTTTTCGGCAGTAATATTTTCAGAAATTTTCGACATAATATCCGTTCCCATCTATACTTCCCGCTTTTTTATGCGATTTGAGATAACTTCTTGTTTCAAGGCTTTTAATCTTTGCCAGTCGTTTTCCGAAAAGGAGGATTTTAAACTGGAAACAGCCGTTTGTAAATCCCGCATCATGAGAGGTTCGGAGTAATATTTCTCCACAAGATCAAAAAAACCCGAAATTGCCTCCTCATCGGTCGCGTCTTCCCTCGAAAATTTGGCGTGCATCTCCGTTTCTTTTATGTCGCCGGCCATTTCGTCTTTTAAAATCGCAATAGCGGCCTCCCGGTTTTTATGATCTTTTTCCCCTTCATTCGAACGGCGTTCGACGCATTCCAGCAGACGGTTCTTTATTTTTCGCATGCGAAAATCTTCGAATTCCAATCTCACAAAACTCTCCATAACCGTATCCGTAATATGGGGGTGATTAAGGATTGTCACAATAAAAATTTTCTCTAATTTTTTACGCACGGAAATCGGCGGCTTAAGATTTTCCTTCGGAGTTTGCGGCGCAAACTTTCGGCGATACAATTCCCGTTCTTTTTGCTTAAGGATTTGCAGATACAATTTCCTGACGGAAACGTCACCGATGGTATTCGCTTTATCCGTTAACATTTTTATGACGGCGACTTTCTGCTCCGGAGTTTCGGAAGGGTATAACAGAAAAGCCCCTTCCCACATCCAATCGGACAAGGGTATCGCATCCCGAACCGCATCCCGAATAATTTCACATTTATCTTCTGAAATCAGCTGACTCGGATCTGCTCCTTCGGGCAGCCTCGCAAATTTAAATGACTTGCCGGCCGCAATCAACGGTAATATTTTATCCAGCCATCTGTAGGAAGCTTTAACGCCGGCGCTGTCGCCGTCAAGCGCCACAACCGGATCGGAGCAGACGTTCCAGCACATTTTTATCTGAGTTTCGCTGACGGACGTCCCGAGGGGAGCCGCCGCACCGTCAAACCCGGCCTGATGCATGGAAATGACGTCCAAATATCCCTCGGTCAATATTATTTCTCCGGTTTTTCCGCGCGCGGCCAGATGGTATCCGTAAAGATGATCGCTCTTGACGAAGACGTCGGTTTCGGGGGAATTAATATATTTGGCGGCGTCCGTTTGCCGAAGAATCCTGCCGCCGAACCCTACGCATTTCCCGGCTAAATTTATTATCGGAAATATCAGGCGACCGCCGTATCTGTTGACCAGTTCGCCGTTATATTTGGAGCGATTGAAAACCCCGGTTCTCAGCAGAACGTCTTCGGAAAATCCCGCGCGTCCGAGACTGCAAACCAAATCGCCCCCGATCGGAGCAAATCCCAATTGAAATTTTTCGACGGATTCTTGAGAAATCTTTCTTGATTCCAGATATTCCGCCGCTTCTTTACCCGCCGGCTCCTTCAATTTTTTTGCGAACAGGTCTTTTATTTCCCGCAGCGCGTCGTAGACCGCTTTATCGGGATCGAAAAAGGTTTTTTCTTTTTTCGGCAGGCGAATTCCGTAGAGATTCGCAAGGTATTCCACGGCTTCCGTAAAACCGATTTTATCAAAATTTTGCACGAAACTTATGACGTCTCCGCCGGCGCCGCAACCGAAACAGTAGTAATACCCCTTTTCGGAATCGACCTTCAGGGATCCGGTTTTTTCCTTATGAAACGGACACAATCCGAACCAATCTCTGCCCGACCTGCGAAGACGAATTCTGGCGGAAACTATGTCAACGATGGAAGCCTTGCTTTTTAGAAAATCAATAAATTCCTTATTCATGCGTTTTCTTTTTGAAGAATTTCTTCTATATTTTTTATATGTTCGCCGAGATAATCCGTTATTTTTTTCTTCAGGATTTTCATCTCGTCCTCGGATGCGGCTTCAGCCCGAAGCGACAATGCATTCTGTGTGTTAGAAGCCCGCAAAAGCCACCAGCCTTCGGCACAGCTGACGCGAACTCCGTCCGTTTCGACGACCTCGGCTCCGTCCCTTTTCAGCCGCTGTTTTAACGTGTCGATAATGCCGAATTGTTTATCTTCGTCGCAGGTAATACGAATTTCCGGAGTTACAAATCCGTGCTCCGTGATCTTGAAAGCATCTCTGTTCCCGCAAAAAATCCGCAAACATCTGAGAGCGGCGTAAACGGCGTCGTCAAAGCCGAACCACTCGTCCCCGAAGAAAAAATGTCCGCTCATCTCTCCGGCCAGAAGAGCGCCGCTGGTCTTCATCCTCTTTTTTATAAACGAATGGCCGGCTCTTTCCATAATGCCTGTGCCGCCGCATTGTTTTACGGTTTCGAACAGGCGATTACAGGATTTTACGTCCGCAATGACCTGAGCCGCAGGATTTTTTTTCAAAAAATCGACGGCAAAAATCTCTAAAACCCGATCGCTTGACAACAAGCGCCCCTCGGAATCGACGACCGCAAGCCTGTCTCCGTCGCTGTCGAAGGCAAATCCCAAATCAAATCCGTTATAGGATACAAATTTCGACAGGTATTCCACGTTCTTCGCAATTGTCGGATCCGGCGGTCTGTTGGGAAAATTCCCGTCGACGTCTTCGAAGAGCAGATGATGCTTCCCGCGTATGGAAGAAGTCACGGCCTTAATGACGTTGCCCGTCGTTCCGTTGCCTATATCCCAGGCAATTTTGATATCGTCCGAAAAACTGAATTTTTCCAAAAGATCCGCAACATAGCGGGAGGATATTCGGTTTAAAATCGTCTCCGATCCGCTTTTTTCAACAAAATCACGGTTCAATATCATGTCGCCCAAAGTTTTGATATCCGCTCCGCAGAAAGGGTCGTCTCCCAACACGAATTTAAAACCGTTATATTCCGAAGGATTATGGGATCCGGTTACCATAATTCCGGCGTCCGAGCCGAGCGTATGAACCGCGTAGTACATCATCGGAGTGTGACATAACCCGAGGAATATCGCCTCCGCTCCGGAGCCTGTCAATCCTTTTATGAGATTTTTGGTCAACTCGTCGGAAGAATTTCTGCAGTCACACCCGACGCATACTTTTTTTAAATTCTTCCTTGCCAGAAGAGTACCGAAGGCGCGTCCTATGTCCAGAGCGTCTTCCGGAAATAAATTTTCCCCGAAAATTCCCCGAACATCATAGTCTCGCAAAATTTCCGGAGCCAACACACGGTGTGTTTCATCTTCCTCATCGTCCGTACGGATTAAATTTTTTATTTTATCAATAAATTCCATGAAGCATCCCGGCAACGCAATGTGAATTATACACAGTATACGTAAAAATGAGAAAACGAAAAAAAAATTCAGATCCTCAAAAATTCATATCTTATTTACTTTTTTATGTTTCTATTACTTCGTATGGGTTGGTCTGGGAGTTCGTGATGCATGTAGGTAAAGATTTTTGGAAATTATCGGTCGCCTGTATTTTGTCCGTTATTATTCAAAATGATTTTCTGTCCGCGATGAATGCCCGCGGCAGGTCGGAGAGAGCCTCTAAAAAATCCTCCGGCGCACAGCAGAGAAAGTCTGCCGCGCAGTCCTCCGGACGTAACGTCGAAAGCGGTAAGTCCGAAGAAAACCATGAAAACGATAATTATCCTTTCACATTGGCTGCGGGAAAAGTGGCCGCGGACGAAGTCGCCGGCATCCGGATTAAAAACGGAAAGATTGTACTGTTGAGTTACGAATATACGTACTCGCTCGATAATCTCCCGACCGATTGCGATTTTTCGGATCTTCATTTCTTTAAACAATATCCGAAACTGATCAGCGTGGAAATTAACGGCATGAGTCTCACGGGAGAGATGCTGGAAAATCTTCAAAAGTTTCTTCCGGCAACTTTAAAAGGTCTCCTGTTACGCTCCTGCAACATTA
>JAISMS010000010.1 GCA_031276565.1 Holosporaceae bacterium | reverse complement strand
TCGCAAGATTAGTAAGAAAAACTAAATGTTATTCAAAATCCATACACATGCTCGTCGCATCCCTAAATATCTTCATATTCCATGATTTATTAAAAACTATAATAAATTAGCAATCCCCGGATTTTTATTCCAGGCGCCGACGGTACGCCTCCCGTCAACCGAAACTCTTTGTCGGCGATTATGCACGCGGATTTTTATTCCCGGCGCCGACGGTACGCCTCCCGTCAACCGAAACTCTTTGTCGGCGATTATACACGCGGATTTTTATTCCCGGCGCCGACGACACGCATCCCGTCAACCGAAACTCTTTGACGGCGATTATGCACGCGGATTTTTATTCCCAGCGCCGACGGTACGCCTCCCGTCAACCGAAACTCTTTGTCGGCGATTATGCACGCGGATTTTTATTCCGGCGCCGACGACACGCCTCCCGTCAACCGAAACTCTTTGTCGGCGAAATCTGTGCACGCGGATTTTTATTTCCAGCGAAGATGGTATACCTCCTGTTGGCCGAAACCTTTGGCCAACAAAATCACCCCCACGTATTCGGTGGAATATCTTTCGCAGTATTTCAGCCCCTTTTGGATGCATTCGTTATGTTCGTCGTTGATTTCTCCGTAGAGAAGAGATATGAACTGCTGGGTCGCGTAGACCTGTCCCACCGCCGTGACCGGTTCCAGTCGCGCGGCTCTGTTAATGTGCCCTCCGTAGAAGTTTATCTTTTTTATGAAGGGATCCTGCGCCAAAAATACCGGCCCCGAGTGCAGCGAGATTCTGGCCCGAATCGGAAACGGAAATTCCGGATATTTCTTTCCGAGACTCTCTATAATATCGCAGTATTTGAGACCGAAATCCGCTATCTTGAGGGCGCTGTCGGCGACGGCAAAGACGGCGTCTCCCCATGTGTTTAAAGACTCCAGGGAAACTCCGATTTTTTCTATTGAATTATTGAGCTTTTCCAGAAAATCCAGGAAAGACGGAATATGTTCGTCCTGCAACTTGCTGTAGCCGGATAAATCGGAAAACATCATGGATTTTATGACCCGATCCGGAGATTTAGATATGAACGGATCGAAATTGAGCGAAAATTTCTGGGGCTGCACGAGAGGTAAATCTATTTTTTCTACGTTGCCGTCGTTTTCCGTCAATTCGTCCAGATCTATGAGATGCAGCGTACTGATGTTGGTCCATCTGTCTATGAAATCCGCCGGCCCTCCGGGTATGGAATCGGTCCTGGAGTGCCAGACGGCCATCAGATGCGGCTCGGTGGTCAAAAATTTTCCGCGCATGACGGCGCTGCCGTGCATCACATGATTTGAGAATCTGTAGAGCATATCGTGGCCGAGATAACGATCTTCGCAGGCGAAACTCACGGAGTGAGCCGTCTCCAAAGCATGCTCGAATCTCTTTTCCCAGCGTGGACCGGCATGTCTCACGTTGGTTTCTATGAAATCCGAAATGGCAAACGGGAGTATGATGTTAACCTCCCCTCCGAGGCTTTGCAGCGCCTCTATAAAAATTATGTCGGCTCCGCAGGAAGCGGAACTGTAGCCTATTTTCGCGTTAATGCTCCGAAGTTTTTCGGTGACAATGCGTTTTACGTCCTCTTCGATTTCCTGAGGAAACAGGGAGGCTCTGAAACTCGGATGATCTATGGCATAGCCGGTAAATACCGCTATGGTAGGAGGAACCAGAATTTCCAGGGCTCTGTGAGGGATTTTAAACCCCGCCTCTCTCAAAAAGCATAACTGCTGCCGGGCATTTACGATGCGGATATAATTTACTTCGGCACTCTGTTTCATGGCTTCTTCGTATAACTTGCAGGAATCGTCCTCGCGCCCCAGCAGCAATTGCGCTTCGGCCAAATCTATGAGTTCTTCGAAGGTTGCTTCCAATCCGAACGGCGGCAGAAGTTTTAAAACCGCCGCCGCCAGCTGCTTCGCCTGAGCATCCTCTCCGGTCAGCCAGGAAAGCCAGGCGGCATTCATGCCGGTGTGAGTTTTTTGGTCTTTTTTAAAGGAAGCCAAATATAATTCTCGAGCTATTTCCAGATCGCGACAGCAATGCGAGTATTTCCAGGATTCCTGAAATATGCGTCCTATGTTTGCGATGATATCCGCCCTTCCGTCAATCAGAAATTTACTGTTCGCCAGATCTTCCAGGGTTATCATAAGGGCGCCGGTCGCTTCGTCTTCTTTCGGGACGATTCTCAAAATGGAGTACACGAGTTTTCGGGATTCGTCCACGGCGCCGGTTTTAAGCATTACAAGCGCGTAAACCTGAGCGATTCCGAAGTTATTCGGATATTTTTCGAAAGCTTTCTTGGCCATCACATGGGCCTTAAACATATGTCCGGTCAAAATCAATTCGTTGATCTGATTTTCGATCTGATCGCAGGAAGCGCCGAAAGTTTCGGAGGCAAATTCTTCATCTTCCGGATCTTCGTAGAGAACTACCGATTCCGGTTTTGCGGCGTCAGCGGAATCAGCACTATTTTCCGCCGCCGGCTTTTCCTGATTCGTGTCCCTCGTATTGCCGGAGTCGACTTTCGAAGACGTTTCTCCGCTTTTATGATCGATTTCTTTGGCCACTTTATTGTCTCCAATGCAATTATAAATATTCAACATAGCTAAAAAAAGTTAATTTACGGTAAATTAACGATGGAAAATAAATTTATTATATTTTTACCGTTTTGATATAGACTAAAACTCGGCATATGAGAGAATTAATGATGGAACAATCTGCAGAAACCGATTTTGTTCAGAAACCCGCAAAGATTCTGATCGTGGACGATAATGAGGGTTCGCAAAATCTTTTGAAAAGAAGACTCTCCGTATGCGGGCATGAGGTTCTGTCGGCAGCGGATACGGAATCGTCGACGAAAATCCTGGCTGCCCATGAAATCGACGTCATATTCATGAACATGTTCATTTGCGGAAAAAGCAGCTATGATTTTCTGACAGCCTTAAAAGAACACAAGATTTATCGCTCCATTCCGGTAATCATGATTTCCAACGACAGCGACGTCGAATTGGTGGTGAAATGCATAGAGGCGGGCGCCGAAGATTATCTGATACGTCCTTTAAATCAAACCCTTTTGAGGGCAAGATTGGCCAATTGCATAACAAAAAAAGAAGCGCACGATAAAGAAGTCGCTTATTTGGCTAAAATAGAACACGGGAAAAAACAAATAGTCGCTCAAGAAAAAATGGCGTCTTTAGGCACGCTGGTGAGCTCCATTTCTCGGGAACTCAAAAATCCTCTGAATTTCATAATTAATTTCGCGGAGGTGAGCGGAGAAATTTGCAAAGAACTGATCGAAAAAACCGATAACGGCAAAAATGCAATGTCTGCGGAAATTTATGCGTTTCTTTCGGAAAATCTCCGCAAATTTCATTCCAACGTGAAAAAGATAACGGAGTACGGAAACAATGCCGATAAAATTATCAGATTTATGCTGGATCAGTCGAACACTTCCGCCGGGAAAAAGCATCCGGCGGATATCAATAAGGTTATTTCCCAAACGATCATGATGTTGCTGGCCTCTTATAAAACCAACGGCATTACTTCGTTACCCCGGATAGATACGGATTTTGATAATACAATTTCGCATATTCCCATATCAATACAGTCTTTCAGCAAAGCCATATATAATATACTGGACAACGCGATGTATTCGATTATCGTAAAATTCGGGAATACGCCGGCAGGCAAAATAAAAATAAAAACCGAAAACGACGCGCATTGCATAAAAATTTCCATTCACGATAACGGCGTCGGCATAAGCTCGGAAATCAAAGAGAAAATTTTTATTCCTTTCTTTACCACCAAGCCCGAAGGTACCGGCCCGGGGCTCGGATTGTCGACGGCCATGGAGGTTATACAAAATCACGGAGGAACTGTTACCGTAAATTCCGAGGAAAATGAATTCGCCGAGTTTAATATCACAATTGAGAAATCGTAAGAAATCCGAATGATTTTGCGGACGGATTCATCGGAGAACGGCGAAATGAGAAAACCTTCCGTCGCACTTGAAAGGACGCGAATTACGCATATAATGAACGGAGCATCTTGTTGAGATATTTATCGAAATTACTCGACGGGAAAAGGAAACATACCGATCGGGGACTTTCTACGGCGAATAGTCGAATGTCAGCGGCGGTTCTGCGTTGCGAGGTATTATGTTATCTAAAATTTTGAAGTTTATTTTCGGTTCGCACAATGACAGAGTAGTCAAACGTTACTTCCGGACAGCGGTCCGGACAAACGCTCTGGAATCCTCAATTGAAGCACTTTCGGATGAGGAACTTTCGTCCAAAACGGCAGAATTTAAAAATCGCCTTTCGGAAGGCGAAACTTTGGACGATATTCTTCCGGAGGCTTTTGCCGTCGTCCGGGAAGCATCCAAAAGAACCCTCGGGCTGCGTCCGTTCGACGTGCAGCTGGTGGGCGCCGTCGCCCTCCACAACGGCATGATTGCCGAAATGAAAACCGGCGAAGGAAAAACCCTGGTGGCGGCAATAGCGGTTTATTTAAACGCTCTTGAAGGAAAAGGAGTGCATGTCGTAACCGTCAACGATTACTTGGCAAGACGCGACGCCGAGTGGATGGGAAAAATTTATAAATTTCTGGGACTCAGCGTCGGCGTCATAGTTCACGGTCTTACGGATTATCAGCGGCGTGAACAGTACGCCTGCGACGTCACCTATGCCACCAACAACGAGCTTGGATTCGATTATCTGCGGGACAACATGAAGTTTTATGCTTCGGAATTGGTAATGCGTCCTTTTAACTATGCCATCGTAGACGAGGTCGACAGCATTTTGATAGACGAAGCGCGAACCCCTCTGATCATTTCGGGGGCGGCGGAAGATTCCGCGGATCTGTACAAAAAAGTTAACGAGATTATTCCGCAGCTGATAAAAAGCGACTGCGAAACGGATGAGAAGCATCGTTCCGTTACTCTTACGGAAGAGGGAAACGAGCATGTGGAGAAATTGCTTTCGGAAAACGGTCTGTTGCACACGAATAATCTCTACGATATTCAGAATATAGCGGTGGTTCATCACGTAAATAACGCCCTAAAAGCCCATCATCTCTTTAAACGGGACGTGGATTACATAGTTAAAGACGGAAAGGTAATCATCATAGACGAGTTTACCGGCAGAATGATGGAGGGACGTCGCTATTCCGACGGATTGCACCAGGCTATAGAAGCAAAGGAAAAAGTTAAAATCGAAATGGAAAGCCAAACTTTAGCCTCCATAACCTTCCAAAATTTCTTCCGCATGTACGGCAAACTCTCCGGCATGACGGGTACGGCGGCAACCGAAGCACAGGAGCTGTCGGAAATCTATAAGGTGGAAACGCTGGTGATTCCGACCAACGTTCCCGTCGAAAGAAAGGACCTGGACGACGAGGTCTATCGGACCGCCCGCGAAAAATACGAAGCCATTATAAAACTCATCAAGGAATGCGGAGACCGCCGACAGCCGGTTCTGGTCGGAACCGTCAGCATAGAAAAATCAGAACTGCTTTCTTCGCTGTTGCGAAAAGCGCAAATTAAGCACAACGTTTTGAATGCGAGATATCACGACGTCGAAGCCCAGATCATCGCCGACGCCGGCAAACCGGGAGCCGTCACCATCGCCACCAACATGGCCGGACGCGGAACGGACATAAAATTGGGAGGAAATCTCGAGGTAAGACTGGCTCGAGAGCTTCTGGGGGTGGAATCCGCCGAATTGCGCAACCAAATTCGGGAAAAGGCGGAAGAGGAAATTGCGCGGGATTTCGAAATCGTTAAAAAAGCCGGCGGACTGTACGTCATCGGAACGGAGCGCCACGAAAGCCGCCGCATCGACAACCAGCTGCGAGGACGTTCCGGACGGCAGGGAGATCCCGGATCGTCAAAGTTCTTCTTGTCTTTGGAAGACGACCTCATGAGAATCTTCGGAGCGGAACGTTTGGATTCCATGCTGTTGAAACTGGGAATCGAAGAGGGTGAAGCCATTACCCATCCTTGGGTGAACAAGGCGCTGGAAAAAGCTCAAAAAAGAGTTGAAGCCCGCAACTACGATATCCGCAAACATCTTTTGAAGTTCGACGACGTCATGAACGACCAAAGGAAGGTCATCTACACTCAACGCAGCGAGTTAATGTCCGAAAGTAAAGACCTCGCGAAAGAAATGAATGAAATGCGACTGGAGGTCATCGACAACATTATATTCGGGAACATTCCCGAGGGGACTTCATCGGAATTTTGGGATTATCAGCTCATAAACGAAGAACTCAACGCCTGTTTCGGCCCGGACATATCTTTGGCCGAAAGCGGCAATCTCGGTCGGGATGAAGCCGTCGACATCATATGGCAAAAAGTAAAGGAAAAAATGGAGAAGAAAGAACAACTTTACTCTCCGGAAATCATGAGATATATGGAACGCAGCTGTTTATTGCGACTCATAGATCAATACTGGAAGGAACATCTTCTGACCCTTGACAGACTGCGCCAGGGAATCAATTTACGCGCCTACGGTCAAAGAGATCCTCTGAACGAGTATAAACAGGAAGCTTTTACCCTGTTTGAGATGATGTCCCAAACCATAAGAAAAGAAACGGTAAGAGCCTTGGCGTTGTTCGAATTGCCGGAGTCCGTCAGTAAAGAAGACATTTCTGCCGCGATTCTCGGAAGAGAGGACGGATCAGAATACGACGGATACGACGAATCGGAAGAGGAGTTCCGATCCGCCCCGCCGGTATCAAGAAATTCGCCGTGTCCTTGCGGCAGCGGAGAAAAATACAAACATTGCTGCGGAAAAGTAAAATAACGGAAAATAAAGAGAAGACTGAGCGTGAAAGCCTCTTTTTCTCCCCGCGCGCGCGCCGCAGCCGCCCCGTCTGTCTTCATACTTCCGCTCCCTGTCCGCCGCAACTTGCGGCGGGCAACGCAGTCGCTCCGTCTGTCTTCATACTTCCGCTCCCTGTGCACCGTAACTTGCGGCGGGCAACGCAGCCGCCCCGTCTGTCTTCATACTTCCGCTCCCTGTGCACCGCAACTTGCGGCGGGCAACGCAGTCGCTCCGTCTGTTTTCATACTTCCGCTCTCTGTGCACCGCAACTTGCGGCGGGCAACGCAGTCGCCCCGTCTGTCTTCATACTTCCGCTCCCTGTCCGCCGTAACTTGCGGCGGGAAACGCAGCCGCCCCGTCTGTTTTTTATAAAAAGATGAAAAATATGTTGTTACTACTTTAAACCGTATCTGGCAGAAGAAAAATGCTTTCTATTTACAACAATGGGTTTCTTGGCAGAAACATTCCTCACGTTATGCGGGTTATGCGGTGCGGAACTGATTTCGGTCCCTGTTTTTGCTTCTTGCTGTCGGGCCTCCCTCAAAACGTTCAATCTGTTACTCAATGCTAAAGCTTCAGCGCTTTTATCGTTTTTCAATATATGTTCGTCATTATCCGTTAAGGTCAGCAGCGATTTCAGTATGGGGGAAACTATCTCTTCCTTAAGAGTATACTGCGTCTCTTTTTCCAATTCCGGACTTGCGGCCGTTTTACGATCGGCCCTTTCTCTTATTGCTTCGAGGACTCTTATTATAAATGTCAGCAATTTATATTTGGAGGTATTGTCGGTTGCGTGTTTTTTCGCTCTCTCGCCCGTCATATGCGCAGTCTGCTTAAAAAAATCCAGCAGCTCGCTGTAGGTCAGGGTTTTCGGATAATTGACTTTATTAAAATCAATTGTTTTCGGCCAAACAAGGGGAACTCCGTCATTATTCGCATCCACAATGAAATCCGCCAGCACCGGCACAACATGTAATCTGAAATAATCGGCAATATCTTTGTTCGAAACCGGGCTCACGGATTTTTGGTTTTCTGTGGAATTTTTGACTATGCTGTTACCGATAAGCTTATGGAACCATTCCTTTGTAATAACAACTTTGCCCTGCTGCGATGACGTATTGTCGTATTCATGATGCGTTGCGGCAGCGACATTCCCCTCGGCAAAAACATAATCCGAACGGCAACTCCAGACGCAAAATAGCGCTGCAAAAGTTGTTCTGATTATATTCATATCCGCCTCTTTACCTTTTTCGCCATAACAATTAACATTTTACAATAAAATCGTTTATAAACTGTCAATTTTATAAAAAAATTATACGATATTGATAACAATTAAGGAAAAAATCAGAAATTTTATTGCCGAATGCAGAACTATGCCTCCCGTCGCGATTCCGAAGAAGGACGACGAATATGAATTCTTCTGACACGGCGCGGATCGGCTTCCGTTATGTCGAACTCGATACCGGAAGGATGAATCAGGGTCTCTCCGCGCGTAGGCATTCTGCCGGCAATAAGCATCATAAGCCCCCCCAGCGTTTCTATGTCGGGTTCCTCGTCGTTTTCCTTAACCAGAGACTTGAGCAGCTCGGTCTGTAATAATTCCTCGCATTCGGAGATGGGAGTCTTGGCATCGGCAATCAGCGATCCGTCCTGCTTGGTGATCACCCGCGGAAAAAGCCCTTGATTTTGTTGGATTTCTCCGACTATCTCCGACACCACATCCTGCAGAGTCACCAGACCGTCTATGCCCCCGAATTCGTCCACGACCAGGGCCATGTGATTGACGGAGGCGCGAATTTCCACCAGCAATTCCAACAATTGAATGCTGGGAACCACATAAATCGCCTCCTTCAGCAAATTGTCTATGTTGAAAGATTTCGGAGAGCGCACATAGGGGAGAAAATCCCGAACTCTTACTATGCCGACGACATTATCCAACGTATCCCGATAAACCGGAATCTGGGTAAAATTGTTTAAAGAAAAAATATCTATAAACTCGTCAAGCGACATATCAGCTTGGGCAGCGACTATGTCAGCCCTCGGCACCATTATGTCTTTCGCAGTAAGATCCTTCAAGCCCAAAACATTGGAGACAAGAGCCAACTCTCCGGCCTCTCCGGCAGAAATTTCGCTTTTCACCTCCGAATCAGATTCGATAAGATCCTCCAATCTGTCCAAAAGCGGCAGCTCCTCTTCTTTTTTTCCGAATAATTTCGATATGTAGCTTCTGATCTTAGACGTCATAACACCTCCTGCAGATAGGGATTCCCCACGCCCAATCTTTCGAGAATTTTTACCTCCAGAGCTTCCATTAATTCCGCTTCTTCGTCCTTGGCATGATCATAGCGAAGCAGATGCAGCATACCGTGCACAACCAGATGTCTCAGGTGATCGATGAAAGATTTCTTCTGTTCCTCCGACTCCCGTTTTACGGTTTCGAAGGCAACGGCAATGCTCCCCAAAATACGAGGAAAACCTTCGTCTTCTTCTTCATTATCAGATTCCGCAAGAAAATCAGCGGGAAATGAAAGAACGTTGGTCGGCTTGTCGGCGCCCCTGTAGGTTTTATTCAAAACGCGGATCTCATCGTCCGTCGTAAACAGGAAACACACCTCGATATTATCCTCTTTAAACCCGACTTCCGCAAAAACGGCTCGAGCGCACTCGGAAGCGACTGATTCCGCTTCTTTTTCCTGCCAGAAGTCCCCCTCTACGGAAATTTCCAAATTCATTGCTCAACCGTGCCTATCAAACTGTGGGAAGCCATTCCGGTAATTTTTACTCTCGCGACGTCTCCTATCGATATATTGTTATCACATACGGATACCGCTTGGGAATACTCGCTGCGACCGACCAGTTGATTTTTATGTCTCCCTTTTTTGACAAACAACACGTTGAGATGTTTTCCCGCAAAACTTTGATTAAATTCCGATTGTTGTTTGTCCAGCAATGTCTGAAGAACCCGCAGTCTTTCGGATTTAACCTCCTCCGGAACGCAATTCTTCATCAGAGCCGCCGCAGTGTTCGGCCGCGGACTGTACTTGAAGGAATAGGCCAGAGCGTAACCGACCTCTTCTGCCAGCTGCAGCGTTTGCTGAAAGTCTCCATCGCTTTCGCCGGGAAATCCGACGATGAAATCGGATGAAAAGGCCATATCCGGCCGATAGCCGCGCATCGTGTCAACGCACTTAAGATACTCTGCGCGAGTATAGGGACGCTTCATTCTCCGCAGGACCTCGTCGGAGCCCGATTGCACCGGAAGATGCAGAAACGGCATGAGAATTTCTATGTCCCGATGGGCGCGTCCGAGTTCAGCGTCCGCGTCTTTCGGATGGGACGTCGTATACCTCAACCGTTTCAAACCGTCAACGGCGGCAAGTTCGAAAAGCAGAAACGCCAGATTTCGGCTTTTGCCGTCCCTCCCCTCTCCTTTGTAGGAATTGACGTTCTGCCCCAAAAGAATAATTTCCTTCACCCCGGAGGACACCAATTTTTTGGCTTCCCGAACCACATCGGAAACGCTGCGCGAAAATTCCCTTCCCCTGGTGTGCGGAACTATGCAGTAGGAGCAGAAATTATTACAACCTTCCTGAACGGTCAGAAATTCCGAAACGCTTCTGTTAAAAAATTTATCGGACAGCTGCGAAAACTTATCGGCGGCGGCGGCGGAAACCGATACGACAACGTCTTTCTTTTTATCCCCGGATATGTCTTCGACAATATCCGCCATCCTGTGTATTTCCCCGGGGCCTAAAATCGCATCTACATAAGGAACCCGCCGAACTATTTCGGCAGACCGCAGTCGGGCCATACATCCGACAACGGTAATAAGAAATTTCTCGGAAGATTTTTCTTTTATGATTTTCAAACGGCCCAGATCGGAAAATATCTTATCCTCCGCTTTCTCTCGAATGCTGCAGGTGTTCAATATCACCAGATTTGCTTCGTCCAAAGAAGACGAAGGCTCATGCCCTGCCGCAATCAGCAGATCTCCGATTCTCTGCGAATCGTAGGAATTCATCTGGCAGCCGTAGCTTTTTATGAAAAAACGCATGAAAAACGCTTGGTTATAAAATTCGAAATCTTGCCTCTTTCCGCCCCCGTCACCCTTAAGCGCGAGTTTGCTGCATTTTCTTCTTCCAATCTTTCTTGAAAATTTCCAACCCTTTGTCTGTCAACGGATGTATAAAGCACTGCTTCAATACCGCCGGAGGCACCGTTATGGCATCGGCGCCGCATAACGCCGCCTGAATCACATGCTGCACGTTTCTCACCGACGCAACCAGGACTCGGGTTTCACAGCCCTGCACATCAAAAATATCAACCGTTTCTTCCACAAGAGACATTCCGTCCTGTCCCACGTCATCCAAACGTCCCGCGAAAGGAGAAATATAAGTCGCGCCGCAGGCGGCCGCGAGCAATGCCTGGGTCGGAGAAAAACACAGGGTCAGATTTGTGGAAATTCCCTCCGAGGATAATTTTCGACAAACCCGCAACCCGTCAAAAGTGCAAGGCAGTTTCACGCAGACATTATTATTGATTTTTGCAATTTCCCTGCCTTCGACCAGCATGTCTTCGTATTTTTCCGATATAACCTCGATGCTCACCGGTCCGGAAACCGATTTGCAAATTTTTTGGAGCAGTTCCCGAACGGCGTTCGAATTGATTCCGGCAAGCAAACTGGGATTTGTCGTAACCCCGTCTATAAAATCCTCGTAGAGAGCTATTTCATCTAAATTTACCGTATCCAAAAATATTTCCATAAATCACCAAATATTGCAGAGTTCCATAATACTCTAAAGAAAATCCCTTCGCACCGGGTATTTTATATTTTCTTGCTCTCGATCAAAACATCCGACGGAACAGAGCGAAATACGCTGAAAAAACGTATCTCCGCCTTTGCATATTTCGACAAACATATAAAACCCTGCGATATTTTTGCCATTTTAACCATTAATTAATAAAATTAAGACATAATTACAAATTAAATATTACAAAGAAAGGAACTCTCAATGTATACATTTTTCGATTCTGCCTCTTATATGATGGGACCCTCAAGAAAATTTGCAAAAATTTTGAGATCGGGATTGGCCAACAGCCCCCAGGCTCCGGATCTGTGTCTGGTAAGATTCATCGAAGGACTGGCCGACATGTACGAAAGATCGACCAGATACGTGAAAAAACCGGAATTTAACATAGATCAGATAACCGTTGACGGAGAAGATATTAATGTCTACCAGACGACGGTGATGAAAAAGCCGTTTTGCGATTTGGTTCGCTTCACGAAAGAGGATCAGCAGCGCGAGCCGAAAGTGCTGATCATCGCACCGGTTTCCGGGCATTTTGCCACGCTGCTGAAAGATACCGTAAAAAGAATGCTGCCGAAACACGAAGTGTATATAACAGACTGGAAGAGCGTACGAGATGTGCCTTTGGCGGCGGGCAGCTTTACATTGGACGATTATTTGACGTATTTGATTGATTTTTTGCATAAAATAGGGCCCACTGCCCATGTTATGGCGGTCTGTCAGCCGGCCGTTCAGGTGATGGCCCTTGCGGCGGTGATGGACGAAGGCAACGATCCTTGCCTGCCCTCCACAATCATTCCGATGGGAGGCCCCATTGATCCGAGGGCGAAAAAAACTCAGGTAAACGAACTGGCGGAAAGTTATCCGTTGTCCTGGTTTGAGAGAAATTTCCTGACATACGTTCAGACAGGCAACATCGGAGAAGGACGTCTCGTCTATC
>JAISMS010000054.1 GCA_031276565.1 Holosporaceae bacterium | reverse complement strand
GCGGTCGTGAAAAGCCCGGCGTTTTCGGGAAGCACCTCTCCGGAATTTTTCCGGAAGATAAGAGTATCGCGAATTACGGAGTCCGCCGCCAACTTAAACAGACAGGGGGCCGCTTCCTCGAACGAAAGTCCGAAGCCGTCCGCGCTGTCCGTTTCCGCCAACAGAGGGAAAATTTTCATAACAGCTTCCTCTCGGCCGTTGCCGCAGTGATGTAATCCCTGTAACAGCGTGCCGACTATCAGGGAGAGACTTTCGATCGGTTCCAACAGTTGCGCCAGAGGCTGAGGTTCCGGTCTCAGGCATTTTTGCGTCAGTTGCCGAAGTTTTGCGACTGTATATTTGGCGAGCGGTACCGAGAAATAGGTAAATTGACCGAATCGATCCTCTGATATGTTATGCAGAACCGCATCAATGTGTTCGTTAATATGCGACAATCCGTCGTGATG
Organism: Holosporaceae bacterium; assembly: GCA_031276565.1. Taxonomy (GTDB): domain Bacteria; phylum Pseudomonadota; class Alphaproteobacteria; order UBA3830; family UBA3830; genus JAIRMQ01. Next base: position 4,144 of record JAISMS010000054.1, on the reverse strand, counting down.
GTCCGAATCCGCGTTTGCCATTGACGCGAAACATCCGTATTGCTCCAAATACGACGTATCGCCGCGGTTTCTCCCGTATTGCGCATTTGCCTCATTTATTTTTTGTTTGAGTATGTCTTCGTTGCGGGGATTAAAAAGCTCCAGCTTATATCGACCGTCCGGTTGTCGTTTAATCGGCGAGAGCGCTATGCGTATGCCGTCCCGTAATAGTACGTCGCGGAAAAGCGCTTTTAGACCCGGCTCATTCATGCCGGCCACATCCGGGGATATCATTTTTTCCAGCGGCTCCAGGCGATATCCGCATTCTATGCCTCTTTTATGCAGCGAAGGCAGTATGCGATATCGGTCCAATTCGTTAAGCCGAACCGACATGATGCGATCTGCTTTGATTTCGTTCAAGAATTTGTTCAAATAAAAACTTTTGATTTTTTCATAATGCTCCGGCGCAGCCTCGACGAGTTCGCCTCTGAATTTTCTCAGAGCAAGAAAATCGAACATGCGCTGACAGCAGGCATTTGCCAACACCGACATACTTTTGCTCCGTTGCTGCCCCTTATTAACGACGAAAAGTTCGATAAAATGATCGCCGTCCAAATCGATGTTTTTTGAAAGCAGCAGCTCATCGTTTTTTTCATTTTTCAAGGACAGCAGAGCCCTGTTCGGTCCGCGGTATCTTGCCGGCTCCCGCGCGACTGCCGGCTGTCCTTCAAACAGAAGATCGAGATCATTTAATGCGGTCACGGAGGTCAGGGAATTCGCATCGACGTTTGCCGCCGCCGTTCCTTCCAAAATCATCATCGCGGCAATATGGCGATCCAGTTCGTCCGCAAAAAGGTTGTAGCGGGCTATCTTGTCGGCTATTGTCTCGATAAAAATATCCACGGCATTAATATCCTGCAATTCTTCGATTTTTGTTTCGGTTCCCGTTTCGTAAACGGCAGCTTTGAGCTCCGCCAAACGTTCTTCCATGTCTTCGTTTTCTTTGAGTTCGATTAAACGTTTATTGCCGTTTGCGTCGACTGTTTTTTTCCACCGCAGAGAAAATCTCGGCAACAGGGAGAAAGTGTTTTCCGGCAACGGGCGTTTGTTTAACAATCCGAATTTTCTTAATTTTTCGGCAATTACCCTTTCGGTATTCGTCGTAAAAATCGTTGCCGTTCGGGTTTCTTTGAGAAATTTTAAAAAGCCTCTCAGATCAATATATCCGCCAAAGCTGTAATATGATAAAATTATGTTCAGCAGAACCGGATTATAGTTTAACGATTTGACCACCGTCGGCATAAATGCGGAGTTAAAATCACACAGATTTTTTATGATTTTTTCCGGACCGATTGCGTCTTTTTGACGGAGAAAATGCGTAATAAGACGATTGTGGTGATGGAAAAGATTTAGCTGCGACGACAATTGCTCCGCCATAAATGTCGCTTCATCGCTTTGCATTCTCGCTTCCGCTTCTTCTTTTTCGCTTTGACGCTTTGCATTTTCCGTGTCGCGCAGAAGTTTCAGCCTTTCCGCTCCGTCCGCTTCTTCTTTACGCTGCTCCGATTCGCGTTGCCGCGACTCGTTTTGATGTTGTTTCAACAGATTTTTAACGATCTCGGCTTCTCTTTCATACTCCGACAGTTGAGGAATCGCTTTCTTCATTAAATTTTCGATTTCGGCGTTCTTCTCTTTTTTTTCTTCGCAAATACGTTCCTGATCCGACTTCAGGTCGTCGCGACGCAATTTCAGGTTTTTTATTTCCGTTTGCAGATCGGCAAGCTCTTTTTTGATTTCCTCCGATTTAATTTTTAACGTCAGGATATCCTTAAGGTTATTGAAGCTTTTTAATTTTTTTATTTCGCCCGAAAGAGTTCTGCGCCGCGTATTTAATTTTTTTAATTCTTCTGCGGCTTTTTTATATTTGTTTATCATTTTTAATTGACGCTTTTCGAGATCCCTGTCGGCGTCTTTGAGTTTTGTCAAACGTTCCCGGATCGCCTCTTCATTGAAACCGATCAAAAATTCCGAAGTCTGAAGATTCGGCATGTCGGTCGCCGTTACTCCCCACAGAAACAAATCCGTCCGGACGGACGTTCGGAATTGTGCTATTTCCCAATCCTTCAATTGCGCTTTGAGATATCTTATATTTAAGACCAGATCTTCCCGGTTTCGACGCAAAAAATCCGCTTTCTGCAGCCATGGCGGCTGTTGTTTCAGCTCCGATTCCCACGCCCGGGAGAGGCGGTTTTGCAGGGAAAACATCGTTTCCGGTTGCGTTTGTACGACGAACGGGGGCCGGATCGGCTTCGGCGCGTTTACGGAAAACTGCGAATACTGCGTCAACAGCGGCAGGGAGTAGAACTGCTGCCCGAATATCTGTTCGTATCGCCGTTGTTCCTCCTGCAGCCGTTGTTGCTGTTGCAGCGCTCTTCTTTGTGCATTTTCCGCGAGAATTCTCTGTTCTTCTCTTTCAACCTGACGCTTATACAGAATACAACGTTCCATCCATTCGTTCCACAGATTCGGACGTTCTTTCAACTTCAGCAGTTTTTTCTTGTTCCGTCGTATTTTTTCTCTAACCGTTTTTATTTGATTGCTTTTTTTTCGTATTTGTCGCTCCGTCGTTTCTTTTTTTTCCAGCAGCGGCTTTAGCTCGCCGAGGATTAAATCGTATCTTCTCCGGATTTCATCCGTTTCCCGCTTTTTTCGGGCTATTTCCTCCGTGTAGCGCGCAATTTCTGCCAGAAAATTTCTTTCTTTTTCTTCCAAATCTTCCGATTTATTTCTTTCCGATTCGGTTTTCCTTTCAATTTCGGATTTATAACTCCGCAGAATGTTGTCGATTTCCTCCAATTGACGCTGCAGCTCTTCGCCGCGCAGCAATTGCTTCCTTCGCTCCGATTCTTTTATTTGCTCGGCGTCGTTTTTTGCCTGCTCCACAAGTCTTTTTAATTCTTTCTGCGTATCGAAAAGGGTTTGTCCGGAAAAATCGTCCGTTCCGCCGCCGCCGGCAAATTGCTCCTGTGCGAAAAAATTTGCGGCTTCGGTCCGTTGTCCGTTTCTTCCGTCTGCCGGAACCGGCGCAAATATTTCTTCGATCCGGCGTTCGATTTCCGAGATGCCGTTTATTCTGTCGCCGAAGGCGAATTGCCGTTGTCTGAAAGGATTTGCGGTTTCGATTCGCCTCCCGTTTCTTTCGATTGCCGAATCGGGCTGCCGCCGGCCCGCAAGTTCTGCCGTTATTCGTTCCGGGTCAAGCAGCCTGCCTCTTTTGCCCGAAAAACCGAAAGGTTGCCCGTTCATCGACAGGGTATTTTCGTAAAAACAACATAATGTCGATAATATTATGATCGATGACAGTCGTTTTTTCATTTTTTCTCTCCATTTTAATATACCACAAGTATCATGTTTTTTGCAGGATAACAAGCAATATTAATAAAAAAACCAAATATACGGAAAATAAAATATCCGCCAATAAATTGTCAAGTCAAAAATAAGATTTGAAAAATTTTGTTAAGAGGCGCTGTCGTGTCCGTTTTGGCGAAGGCTGCCGGCGGGCGCTTTATTTGCGGAATTGCCGTAAAAACGACAAGATTGTCGTCGACATTTCGGATTTCGCTTCCGTAACGCAGCCGCCGATAAAAAACGCTGTTCCGGACTCGTGTTCGTCTGCGCAAATTCCCGACTTCGGAGAAGCGAAAGCTCCGTTCCCGAATTTATCCGGTCCGCTTAGGGATGTATTGTCTGATTTGAGGAGAAAATCTGCGGAACTCCGAGAATCCGGAGGGACCGTTTTTCGACATGTCGAATGTCGAGCGCGCCGAACGCCTTGCACGGCGTCGGTTCTTTTTGAAATTCGCTTTCCGCGTGTTCGAACAAGCATAACCGCAGTTCGTAAAATCTCGTAAAAAATCCCCGGCCGTTTTTCCGAAAGCCCTATACGACGACACTCCGAACTGTTTAATCAGAGTCCGGAAGCGATATCATTAATTATTCATGATGCGTAACTATCAAATTCAAGCACCCCTCCTTTCTCTGAAGCGTCGTCAAGGGAATCTGATATTGTGTACATCTTGTTATTGATCGTATTACCGATAAGCTTCATGCCGGCGATTGCCACCACGGCTATCAAACTTGCGATGAGGGCATACTCGATCGCGGT
>JAISMS010000032.1 GCA_031276565.1 Holosporaceae bacterium | reverse complement strand
ACCCCTGAACGCGCTCCGCCGCATAATTCCAGGCATCGGGAAAATTCTCCCGCATCTCCTCCGGAGACATGTGTTCGGCTTCGCCTCCCGCTACGGCCGTGAAATCATTCACCGGGCCGCCGGCATCGGCGAAATCGTCGACGTTACCCGAGAGACGTATCCCGTCGCCGATCGGAAAGGACGGCATTGCGCCGAGATCTTCCGCCAAATGATCGTTGACGGGGGATAAAAACTCCGCGAGCGTCGTCGGAATCGACATTTCCCCGAAATATAAAACGGGAGAAAGCTCTCCGCTTATCCGATCCTCCTCGAGACTCCTTGAGAGCAGATCCGCAAAGGTCGGAGCTTCCCGCTCCGGGGAAGGATCCTCCGCCGCAATCCTCCCCAATGCTTCCCGCAACTCCTGAGACGCCGGAGGATCCTCCTCTGCTCCGGGAAACAGCCGGTTAACTGTCAACTCCGTTGCCAATTCTTCGTCATTCGCGTTACGGCAGGTTTGTCGGATTTCCCGATAGCCCGTTCCGGCGCGCCGCCTTGCATAATCGGCGAAGTGACGTTCTCGGAGAGTGCGTTGCTCGGCGGCAAAAACATGCTCCGGGCCGCGTTCCGTCAGAATCATGGGCACCGTGGGACTTCTCTGTCCCGAAAACATCGCCGCCGCGTTTACTGCAGTCGTCGTAATCCCTACGCCCGCGGCCGCTTGCAACGGCATGGATGCTCCGCACGTGGCAAAGGCAAGAAAGCCGTTGCCGATCGCACAAATAACTTTGCTGAATCCGTTCCCCGCTTCAATCGGTTGAAACAACAGACTCAACGTTAAAAATATGCCGACAGTTCTTTTACTCATTTCCCTTTACCTCCCCGCGCTGCTTTTCTTAATTTATCGTCCGTGTACTCGAGAACGGATTCATAAAACTTTTTTTCGGAAGCGTCTTTTGTTGCCGTGTCTGTTATCAGATTTGTGCCGATCTTTTTCGCAAGAGTTATAAATTTTTCCGGACCGAGACCGATGACAAAGCCTTTCTTTCTGCGTTCTCCCGCTTCTTCTCGTAATAATTTCGCGTAAACTTCGAAATGCTTACTAAACAGCGTCTCCAAAATCTCAACATTCGTTTTCCAAAGTACGACCTGTTGAAGGGCTTCTTGTGTCGCTTTTTCCGGAGAAGCGCTTCGTAAAGCCTCATTGCACAGATGCAGAATTCGTAAATCGGCGTCCAGGCAGGCGTAAAAATAAGGCAGGGAGAGCAGTTCACCTGCTTTTTCCGGGGGGAATCCCGATTTTAGCAATTCAATAAATATACCGTTCGTGCTTCCGTAACTTTTCAGGATCTCCTGATTTTTTTCCGAAGCTTCCGCTTCGAGTCGTTCCAATATTTCGCTTCCCTTTCTCCGTATGTTAAATTTGTCGGAAGTGTCCCGGGAGAATTTACCGACGGAAGGATCGTCTGTTTTCGAAACTTGCCCGTTTTGGATAATCATCGGAGACAGCATTTTCACGTTATCCCTGGACAACGACGACGACGTTCGCCCGGACAAAGTCAAAGACTTGCCGGCAAAAACCGTACCGCCGCCGAGCAGCTGCTTGCAGTTTACCTCTACGGAATGTAACGCCGATATCACTCCGGTCAGAAAAATATCGCCGGCTCTTATTTCCGATTCTTCGCGCACTAAAAACACGCCGTCGTTTTCAAAAAATTTCATTGAATTCAATTTAAAACTCTCGACCGCAACGCTTCCGCTTTGTATCACGAAATAATCAACCGTTCCGGACATTGCGCCGCATATGTGGCACAAGGCGCCTTGCGTCTCTATCCGATTCCTTTCGCCGATAAACTCGACGCCGGTGAGCAGAGTTATGCCGCATAATTTTATGATCGCATCGTTTCCGAAATATGCAATATTGTCTCCGATTACCGTGCCGTAATTATCTTCCCGGTTCGCTTTAAATTCAGGTTTCGCAATAGTGCCGAACAGAGACGTTTTGTTCGCATAAGCGGAAATCTTCGCGTTTGAGGACGCACCTTCCTTTAAATTCAATACCCCGGAATTATATCCGTATCGGTAGCGGAACAGATGGTTTTTTGTCTTCAGAACATCAAAGTTGTACAATACCTTTGAATCAATGATAAGAGAGAAAAAGGATATCGGATTCCTATTGATTACAGAGCCGTTCGTGCGAAACGCGTATGATATTCCGTGTTCAACTCCGGTCGAAGACTCGCTCCGGGAAGAAAGTTCTATATTTCCTTTAGAATCAAATGAAAAATCGTAATAAATATCGTATTTTGCGTCAAAAATATGACAAACGAAACAGCGGTTTCGGTTGTACAGGTGAAAAAAATCCTTTTTAATATCCAGGGGTTGATCGAAATTTTTAGGGGATAAATTTAGGGCAAATTCCGGCGAGCCCTTGCGAGACAAAGAAAAAAACACATCATCTCCTCGATTTTCCGCAGATATATAAAAATTGACAACATCCTCCAGGCGCTCCCGACTCAAGGTGTCAAAATTCCAAAATCCGGGTTTCGTATTTATGATGTAACCGTCGCGACATTCTGAAATTAACCCGGCGCTTTTCGTCTCCGGATTTTCTTTTTGCGGAATCGCACGCACGTTTTTCAAAAAATCTGGTGCTTTCCCGCGATTAAAAACATTCGCGTTACCTCTGTCTAATTTTTCCATGAAAACGGATCCGTTGTTTACGAAAAAAAACGACCCGTCGAAAACAGCTTCCCTTATTTTCAGTTCCTTGTCG
>JAISMS010000056.1 GCA_031276565.1 Holosporaceae bacterium | reverse complement strand
TTACCTCGCAAGATTGGCAAGAAAAACAAAATGTTATTCAAAATCATTGCAAATGCTCGTCGCATCTCTAAATATCTTCATATTCCATGATTTATTAAAAACTATAATAAATTAGCAATCCCCGAAAAAAGAAGCGATTGTTTTAGGGGGCCGTCGGCTGTATACTGAGCTCGGCGAACAGGCTCGGCACATGAAGTCCGACGCCGCTTTCGCGACCGGAAAAAATCAGGTGCGGACAAAAATGACTGCTAAAAGTTTGGGGAGAGGACTGTCGACTTTTCTTGACGTTGAAGAGCCGCTTTCGGAAAGCGAAATACGAGACATTATTACGGTCGATCCCGACTGCGTTAAGCCCAATCCTTTTCAACCGAGGCGTATGTTTGATGAGGAGGGGCTGCAGTCCCTCGCCGAATCGATAAAAAAGAAAGGGATTTTACAGCCGATTTTGGTTCTTAAACTCGGCGACCGCGATTATCAACTGATTGCCGGGGAACGTCGCCTTCGGGCCTCCAAAATAGCCGGTTTGAAAGAAATTCCCGCTCTCGTCCGGGAAATCGGAAAAGAAGAACAGCTGGAAATCGCGATATTGGAAAACGTTCAGCGGGAAGATTTAAATCCGATGGAGGAGGCGGAGGCCTATAAAAGACTGGTTGAAGAGTTCGGCCGCACCCATGACGAATTGGCGGAAATGCTGGGCAAAAGCCGCAGTCACATATCGAATATGCTCAGGTTGTTATCTTTGCCGGAAGAGGTAAAGAACATGGTAAGGGACGGACGGCTGACATTCGGCCATGCGCGCGCTCTGATCGGAGCGGAAAACCCCGTTGCGATTGCCGAGAAAATCATTTCCGGAGCCTTGAACGTGAGGCAGACGGAAAATATGACGAGGCAACGGAGAACAAAGCATTCGAACGATAATTTTACGGACCCGGAAATCGGGAATTTGGCTTATCAGATTTCATCTTTGTTGGGATTGAAAGCCGAGATTAAATTAAAAGGAAACGGAGGAGTTGTCGAAATAACGTTCAGCAGCCTCGACGAGTTGGATTCTTTCGTCGGCAAATTGAATCGCCGGGCATAGCATGGGAGTGCTTCGGGACGCTTTGACGGTGGGCGGTTTTACGCTTTTCAGCAGAGTAGTCGGTTTTATTCGCGAATGCATAACGGTTTTTTGTCTCGGAGCCGGTCTCTGTGCCGATGCGTTAATGGTGGCCCTCCGCATATCAAATACTTTCAGAAGGATCTTTGCGGAAGGAGCTTTCAACGCTTCGTTTCTGCCGCGCTTTTCCAAGGTACTGAACGAACGCGGGAAGAAGGAAGCCAACGCGGTTTTATCGGACGTGTTCAGCGTATTGCTGCTGATTTTGATTCCTTTTTCGATCATCGTAATACTGTTTTTTCCTTCGTTTCTGAAATTACTGCTTTCGGGGTTCGATACGCTCGGCGAAAAATTTCAATTGTCGGTCGTTTTGGGCAGAATCTGTTTTCCGTATTTGATTTTAATCTCCGTAACATCGCTTTTCTGCGGAGTATTGAATACCGTAAACAAATTCGCGCTGCCGGCGGCCGTTTACTCGCTGTTGAGCGTTTTTACTTCAACCGGTATGCTTATCGGTTATTTTTTGGACTTATCCGATCGCGTCACGGTTCAAATTGTCGCGTGGTTTGTGCTTCTTTCGGGGATGGCTCAAACCGTATGTTTGCTTTTGTCGATCCGAAATCACGGATTCGGCGTTAAATTTCGATTTTCATGCCTGAGCGAAGAAGTAAAAGATATTCTGAAGAATATGATTCCGGGAATCATCGGAGCCGGAGTCTGGCAATTGAATTTGTTGATCGATACGACGATATCTTCCTATTTTCCGACCGGAACGATCACCTGCGTCAATCTTGCGGATCGATTGAATCAATTTCCGTTGGGAACTTTGGGAATAGCTCTCGGTACCGCTCTTCTTCCGGTACTGTCTCAATCCGTGGCGACAAAGGAGTATGACCTTGTTCGCCGAGATTTGGAAAAGGGACTGTCGTTCGCGTTTTTTCTGACGTTGTTTGCAACCTCCGTGTTGGCGGCTTTAAACGAACAATCTGTGGCAGTAGCCTTTCAAAGGGGTATGTTCGGAAGTGAACAGGTAAAAATTTCGGGACAGGCCGTTTCCGGATTTGTGGTCGGATTGCCGGCTTACGTCCTCACCAAGGTGTTTTCGGCCCTGTATTTTGCCTTTGGAGATACAAAATCTCCGGTAATTTTTGGTGTGTTTTCCGTATTTCTGAATCTGTTGTTTCTGATTTTGCTGGTTCCGTTTTTAAAATACTTCGGTTTGGCCTTTTGCATGTCGCTGTCGGCGAGCGCCAATGCTTTTATGTTGATATACTTTTCCGGCAGAAAAATATCGCTTAATTTCAGTCGCGTTTTTTGGATCAAAATATCAGCCCAGGCGACGGCGGCGCTGGCGACCTATTTTTCGCTGGTCAGAACCGCCGGGTTGTGTTGGCACGCGGAGTTGGGCGCAAAGGCGATCAAATGGCCGATTTATTTCGGACTTTTGGGCGAAGGGGTCTGCGTTTTTTTGCGGTAACGGTCGTTTGTTTGCGGCTGGGCGGGCTGAAACAGCGGAAACTTTGGAGAAGAGAATCCCGGTGATGTTAATTCTCCGCGGCGGAAAATCAATCGGCATAATCAAGGGAAGCGGCGTCGTATTCAAATCCGGGTGAAAAGGCGGAACAATCGGGAGAGCTGCGCGGATTTTGTCGTCGCCGCGAAGATAAGGGGTTTTTACCGAAATGTCGTTCTAATGGCAGACAGATTCGTCGAATATAATTGTGTCGAAATTTCGCTTTTATCGACCCGGTTTTCTGTGCTAGCATAGCGGCGTGCGGTATGGAGTTTACATGCTTCCGAATTTGCTTACACTGTCCAGAATTTTTTCCATCCCGTTTATCATCGCGTGTTTTTATATGGAGGACTTTTGGTCTCATATGTTGGCGGCTGTTTTTTTTATAATAGCCTGCCTGACTGATTTCTTCGACGGGTATTTTGCACGTCGGTGGAAGCAGGTTTCGGCCTTCGGGCGTTTTATGGATCCGGTAGCCGATAAGCTTCTGATTTCGACGACTTTATTAATGCTTTCCGGGTCGCAAATCATTTCGGGTATCCATTTGTTGGCTGCCGCCATAATATTGGCGCGGGAAATAATTGTCTCCGGATTGCGCGAATTTATGTCTCAAATGCAAATGATAATTCCGGTCACCAAATACGCGAAATGGAAAACCGGGATGCAAATGGCAGCCGTTTCGTGTTTATTGTGCTCCGCCATGTTTCCGGATATCGCTTCGCTGAAAAACGCCGGGACGGTTTTGCTCTGGTGTGCCGTCGTGATGACGATATTTACCGGAGTCAGATATTTGAGATTCGGCATAGTGAAGATCTCCGACGAAAAAACCGTAACGCCGCCGATTTTCGGCGCCGATGTTTCGGAGCACGCCGATAAACTTCGACGCGAAGGCTGAACAAATTTTTTTTTCCGATGATTGTAAATTTTTTTTGTAAATTAACTTTGTTTTAATGCAATAGTTTTATGTTCAAATCCGATTGTTGGCTGCCGCCATAATATTGGCGCGGGAAATAATTGTCTCCGGATTGGGCGAATTTATGTCTCAAATGCAAATGATAATTCCGGTCACCAAATACGCGAAATGGAAAACCGGGATGCAAATAGCAGCCGTTTCGTGTTTATTATGCTCCGCCATGTTTCCGGATATCGCTTCGCTGAAAAACGCCGGGACGGTTTTGCTGTGGTGTGCCTTCGTGATGACGATATTTACCGGAGTCAGATTTTTGAGATTCGGCATAGTGAAGATCTCCTACGAAAAAACCGTAACGCCGCCGATTTTCGGCGCCGATGTTTCGGAGCACGCCGATAAACTTCGACGCGAAGGCTGAACAAATTTTTTTTTCCGATGAT
>JAISMS010000025.1 GCA_031276565.1 Holosporaceae bacterium | reverse complement strand
CGGGCTTTAAACAACAAACTGTCGAGTCTCGACACGGAGTTTTATCTTCGAGAAATGTTTGAAGAGATGGGCAGGGCGATCGCCGACGCCGAAAATTTAATACGCATGTTGCGCATGACTTATCAGCCGCCGAATCGCGAACTGTACAGAGGAGAAATGATCTTCGACAATTTCGATTTTTCTCCCGAGTTGTTCATAAAAGCGCGTCAGGATACCGAGGAGGGCATCATCGGAGTCATGAAAATTCTGGACCCCTTGCCGCAGAAAAATCCGTTTTGGGAAAAGTTTTTCCGGAACAATTCTCTGCGGAATGAGATAATTGAAACCCTCTTATATTCCAAGTCGAGAAAACGCAGACTGTCGAGAGGGATTTCTCCGTTCTCCCGGGATGCGACGGAGCTGCCGGCCAGGCCGAAGAGCTGCGACATATATATAAATGTCGGACATCCTCCGGTAAAAGAAGGCAAAAAAGGGAAAAACCACGCTAATCGGACATATTCGTTAATAGCTTTTTCAGACGCCTGAAGCGGGGGGACAGAACTTCATTGCGGGCATTCAGCAGGTAACGATCAATGCCGCCGCTTTTCTCCACGGAACTTACGGTGCGGGCGCATAACCTCGCTTTTATCTTAAACCCGAGCGCATCGCTCAAGAAAGAGACCATTTGCAGATTCGGCATGAAACGGCGTCTGCTCTTGTTATTCGCATGACTCACATTATTGCCGTACATGACTTTTTTGCCCGAAAGCGAACATACTCTCGCCATATCAGAATCCTTTCCCTAAAACAGCCCGGATATTTATATTGTATTCGAAATCCGAAATCAACGGAAGAGAGAATCCGAAGCATCTTGTTAAAACGATCCGAAAATTACGGCAAGGCCGACCGCAATAACGGCCGCCACCGTCGGACCGATCAACGCGCCTGTGAAAATATCGCTATAGGATTCCTTGTGGCTCAATCCGCAGATGGCCAAAAGGGTTATGATTGCCCCGTTGTGCGGCAGGATGTCCAAACTGCCGGACGCCACGGCTACTATGCGGTGCAGGGCTTCGGGATTTATTCCCGCCGCGTTGGCCATTTCCAGATATTTTGCTCCCAGGCTTTCCAATGCGATACTCATGCCGCCGGAAGCCGAACCGGTTATGGCCGAAAGTATGCTCGTCGCAACGGATCCGGAAACTAAAGGGTTTCCGTGAGAAACGGTCAAAATCCAGTCTCTGACTACGGCAAATCCCGCCAAACTGTTTATGACGGCTCCGTAGCCGACCACCGAGGCCGTATTAAAAATCGGCGCCAAAGATTCCGAGGCTCCGCTGTTGATGCAGCGTATTATGTCCGTCTTTTTCCAGGCGGCGGCCAAGATGAAAATCGAGGCGAAAAATACGGCCACTATTATGCCCCAGTTGCCGGCAACGGTGCGAATGTCGGTGGTTCCGTACTTTTCGTTCTGCAGATAGGAGGTGTCTATGTTGGGGAAGATATAGTTTACGCACAGGTAGTTCATTAAAATAACGATGACAATCGGAATGATCGCCACCCGAAAATCCGGTAATTTTTCGCGGGAAGCGGGCATAAGATTATCACAATGGTCGCCGTATCCTTCGCCGGCCTGTTTTAAAGCCTTTACCCGACGATTCATCCACATCATGCTGAATATAAACGAAATGACGGCGGTAACCGTTCCCAGTCCGGGAGCGGCAAAAGGATTGGTGCCGAAGTATTGGCAAGGTATAACATTCGGAATGGCGGGAGATCCCGGGACGGCGGTCATGGTATACGTAAAAGATCCGATCGCTATGGCCGCCGGCATCAGTTTTTTCGGAGTATCGGATTTTCTGAACAGCTCGACGGCAATCGGATAGACGGCAAAAACCACCACGAACAGCGATACTCCTCCGTAGGTCAGGACGCTGCAGGAGAGAACTATTGCCAGCACCGCTTTTTCCGCGCCTATCTTTTCGGATATACGATCGGCGATGGAGGCGGCGTAGCCGGAATTTTCCATAATCTTTCCGAAAATTGCGCTCAGCAGAAACAGAGGGAAATATATGGTAGCAAAATCTCCCAGCTTTACCATGAAAATTTGAGTATAATGAGCCAAAAACGCTTCGCCGCCGCTCATAAATACCGCAAACAGCGCCAACATCGGCGCCAGCACAAGAACCGAAATTCCCCGATAAGCCAGAAACATTAACAGAGCAACCGATAAAAAAATACTTGCGACGTCCAACATTTTTCACTCCGTTATCAAGCAATCGCGGGATTATACGGACAATAAAGTTAAGATTCGGTATGCATTTCTAAATGTATATAAAATGCTCGGCGTATTTTTTTCGGGTTTTGAAGCTTTTTGCGGTGAATTCGTATGGAGTGAATTCGTTAATAATGTATAATGAGGCCGATTGCGATGGGGGAGTGGATAGTATGTTCGAAGGTCTTGCCAATGCCGTCAGATTTCTTGCAATTTCAGCCGTCGGAAATGCAAACAGCGGTCATTTGGGAATGCCTTTGGGTATGTCGGATTGCCTGACAGCTCTGTTTAAAAATTTTTTGGTATTTGATCCTCAAAATCCGCAATGGCCGAACAGGGACAGATTTGTCCTTTCGGGAGGACACGGTTCCGCGGCTCTCTACGCGATACTCTGTCTGACCGGTTACGAAAAGATGTCTATTGAGGAACTGAAAAAATTCAGAAAATTCGGATCAAAAGCGACCGGGCATCCGGAATACGACGTTTCCTGCGGCATTGAAGCGACGACGGGACTGTTGGGGCAGGGATTTGCCAACGCCGTCGGCATGGCCGTCGAAGAAAGACTTCTTAATGCCAGACTGGGCGACGACTGCATAAACCGTTACACCTATGTCTGCGTCGGAGACGGGGATCTTATGGAGGGAATTTCCCATGAAGCCGGAGCGATAGCCGGGCATCTTTCGCTGGGTCGTCTCGTGGTTCTGTTTGACGATAACGGAATCACCATCGACGGAACCGTCGACGTTTCTTCGAAGGAGGACGTTTTGATGCGTTACCGCTCCTACGGATGGCAAACGTTATCCGCCGACGGCCACTGCGAAAAATCAATTTCCGAAGCGATTGAGGCCGCAAGAACGGATCCGCGTCCGTCGCTTATCGCCTGTAAAACGAAAATCGGCTACGGATGTCCGAGGGAAGGTAAACCGTCGGCGCACGCGGGCCCTCTTACGAAGTCGGAATCGGAGGAAACCGGGAAAAAACTGAATTGGTCTTACCCTCCTTTCGAAATTCCCGAATACATAGCGAAAACGTGGAAGATCATAGGACGGCGCCATCATGAAACCTGCAAAAGATGGTACAGGGAGCAAAGCGACCGATACGGTTCTCCGGAATTCGAATTTACCCAGGAAATGAAAAAAGTTTTTCGAAGCATCAAGAAAAATTATTTTATTTCCCGACCGTTTGAGGCAACCAGAAGCAGCTCCCAAAACATAATTTCCAAAATTACGGAAATTTCCGACATGATCATATCCGGATCCGCGGATTTGGGCGGATCGACCGGTTGCCTTCCGAAAACCGCCGCTCCGATATCGAAGAAAAATTTTTCCGGCAACTACATACACTACGGCGTTCGGGAACACGCAATGGGGGCCGTAATAAACGGCATTGCGGCCGGTAAGAAAATAAAATGTTTCGGCGGGACTTTTTTGGCCTTCTGCGATTACATGAGACCGGCCATCCGCATGAGCGCTCTGATGAACATTCCTTCGATTTTTGTTTTCAGCCATGATTCCGTAGGCGTCGGAGAGGACGGTCCCACCCATCAGCCGGTGGAGCATTTGGCTTCGCTCCGGGCTATTCCCAATCTGAACGTTTTTCGGCCGGCTGACGCCATGGAAACTTTGGAATGCTGGGAATGCGCCTTCAGAAGCGAAGGCCCGTCCGTAATGATCCTGACACGACAGGAGGTATTGAACGTGAGGTTTTGCGGTAAAACCGATCTCTGCGAAACCGGCGCCTATCTTCTGTATGAGGATACTTCCCTCAATGCGAAAAAGGTTACTCTCATCGCTTCCGGATCCGAAGTATCCGTAGCGCTGGAAGTAAAAAAAATGCTGAACGACAGGGGTATTTCCGCCAATATGGTCAGCATCCCCTGTTGGAAACTGTTCGACGAACAGTCCGAGGAATTTAAAAAGAAAATTCTCGGCAACTTCATGAGAGTCGGGATTGAGGCTTCCAACGGATTCGGATGGGAAAAATACCTCGGTTCCGGCGGTCTTTTTTTCGGGGTAAACGGGTTCGGAAAATCTTGTTCGTGCTTAGAAAATTACAAGTTTTTCGGATTAACGTCACGTAACATATATAATGAGATTCTGAAGAAAATATAGGACGGAGAGGTAATGCGCCATGAAAATAGCCGTTAACGGTTTCGGCAGGATAGGCCGGCTCACTCTGAGAGCTTTTTCTGAGTCAGCGGCGGGAAAATACGGATTTGATATCGTTGCCGTAAACGATCTGCAAAATATCGATACGGCTCTGCATCTTTTAAAATATGATTCCGTTCACGGGCGAATTAATGCCGAGATTCAAAAAATCTCGGAAAGCGAATTTTTGTTGAACGGCAAGAAAATAATCTGCTTATCCGAACCGAATCCGGAAAAACTGCCCTGGGGTCGATTGGGCGTCGATCTGGTGGCGGAATGTACCGGAATGTTCGGGAGAAGAGAGCTTTGCGAATCGCATCTGCGAGCCGGAGCCGCCAAAGTACTGGTCTCCGGTCCCATGAAAGACGCCGATCGCACGATTATTTTCGGCATCAACCGCCGCATTTCCGGCCGGGATTCGGAAAAAGATCTTATAGTTTCAAACGGCTCCTGCACGACCAATTGCGCCGCTCACCTCCTGAACGCGATTCATGGGGAGATCGGAGTGATAAACGGATTTATCACGACCGTTCATGCCTGTACGGGGGATCAGCGTACGGTTGATACGAATCACAAAGATTTGCGGCGTGCTCGGGCAGCCGCTTCCAATATTATTCCGACGTCTACCGGATTGACGGAAACCGTCGGCAAAATTTTTCCGGAACTCGAAGGGAAATTATCCGCGCTGTCCTTAAGAGTGCCGACGCAAAATGTCTCTCTGGTGAATTTTACTTTTACGGCTTCGAAGAAGATTACGAAAGAGGATGTGCGGCGGGCAATTCTCGCATATGCGAACGTTGTTCCCCGGGATATTTTCGACTGTACGGACGAGCCGCTGGTTTCTTCGGATTTCAATCATTCTCCCTGCAGCGCCGTTGTTGACCTGTCGCTGACGCGGGTTTTCGGCGAAAACATGGGGCATGCGGTCGCTTGGTATGACAACGAATGGGGATTTTCGAACCGCATGCTGGATTCGGC
>JAISMS010000011.1 GCA_031276565.1 Holosporaceae bacterium | reverse complement strand
GTCGGAGGTTCAAATCCTCCCCCCGCAACCGCCGATTCCGAAAAATCAAAACAAAGTAAAATCGAGTAGGGTTCCTTCATGCGGTCTGTCTTTTTCTTTTTCTTGTTGCTGCGACGACGAAAAAGAAGAAGGACTCTCCTGCTGCTGATCCGCTATCGTATCATCATCATAATCTTCCCTTGCCAAGTGAAAATCGTCTCTTTTGAAGGTTATTTTAATCTTTTTATGGGTTGGGGGAATTTTTGCACGGTAATCTTTGGGCTTTTCGAAATTTTGAGAGTATTTGGCGAAAATATAACCGCCCAGCGGAACGTTATGATTCGCCGTATATTTTATTTTCTTCCAGGGAATCACCCGTTCTTTGGCGATTAACTCCCATTCGAAAATTTTCATGGTGTTCGGATAATCTTTTTTTAATTGATCAAGGCAGTCAAAATATTGATCGGCTCTTTTTTTTCTCAAAATTCCTAATAATTCCGGATCATAAACTATCACCAGATGCGCTTTTACTGCTCCGTGATTATTCATATCTTCATTGATGTGCACCTTCACTTCTTCCAAAGCCAGCCCGCCTTTGGGAGAAAACCAGTCTTTGAAGGACGGAAAAAAGGAAGAATCTTTTTTATTGTCGTTGTCGCCCATAACGTTGTTTACCGCCGACGCCGCGGATATGCCGGTAACTACTCCGGCTACTCCGCTCATTGTTGCTTCCGCGCAAAAAAATAAAATTGAAAACGCCGAAGTACATAATGATATTTTTTTCATCTCCGCCTCCGTTAATAGGATTACGGCAATAAAAGCAAATTATTTGTTAAAAAAAGTTTAAGAAATTATTATGGAATGCTGCCGGCGTCCCGTATTATTTTGTTGTATACGAAAACGAGGGCTTTTCCCTCGGAAATTTTCAGTTTAACCCGGGAGGACGCGGCCCTGTTGCAGCAGGAACTCGGTCCGGAGAGCAGCAGCTCGTCGTTATCGAGTTCCCATTTGAGACCGAAGGACTTTATGACGCAGCGAGGCATTCCGAATATTGAGATCTTAGTATTTATCGGCACGTTTAGGGTTTTGCTCTCCTCCACCGTCATAAAAAATATGTCTTTCGAAATGCCGATAAATTTTGTGCGGGAGAAGATCCCTATGTTGCCGAGCACGCGATCGATGCAGCCTTCGTTTATGCCGACCACTATGGCCGGCGCCAAAAATTCGCTTTCTATGAAATTAACGGCCTTTTCAAAATCGGAGGTGTTCTGTTCGTCGATTTTCACATGGAATCTTTTCGGAAGCAGCGCTTTGTCGACGCTGTCCAGATCCCCTATTATGACATAGGGTTCTATGCCGTTTTTGATCAAACCGTTGGCGGCGCCGTCCGCCGCTATTACGGGCAGATTAATTTCTTTTATCAGATTATATTGCAGATCGCCGTCCAGACACAGCAGAGATTTATAGGGCGACAGATCTTCGTGAATTTCTATCATATATTCTTTTCTGCACTACGGAAATCAACGAAATTATCGTTCCGACTATGTTGCTGAAGAGTACGAACTTCGAATCCGTACATGCGCCGTAAATAACCCAAGCCACGGAACAGACCAGATAATTTATCAACATGCCCATTGAAACGTCGACGGTGGATTTTGTTTTATAGGATTTATAAACCTGCGGAAACAGTCCTATGAGAGAAGCAATTGCCGCCACGGTTCCGGATAAATTTTCCGCAGTAAAAAAATACCGTAATTCAAACATGTTTTTCTCCTTTATGCTATTTATCGTATGGATTTTCAGGCTGCCTGAAGAGAATCCGGAGCGGCACCCCTTCAAAACCGAACGATTTTCTCAAATGATTGGAGAGATACCTTTTATAGCTCTCCGGCAAGTGTTCTGCCCGAGTCGCAAAAAGTGCGAAAGTCGGCGGACGGCAAGCGACTTGGGAGACATATTTTAATTTCACGGGCATTCCTTTCGCCAACGGCGGCGGATTTTGGGAAACGGCCCGCTGCAGCCATTTATTTAAAGCGCCGGTGGAAATTCTTCTGCACCACCCTTCGTATAATTTCAGCGCCGTGTTGAAAATCTTTCTCAATCCTTTTTTTTCCTTTGCCGAAACCGTCAGACAGGCCACTCCCGGAAGTCGGGCGAATTCATTTTTAACTCTGATTTTTATCGATTTCAGAACTTCATCCGGATTATCCGCAACATCGCTTTTACTTAGGAGAAACATAACGATTTTTCCCTCGTCAAGTGCTTGGGATGCGACGGTTATATCCTGACTTTCCAGTGGATTCCGTATGTCAGTCAGAACCGCGACGACATTTGCCCTTCGAATATGTTTTTGGGCGTCAATGACGGCTGCGGCTTCGATTTTTTCCTCGATTTTTGCTCTTTTTCTCTGACCGGCGGTATCAACCAGAGAAAAACGACGCCCTCCGATCGTCAGATCCGAAGAAATCGAATCCCGCGTAGTGCCGCCCTGTTCTCCCGTCAGCAATCTCTCTTCTCCGAGAATGGAGTTGATTAAAGTCGATTTTCCGGCATTCGGACGTCCGACCACGGCTATCTTTATGACGTCGGCCGAGTCTTCGTCGGAGATTTTTTCTTCGGGAAATTCATAGACGGACAATCGGGAATAAATTTCATCCATTCCCAGGTTATGTTCGGCAGATACGGCGATCCCTTCTCCGAATCCGAGAATTTCCGGATTTTGCAGCCGCAATTTTCCTTCCGACTTATTTTTTATCAGAATGACGGGGCGATTTCCGAAAGTTTTAAAGGCTTTTCTTATCCAGTCTGCAACCGCTTTATCGTATTCGACGGCTCCTTCTTCCGGATCTACGACGAAAAAAATTATATCGGACTCGCGAATTGCCGCCAAAGATTGCGAATTCATGGAAACGGCCAAAGGATCGTCGGAAAAAGGATCTATGCCCGGGGTATCGGAAACATCAAACCGGAGACCGCAGAGGTCGCCACCGACATGTTTGCGATCGCGGGTAATTCCCGGCATGTTTCCGACAATGGCGGATTTTTTTCCCGCCAGCCTGTTGAATAAGGAAGATTTACCGACATTCGGCCTTCCTATTATGGCGATCTTCATTTATAAGCCGTAAGTTTTCCGCAGTTCAGCAGAACGTACATAATCTCGTCGGCAATGATCGGATTTACGGAAGTTCCGGCATCACGATCGTCCGTTGCCGCGACGTCTTCAAGAGCCCCGTCAAGCATGGAGACGGCGAGTATGTAGCCCTTAGGATCAAGCAACAGAAAACGATTTTTTATCGGTATCATGCCGTACCAGTCGGAAGTCTCATTTTGATTTCGGGCTATCGAACGCACCCAGCGTTTTTTCCCGGTATCTTTGTTCAGGCAGGCGAGCATCCCCCCCGAACTGAGCACGAAAATACTGTTTCCGCTTAAAACCGGGGTTTGAAGTCCGCCGAAATCGCTCTTCCAGATCTGCTTTCCGGTTTTTGCGTTGAAGGCGACGGTTTGTTCGTTCGGGGTCGTGAAATACACAAAGCCGTCTTTCAGAACGGGACAGGCCCGAGGATGAGAAAAAGCGCGGGAAGCGTCCGTCAACGAAAACTTAGACATCATCGAATCCCATATGACGGCCCCGGTTTCTTCCAACAGAGCGTAAACTTCGCCGGACGGATAGGCGACGAAGACCATGCCGTCTCCCGCCGCCGGAGACGCGCTTCCGATAAATGTCGTGTCCGCCGTCATTCCCGAATGGGACCACAGAATTTTTCCGCTGCCGATGTCGACCGCATGTAAACTGCTGTCGGAACAAGCAATGAAAGCCTTTCCGTCATGAATCGCAATACCGTCCCCCTTGCAGGCGGCCGGCAGTTTAATTCTCCAGAGAATTTTTCCGTTCTCCGCGTTCAGGCATAATCCCTCCGAGAAGCTTGACGTGACCAGAAGCCGACCTTTGTCGAAGGCAAGAGCGCCGCCGATCTGCCCGTCTTTGTCGGCAACCGTGGTGCTCGTTCTCCAAAGTCTTTCTCCGGTATTTTTATTGAATGCGTAAACGATTCCGCCGGCGTCGATGCAGAATGCCTTGCCGTCCGCGACTATCGGAGCGGCGATCATTTTTGCATATTTCGAAGACTCGAAATCCAGAGGGGCGCTCCACAGCTCCTTCGGAAAATCGGAGGAAAATTTAAAGGGAGCGTGACAATGGGAAACATTAAAATGCGGCTGGAGAAATTCAACGTTATTCTCCTCCGAGGAATCAAGAATAATTTCCCCTTTATCGTCTTCAACCGCAGCGCCTGAGGATTCTGAAAGCATAAGCTCTTCCCGGTCTCCCTCCGCCGTTGCTTTTTTCGACGAACATCCCGCAAGAATCGTCAGACAGAGAAGGCCTGTCGTAACGGATTTACCGAAAAAAGCCATTATTTTTTCTCCCGATGATTTTTCATGTGATTCAGCATAAGAAGGATTCTTCTTTTCATGGTTTTCGGAGCTCTTTCGTCGTCGATGATTCGCTTCATGTATTCTTCGGCTCTTGTATCGTCTCCGGCCTTTGCCAGGTTCAGAGCAATAAATTCCGTCGCCGTAAAACGAAACGGCCTCTCTTTACGGGTCAACGGCTCCAGCATTTTTATCAATTCGTCCGCAGGTTTCGGATTATACGAAACATAAAGGATTACGGCGAGATCTTTCCAAATAATATCGACGCCGCGCTTTTCCGCCAGAATCAACAGCGTTTCCAGGGCTTCGGACATATTTTGAAAAGAAGCTAATTTTCTTCCGGATTTTAAAATCGTAAGAAACGGTTTCAACTCCGTCGGAGCCTCTTCCGCCATGGATTCCATCACCGTATGATTTTTCGAAGACGGAGATTGCAGAACGTCCAAAAGGGCATTGGTAATTTCCGCCATTTGTTGATTTTTTCGAGAATACCACGAGGAATAAGCCGCTATGCCGACCACGAGAACGCCCATCAAGGCTAAAATCGGTTTTTTATACTTTTTAACGAACGCCATCAGGCGATCGTTTTTCACCTCTTCGTTTATTTCTTCGATAATAGCGCTAATTTCATCGGACACCTGACCGCCTCCTGCTCAAAAACCGCATCGACGGATTCTAACCCATGTTTTAAATTCTTACCAGATTATTTTATCCTTTTCGGAGCGGCGTCTCCGCAAATGAAAAGAAAAATGATTTTTTCTCTTTTTACGAGGCGAAATCGTCCAGAATCCGTTCCAATTCCCGCAAATCAGCCGGCAAATCGCTTTCAAAGTGCATAATCTTTTTCGATCTCGGATGCACAAACTCCAGCAAACCTGCATGAAGCGCCTGTCTCGGAAATTTGTTTATAAATTCGCAAATCGGCTTCGGAACAAAATAATTTTTCGCTTTATAAAGAGAATCGCCTATCAAAGAACACCCGCGGAAAGACATATGAACCCTTATTTGATGGGTGCGACCGGTTTTCAGTTCGCATTCCGCCTTGGCGGCAAACCCGGAAAATGTTTTCAGAGTTCTGTAGAGGGTTGTCGCAATTTTTCCGCTGTTTTCGAAAACGGCCATTCGCAATCTGTTGCGTTTGTCTCTGGCGATAAGCGTCTCGATTTTTCCGCAAGCCGGAACGGGAACGCCGTAACAAAAGCAAATATATTTCCTTGTTACGGAATGAATCGCAAACTGCTCGGCAAGCTTTCGATGGGAAAAATCATTTTTGGCGATCGCCAATATGCCGCCGGTATTTTTATCCGTTCGATGCACGACGCCGGGTCTGTATTTTCCGTTTTCCTTCGAGAGCGAATTTCCGCAATGACTTATGAGTCCGTTGACCAACGTATGAGAGAAATTCCCCGCTCCCGGATGAACGACGATTCCGGCCGGTTTATCGATGACAAGCAGATCCTCGTCTTCGTAAAGAATCGAAAATTTAACGTCGGGGTCGGGTTCCGGAAGCGGCTCTTCGCTTACGTTCGTTTCTTCACAAAAGGAAATCCTGTCTCCGTATTTCAGATTATATCCCGCGTCCGTCATCGGAACGGAGTTTACGCTGACGCGTCCGGACGATATCAGCGCCTGAATTTTGCTGCGGGATAATTTCTCCGTTTCGCGGGCCAAAAACTTATCAAGCCGATTTTTCTTTATGTTGACGGCAACCGACAGTTCCACAATGTTCATACGGTTTCTTTTTCGGAAGATTTCTCCGTCGGTTTCGAAGATTTGCTTTCGTGTCTGAAAGTCGGCATTTTCGATTTTCCCGACGTCTTTACGACGGGGATCTTTTTTTGCTTATCAAGTTTTTGTCCTTCGACGATCTTTTTTATCTCTTCGCCGCTTAAGGTTTCATGCTCCAACAGCCCCTGCGCCAAAAGTTCCAAAGCTTCCCGATTGTCTTCGAGGATTTTTTTCGCTCTGTTATATGCTCTGTCCGTTACGGCGCGGATCTCCTCATCTATGATTTCCGCAGTTGCGGCAGACAGATTTTTGTTTTTCACGGGAGCGTTATAAAACATTCCCCTGTCGTCTTCGGCATAGGATAAAAACCCGAGTTTTTCGCTCATTCCCCATTTCAATATCATAAGTCTCGCCGTTTCGGTTACCCGTTCTATGTCCGCAGATGCTCCGGAGGTGATTTTTTCGCGGCCGAAAATCATCTCTTCTGCGATTCTGCCGCCGGACGCGACCGCCAGATCTGCTTCCAATTTTACGCGGGATTCGGAGATTCGATCGTTCTCCGGCAGTCGCATAACCATTCCCAGGGCTCTGCCTCTGGGAATTATGGTGGCCTTATGAATCGGATCCGATTCGGGAATATTTATGGCTATCAGGGCATGTCCGGCTTCGTGATAGGCGGTCAGTTTCTTTTCGGCTTCCGTCATGGCCATGGACCGCCGCTCCGCCCCCATCATTACTTTGTCTTTGGCGTCCTCCAATTCGTCCATGCCGACCACCCGCTTTCCCCGTCTTGCCGTCAACAGAGCCGCTTCGTTGACCAGATTGGCGAGATCGGCGCCGGAAAATCCCGGAGTTCCGCGCGCCAATACCAGAGGATCAACGTCGGAGGAAAGCGGAATTTTTTTCAGATGCACCCGAAGAATTTTTTCTCTGCCGTTGAGATCCGGAAGAGGCACGACCACTTGCCGATCAAATCTGCCGGGTCTCAGTAAGGCGGGATCCAAAACATCCGGTCTGTTGGTGGCTGATATTATTATCACGCCGTTGTTTTCTTCAAAACCGTCCATTTCCACCAACAGCTGATTAAGGGTTTGCTCGCGTTCGTCGTTGCCGCCTCCGAGTCCGATTCCTCTGTGCCGACCGACGGCGTCGATTTCGTCTATGAAAATGATGCAGGGAGCGCTTTTCTTTCCCTGTTCGAACATGTCCCGCACTCGGCTGGCGCCGACTCCGACAAACATTTCCACGAATTCGGATCCGGAAATACTGAAAAACGGTACATTGGCTTCTCCGGCGATGGCTCTGGCCAGCAAAGTTTTTCCGGTTCCCGGAGGTCCCACCAGCAAAACCCCTTTGGGAATTTTTCCTCCGAGTCGGCGAAATTTATCCGCATCTTTTAAAAAATCCACTATTTCTTCCAGTTCCGACTTGGCTTCGTCTATTCCGGCAACATCCTTAAAAGTAATTTTTCCGGTTTTTTCGTTCAGCAGCTTAGCTCTGGATTTTCCGAATCCCATGGCTCGATTTCCTCCGGATTGCATCTGCCGCAGCGCAAAAAACCAAAACCCTCCCAAAAAGAGAAGCGGCAGCCAGTTAATAAGCCAATGGAGCAACACGGAATGTTCTTCATTAGGCTGACCGGCCGCAATTTTTATATTTTTTGCGATTAACTTTTTTATCAGGTCCGGATCGTTCGGATCCCGAGTCACGAACATTTTACCGTCCTGGGTGATTCCTTCAAGGATCGATCCGCGAACCACTACGGCGGCTATTTTCCCGCTGTCCGCGTCCGCAAGAAAATCCGAATAGTCGATATTTCTGACGGTCTCTTTTTCTGCGTTAAAAACCTGAAATAACAAAAAAGCCGAGCAAATTACCAAAATCCACACGGAAAGATTTTTATAATTCTTATTCACCGTTTTTCCCTCGCAAACTATAAAAATACATCGAACAGATCCGATACGTGAAAATTCGCATCGAAGGTATTCGAAGCGGCAATTTTACGACCTTTATGCGTTTCGGGCAATCCCGCGGCACCGAAGACGGCTTCTTGTAAAGATCTCCCGATATTTTTTTTATTTCTGTTTTCCCGGGATATCGAGACAACGTCTTTTTTTATCCGAATAAGACATCCTCCCGTCGTATTAACCTTTCCGACGAATATTTGTTCTCGAACGTTATCGTCCATCGAAGGG
>JAISMS010000043.1 GCA_031276565.1 Holosporaceae bacterium | reverse complement strand
AACATAAAGAACAACAGATGCGTAGAATCCGAGGTGACTTTGATAACCGATACGAATTCGACCTGCAAAATTATAAAAAAAGATTTTGAGTTTTCGGATCAATCCGACTCGTCTTCCCGAAAACTGCAGTTAAAACCGAATGAATCCAAAGAATTACACTTCAGAATAAGAATGGATGAACGCAATGGAACTGAGAATTTATCCTGATCCGATTTTATCCGAAAAGTGCGCGAAGGCAGAGCCCGACGATTCCGATATTCCGAAAATCCTCGAGGAAATGTGCGAAAAATTATACCAATACGACGGAGCCGGACTTGCGGCGCCCCAGATCGGTATTTTGAAAAGAATCATCGTGGCGGACGTCAGGGAAGAGCCGCGGCGACTTTATAAAATGATTAATCCGGTAATCACTTGGAAGTCCGAAGAAACGATCGAGTCAAAGGAGGGATGTTTGTCCCTTCCGTTTTTGCGGGAAAAGATTTTCAGACATGAATCGATTACGGTGGAGTACCTGGACGAGAATTTTATAAAACAGGAAATTCAAGCCTTCGGATTTCTTTCCTGCTGCCTGCAACATGAGATTGACCATCTGGACGGAATATTATACATCGACCGCTTGAGTCGTCTTAAGAAATCCCGAGCCATACGGAAATTCAAAAAACTGCAGATTGAAAATGATCCGGAAGACGGAATATGAGAAATAAAACTCTGGTATTTATGGGAACTTCCGACTTTTCTCTGAAGGCATTAATCGCACTTCGGAATGACGGATTTAAAATCGCCGCCGTTTATACCCGGGAGCCGAAACCTTCCGGGAGGAATTACAGGATTCATAAATCCCCGGTTCATGAATTCGCGGAAAAAGAAAAAATCCCGGTTTTTTGTCCGAAGAGTTTTAAATCTGAAGAAGAAACAAAACTTTTCGAATCATTGCGGCCGGATCTGGCCGTCGTTTCATCCTACGGTTTGATAATTCCGCAGAAAATATTGAACATACCGCCCTACGGATTCATAAATATTCATGCTTCGCTGCTGCCGAGATGGCGCGGAGCAGCTCCCGTCCAATCTGCCATTCTGGCCGGAGACAAGGAGACCGGCATTACGATCATGAAAATGGATGCCGGTATTGATTCCGGCGATATCATATTAGCGGAATCGATCGAAATTTCTCCGGAAACGACGGGCGGCGAACTTTCCGAACGGCTGGGAGATCTCGGGGCCCGCATGATTTCGGAAGTGCTGAATGATTTCGACAACAGTTTATCGAAATCCCGCAAACAGCCGGAGGAGGGAGTCTCCTACGCAAAAAAAATCACGGACGAATCCTGTCAAATAGACTGGAACAATTCGGCGGAAAACATTCTGAGACAAATCAAGGCCTTTTCGCCGGTTCCGGCCGCCCGCAGCAAAGTCTGCGGCCTTTGCCTGCAGATCTTGGACGCGGAAAAGGCCGAAGGCTTGCGGCAGACAACGCCGGGGTTAATATCCGAGGGTATGATCGTGGCCTGCGGAATCGGCGCGTTAAAGCTGCGCACCGTCCGACCGGCCGGAAAAAATCAAATGTCCGGAGAGGCTTTTTTGAGGGGAAGAAGAGAGCTGATCGGGAAAGTCACGGGCTGAGCCTTTCCCTGCGCATTGCCTGCGGCGAAACTTCCCGACAGCGGCTGTGTGATCCTTTCCCTTTAACGAATCGGGAATCCGCCGGCGCCGTATCGGATCCCGAAGAAATCCTCCCACCGGTTGTTTCAGATACCGAAATCTCTTATCGGACTGAACAATACTGTCCGGCTTCCGTCCAAAGGTATTCTTTGTCTAAAGGTCATTCGCGTCGGAGAAGCCGTTTGGGGCGGACTGTTGTTGCCCAAAATTCTTCTTACGTTTACATGAATAATCGGAGAACAAGATTGCAACATGCCCAGGATCCTCTCAAAATCTTCCGGCCAGAGCGACTGCTCGCTAAAATATTGAGCTACCGTCCCGGGTTTTCTGCCCGGACCGACGGCGTCTATTCGATTTCGAAGGTTGAAATAAAAAGACTGGAAAAATCTGATCCAAAAGTGCTCTCCCCCCGCGCATCCCTCCGGAGAAAATGCATAGCTGAGCAAAATCGGGGGATTGAAATTTTTGACATGATGTTTGCTCTCTCTTTTTTCCAAAGCTTCCTCAACGAATCGTATCAGCAATTCTTCACTTATATCCCTTGTCGAACAGAAAAGCTTCGCCTTTGTTTTTCCGACATAAACTTTCTGATCAGTCTTTTGGCTTGTTTTCAGATATATCAGACCGATCGTATGCATATCGTTTTCCGAAAGATATCGCAATTGCTCATTAAGCATGGGAGTCCTTACCCGGAGGATATTTTGAATTACTTCATTCGCAACGTCCGGAGAAATGACTTTTAACTGTTCCCGTCTCTCGGAATTTTGAGCCCGTATGCGAAGTATTTCTTCCGGAGTTCTTCCGAAACGGTCTTCCGCTCTTAAAATAAGCGAAGGATCTTCCCGCAACGCTTCCTTAATAGTCTCCGCCTCTTCCTGATTAATCGAACCTTCACAAAGATAAGCTCCGTTGTCGCCCCGGTCCGGCCCGCTCCGGGGATCTTCGTAATCCGATCCGAAGAATTCGGCCGGATCTCCGTAGAAATACGGGCCGGTATCCCTTTCGAAGAAACAGCAGACGCGTTGAGGATTCCTTCGCTCCGCGTTACCAAAATCCGGCAGCGGAAAGCTGTTCATGCCTTCAATATTAGCGATCGTCAAGAATATATAAAGTATTAAGCTGTTTTTCATTAAAAATTTATTCATAATTTATTCATTTTTTATTTTTTCATTATTTTTTGCATCAATCAACTGTTTCTCACAGGCCTCTGTGAACAGGCAAATAGCAAGCATCGCCTCAAAATGCGAGGCGAGACGCCGATATGCGGTAACACTGTGCGGAATTTTTAAAATGATATGCGATTAAACGCGGTTAATATTATGATTTTTTCATTTTTGCAGGCCTCCTCTGTCGCAAATAACCCGAACGGCTCTTGACTACAAAACCTACAATTTACAACGAAAACTTAAATTACCGTGACAGTGAATCAGTAATATATTTTTATATCGAAGTCAATGCATAAACGACGCTTTTATTGCAAATAATTGCATGACAATCCGCGAATAGTATAAATAATCACGCCGGATCGAAGCCCCGAAAATATCCGCTTACAATTTCGTTTTCACCGCCGGCATGCGATTGCATAGTTGTTTAAATTCATGTATCTTCGCAACGTTGAGGGTGATTAGCTCAGTGGCAGAGCATCTCGTTTACACCGAGAGGGTCGGCAGTTCAAACCTGTCATCACCCACCAGGAGCGCCCGTAGCCCAATCGGATAGAGCGTCAGACTACGGATCTGAAGGTTAGGGGTTCGAATCCTCTCGGGCGCGCCAGTGAAATTTCAAGGAAAATTAGCGGTTCGGCAATCCATGCGAAAAAGCAAAACTTGAAATCTGCCCCCATTCTGTCCCCATTTTTTAATTTCGTTTCGGCGCACTTTTGTTTGTTCTGCACGCATGC
>JAISMS010000041.1 GCA_031276565.1 Holosporaceae bacterium | reverse complement strand
CCGGTTGCTCTTGCCATGGCCAAAGCAAAAATCACGGACTTGTTGTTCGAAATAAAAGGATATGAGCCCAACCTTAGCAGCAAAATGCGCAACAAAATTGAAACTTTCCAAAAAATATTGAAAAATAAAGTATCAAATAACTATTCGGGTAATTATTTGGATCTTCCCGAGACCGCACCGGGGCGACAGACGATATTTTTTCAAAAGAAAAAAATTCCCTTATGTGCAAAAAAAAATCGTAAATAACATTGCCGATATTTACTGCGAGCACATAATCATAGAGAATCGAGGAAAAAAGCACGACATCTTCTTCCCGTCGAACGGTATTCAACCGACGACTCCGGAAGCGGTGGAATACTCATGTGCGAAAATAGAGGCCGATAAGCCGGATTCTGAAATAACATTGTGGTATATGAGGATGTTCGGATGGGACAAGACCGATGATAATCATCCGGATTCAGTTGTCGACAGAATTAAAGCGGGATTCGATAAAAATAATAAAACAATAGAAATTATTACCCTAAATACGAAAAACTATAAACTTTACGATGGCATCTGTGTCGCAACCGCCACCAATGAGGGGCGCAAATTATTTTGGCAACTTTTTCGTCAAATAGCATCCGCCTCTGTGGGACGGGTCCTTTTATATAGGTTACTTATTGAAATCAGGCGCGCCGACAAGAAGAAAGTCGGAATAGCGGAATCATCAGAATTACATGCTAAGGAAAGAAATCAATACAGAACCGTCACGGTCGCCTATTGTCGAAAAAAATACTTGAACAACAATATAATATCAGACGGGTTTTTCTTTGATAAAGAACTTGCTGAAGATGGTACTAAAATGGGTATTCTTTTTGCGAAAAATACAGAAACAGAAATTCCGACTGTGAACGGCAATTTATTTCCATTAAGAGCTGCATCGGCCAGACCAGATAAAAAATATATTATTCAATTGAAAAGGCCTCTCTATATAGCATTATTCCACGAGATGCTTCATTGGTATCAACATCTCAGATATTATCTGAGAGCAAGAAATGAACTGACCGTTAACATTGAGACTGGAGAAAATACGCAACATAATGATATGTTGAATTATTATTATCCTTCATCCGATCCGAAAAAGCCAATTGATCCCGGAAGTTTTTGGCGTAACGATTCGTTGTTTTCAATATCGGGCAGCGTTCGGGTTGATGAAATGAGAATTATTTTGGGAATACCTAAAGGTACGGTCGGTTTTTTAAACGGAGATGACCTTTCGGAAAATTTATTCAGATACTTTGCAGTTGATGCTTTTCGTAAAATGCTGACAAGAAATATCATGAAATTTTACATAAGATTTGGCAGTGCCTACTCCGAAAATGATCTGCCTTCAGCTATTCAAATAAATAAAGCCTATAAGGCAGTCGAAAAGATAGCCGGTGATTACAAATGAAAGTATTTTTCAAAAACAGAAAGTTGAAAAATGTTTAATTTTGTGATAGGCTGCGTCTGGTATTGAGGAGAGAAAGGCATGAAAGTTTTTTACACATATTGTGCAGCCGGCATATTGCATGTTTGCGCTGAAGTGTGCGCTATGCACGAATTACCGCGACCGCTTCCGTTTTTATATGGAGAAAATGCCGTTATTCTGGAAGATACCAGAAAATCAATACGAGAGTTCTATGATACCATACAAAAATGGTGCGACCTGAGGAGTACCAAGGGTTCTGAATACGAGGACGCTTTTCAGAAAATATTGAAGATAAAAAAATGCCTCGATGAAAAGTTAAATTGTTGCCGAAAGAACAATCTCCTAAGGGAAGAAGAGAGAAGGGTAATTGAAAGTATAGAAAAGTGCGCAAAAGTGGCGTGTTCAATACATCGTATTGAAACCGACGAATACGTTGATGAAGATAGAGATACCGTTAAAAGTTGGGGAGACATGTTCTTTTCAAAAAAATTGTCTCCTCTTTGGGAAAGGAAACTTTCGATATCCGACAGTGATGCTCGAAGCGAGTCGACTCTTTCTCGGGACAGTTTGGGAAACGCGTCTTTTATGCCCGCTAAGCAGGGTCTGCGATCCTCTGTTTCGGCACATAAAAAAGGAGTGATTGCTTCAGTTCGTTTGAAAAAACGTTGAAGAAATAACCGGTATAAGATTTTCACGTTCAGATATTTCACAGGAGAAACTTATATTCGCCATGCCCAAAAAAGATAAAGAATAGGATGTTACCTTCCCATGTCAAGATCATAGGATCTGTTGATTTTTGTTCGGTGTTGAGACATATCTGCGTCTCTGCCATTTATCTCCGCCATACGATTTAAATCCCTCGAAGCGAGCCCGTCCTTTAGGATGGCTTTCAGATCGATAACCGTCAACGCCTCCCGCATAAGTTTTTTATCGTTCAATACATGCAAGTTTTCCTTTGCGATATGTTCGGCTAAAATTGATGCTTTTGCATCCAGTTCCGCAACTTTTTCGGGAGTCGGCTTCCCGGAACTGCCCGAACCGTCGGCGTCATGCAAGGCTTTGAAACACAACGCCTGCCTGATACAGGATTCGGCGATTTCGACAGTCGGCTCTTTCAGACCGGCGGCATTAATCTGCCTCTGTGCCAGCATACTTGCATATTCCTTGGGAGAGGAATCGTCAAAAAATTCTATTTTTATCCCATGCTCCATGCAGTAGGCTACCAGCATCGATTGCGATACATAGGGCGTATAGCCGAATTTTTCTTTGTAACCGGAACGCCGCTCCTCATAACCTGCGCTTCTTTTGTCCAAAATCATGCGATCGGCAACCGTAGAACCGCGATAAATTCTCTTTATGATCGGATCGTTTTTCGCCTTTTCGAGTTTTTGGAAGAAGGCCGTTTCGGAGGAAAGAAGCGTTTCCTGCGGAGACGAGGATCGGGACGCGTCCGGTTGCCGCGCCGACCCTTTATTTGCGGATAACTTTTGCGCAGAGTCTCGAACGGTCGCCCGAATTGCGTCCGCGTAAATCTTTGACGGCTCCGAGCTTTTGCCCGCATATGCCCGATCCGCCTCCCGAACGGCGCGGCGCATGTCCTCCGCCCGAATTTCCGCGTCCGTCGCACCGAGTCC
>JAISMS010000074.1 GCA_031276565.1 Holosporaceae bacterium | reverse complement strand
GCAGCGAAATTTATCGATTATTACTTCAAAACCGATTCCGCGGGGGCAAATCGTTCGGAATCGTCGTCGCAATCTTCGGAGACCGCCTCCGACGTTTCTTCCGATTCGAAAAACGCGCTCGGTACCGTCCCGAGATCCGGGATTTGAGTTGCCGCCGTCCCGTAATTACGTCCTAAAGGGCCGCTTTTCTATAAACGATATCTCGTCCGTATTCCGAACGGAGCTCGTCATAAAAACGACGGAAAATACAAAACCGTGCGCGCTTTACTTCTAGAAACTGAAATCGTCACTGCTTCCGTGTCCGCCGTCTAATGTTAAGTGCGAAGAATCTGAATAGTCTGAGTAGTCTGAGTCTGAGTTTTTCTTTTCCATTTCCCTTTTCTTTTTCTCTTCATTCTCCTTTTTCCACTCGTCTTCCCTCTCATTGTAGCCATACAATATCGAACACAAAAGATGATTCCAACAAAGCTCTTTAACAGGGGTTTTTTGCATTGCCCCCTCCAATAAGGGCGCTAAATCGCGCTCGTTGTATTCCGAATCCGTATCAAATTCGCTCAGCAGATCATATGCCAACTCCGTAAGGCTCTCAAGATTCGGGTCTTCGGTAGCCGAATAATAAGGTAAAGAGTGAAAAAACCTGTCTAAAAATGTTCTGCAGGCATTTCTTACCTTTTTTTTATCGCTGTTTTTTCCGAATTGCGCCGTTTCGAGTAGCGCTTCCCTGTAATTCTTTTCTGTAAATTTTCCTATTATGTATATGAAGGGATTGTCTTCGACAGGCGTATCCGAGTACTCGTTGTCCTCATAATCGTCCGAAGATTTTTCGCCTCTCAACTCCGCTTCCGGATCCGCCGCAGGCTCGGGACGAAGCGCCGCCGGTCTGTTATCTCCGAGAATTCCGAAGGAAATTGCTTCGTGCACCGTACACCAATGTATGTTTTCGGTGGCGGCGTATCTGCCTTGCGCTAAGTTACACAGTTTTCTCAGTAAACCGATATCATCCGGATAATCTCTTTCGGGAAGAAATCCTTCCGTCAAAAGATCATATGCGCCTTGAAATTTTGCAAGACTCTCGTCCTCCTGCAACATTATGGGATAAAACTCTTTTAGAAAAAATTTGCAGGCATTTTTCGATATATCGTCGCCGTTTTCTTCGATCATCCTCATTGCTTTAAAAACGGCCGGCTCGTATTGACCACGTTCGAAGTCGGCCAAAATAACGTCCGTGCCGCAATACATTGCGCCGGTTGTTCCCGTAATCGAAAGCAAAAGAAAAATAAAATATCTCATAACAAACCTCATTTTCTTATAAGTTTCGATAATATATCAATATTATAAATTTTAATACTTTTTAAACTATTGATTTCGATGGCGCTCATTACGACCTCATGCGGGGCCGAATTACAGCGGCGGATCCGATTATTCGGCCTGTTTGTCTCTGCTGCAGTTTCTGCAGGGCGGCGAAAATGCGGAGAAGAAATTTTCGGAAGCGGTGACGGTTTCCCTGCCGAGCTCTGCGGTCGGCAGATCGCGCAGGAATTCTTTTTCGGACGCTGCGCATAAGGCAAAGGTAAAAAACAAAACCGCCGGTCTCACATTGATGCGCTGCCGCTGCGAGAAGCTGAAAGCGAACAATC
Source organism: Holosporaceae bacterium (assembly GCA_031276565.1). GTDB lineage: Bacteria > Pseudomonadota > Alphaproteobacteria > UBA3830 > UBA3830 > JAIRMQ01. The sequence goes on along the minus strand of JAISMS010000074.1, from coordinate 916 downwards.
CGCCGGCCTGTGAGGCCATGTTGAAGGCGTGGAATTTGCGGGTGAAAGCGATCGGAGCTTACGGGTCTCGGTATATCGACAATGAGCTGTTAAATTTCCCGGATTGCGCTTTCTTTCGAATTCGTCTCCCGTAATCAAAAAATAAGGGGCTGTCCCGGACAAATTTAAAAACCGACATTAATCCGTTGGAAGAGCCGTATTTTCATGACAGCGAGTTTTTTAACATTAAACTTCCGTCGTCAGCCCTAAAATTTGTATTCCTGCTCGGAAGATCGACGTAAGATATGTTTGACTTTAAATATAATCAAGCGCAAGATGAAGCTGTCCGATAGAAATAAAGTTAATCTTTAACCCTTTATTAAATTACGGCGATTTTAGTAATGCCGGCTACCTCGTAAATTCTTTTATTAACCTCTCAAAAACAGATTCTTTTGCACTAATTTTTCAACATTTGTCGGAAGGCAATTCTAAATGCAGTTCTTGACATAATGGTATGCGATATGGTATACTTCAGAGTATATTATTAAAGGGGTTCTTATGAGGAATTTTTTAGTTTTTGTCGCGCTCTGTTGTTCTTTAGATCGTGTTAACAGCATAACCCCTCTTAGTTTTGCCGAAAGCGCATGTGCAATTACCCAGGGGGGGAATAATATTTATTTCGAATATAAAATCAATTGTTACAACATCTCGATTGCAAAAATCCATGGAAGCGGATTATCAGGCATTGACTACTCTCCCCGATGAAGATCGAAAGGCTTTATTCGAATTACGGGTAAAAAGAGAGAAGTTTTGGAGCATAGGCGGGATCATTTTGCCGGTGATCAGTATCTCTGCAACAGGCGCCAGTCTGGCGAATAACAAGCCATGGTGGGGGTTAATATCGGCCGCAACAGGATTAACGGTGCAAGTAATTGAA
>JAISMS010000057.1 GCA_031276565.1 Holosporaceae bacterium | reverse complement strand
GTACCGACCAGTAAACCTTATTTTTCTTATTATCCAAAGCTTCGGAAAAGGAACTGTCGGTCCCTTCGTCTATGGAAAAAGCTATGGCGATGACATCGTCCCCGTAGGAAAGATTCTTCAGTGCCGGACGTGATTTTTCGTCCTTTCCGTCGGCCTTCACTTTTTTGAAAGTCATAACTTTCAGGTTAAATTGTTTGGCCGTTTCGGCTATGTCCTCCCCGGCCATCAAAGCATCCTCGATTCGGCGCGTCAAATCGTTGATTTCGCTCTGCACTTTCTCCTGTTTGAGATTATCCGCAAGTCCCCGCTTCATATCGTCGAAGGAACGCTCTTCCTTTTCCGCCGAAACCTCATAGGCCTCCCGTATTTCCTCTTCCGAGACGGTTACATTCTGCGCGACGGAAGATTCCGATAATTCAAGCACCCTGAAGGAGCGTATTTCCTGTGTTGCGAATAAATCCGGGTTAGCGGCGTGAAACTCCTTCAAAACCTCTTCCGAAGGCGTTTCCCTGATCGAAAACGAAGACGGCGTCAACCTTACCAGACTGACGATTCTCTTCTCGAGATTGGCCTGCACAAATCCTTCGCTTCCGGCTGCCGTCGAAACATATAAAAATGAAGCCCTGATCATGGCTTCCCTTATGTCCCTTCGGGACGACTCCAGAAATGCCGCCTCCGAAACATTGATTTTCTGAAGAAATCCGCGCAGCATACCGGCGTCAAAACAGCCGTTTTTATCCCGAAACAAAGTCATGCCGCCGATGTATCTTTTTACCGTTTCGTCCGAAACCGCGATGCCGAAATCTTTGGAGAACTGCTTAATGATGCTTTCCCAAATCAACTGATGCATCACGCTCATCGTCAACTCTTTATCGTCCGTATCCGCCGCCCGGTTCGGCGTCGCCGAAATCCTTTTTATCTTTTCGTTTTTCAGCATCGCCGGACTGATTTTACAGTTGCCCGCTTTAACGACATAGTCTTTACCCGTAAGACGACGTATAACGTCGGAAACTCCAAAAAACAGCACAAAAGTCAACGCCAAAATTGTCAAAAAAATCTTTACGACAATTGAATTCGAATGTTTTCTTATAAATTCAAGCATGGCCTCTTCCCTACGTTGCTCCGCCGCTATATTATTAGCACTTGTTTTGGCTAGCAACTTAAATATGAAAATAATAGCGGCAAATTGGAAGATGAACGGAGATTTCGAGTTTACGGATCGATTCGTTAGAGAAATAAACTCCGTCGCCCCGAAAAATGTCATCGTGATTTGTCCTCCGGCGATTTTAATCGGAAAATTCCGAGATTTCCGCCATCAAATCGGCGCTCAAAACTGCTTTTGGAAAGAAAGCGGCGCCTTTACCGGAGAAAACAGTCCGCGACTGTTAAGAGAAGCGGGATGTCGCTATGTAATCCTCGGACACTCCGAAAGAAGATCGATTTTCCACGAAACCGACGACATTATTTTCGAAAAATACAAAGCCGCCGCAGCGAACGATCTGATCCCGATCATATGCGTCGGCGAAAAAGACCCGAAAAATCGAGAGGAAGTATTGGAGCGGCAACTTGCCCCTTTCCTGAAGGAGCCTCTGCGGAAAGCGATATTCGCCTATGAACCGGTTTGGAGCATAGGAACCGGAATAACTCCGACGCGGGACGAAACGGAATTTGCCCTCGAATTCCTCAGAAATCGCGTCGGCGACGTTCCGCTGCTGTACGGAGGATCCGTAAACGGAGAAAATGCCGCAGGCATATCGCAATATAAAAACGCAGACGGTCTTTTGGTCGGAGGCGCCGGATTAAAAATTGAAGAATTCAAAAAAATCATACTGATTTAGAGAGGTTTTTGTTCCACCGCCGATGCGCTCCTCCGTCGAAGGAAAAAACGACGGATGATATAATGAAATTTCCGTTATTTTTATATATAATCTTTACAAAATAGTAATCTTAGACTGTTAGGATTAGAGCGTTGTTTTTTGTGTTAGGTGCACAATGATAAAAAAAATCTTAGAAACCTTCAAGTTTATGGGCATAATTCTTTCGCTCATTCTCTGTCCGTTGTTTATAGGCGGCTGGACCATAAGATCGGCCTTTGAAAACAATTATCTGGAATGCGTGGACGCTTTCACGCACACCGAAGGGGTACATTTATCAAAATATATTTCTCTGCAATTCGAAAATACCGTAAAAGAGCTGAACGAACTGATGACCAAAGTGCAGACCTCCGATTTCGGGAACAGAGAATTTCTCGAAAAAGAATTGAAGTCCTGGGTGACTCACGATGAAAACATCGTTTCCGTATTCGTTTACGATGAAAAAGGAAAATTTCTCGGAAGTTCCAATAACGAACACGGAGGCGAACTGCCGACGGAAACGGATAAGAAGCTTGCAAAACTCGGGGACAAGATCCTGTACAGCATAGAAGTGCGGGAGGATAAAAAGAAAAATACCGATATAATGCTGAAATACACCGCCGCAAAACTTTGGAAGTCTAAACCTAAAGAATCGCAAAATGAAGAAAAAGGAGAAAAGGCTCAGGAAAATAAAAAATTGTTTTTCGAACTGACGGTGAAATGGAATCGCTACGAAAAATACCTGTCGCAATTGTATAAAGGAATATTCCCGCGAGTATTTTATATACTCTCGCCGAGTTGTCTGCGACACGTGTCATTTAATTCGCTTCCGACGGAAACGAAAAACAAAAAGCAGGTGTTGGCGCTGGGCGTGCATCTGACTCAAAAATTGAAGAACATTCCCGAGGGATTATCCACTAAAAAAATAGAATCTCTGGAATTCAGAATATTTAAAGACAAAATTAAAATACCGGATACTCTGAAAGGAAGCGAATTCTTCATGATGGTCGTAACCGACAGCAGCGTGCTCGAAGCATTCTCCGAAGACATGATGAATAAAATACAGCTGAGAATTCTGATAATTCTCATATTTGTTCTTATTATATGCGCCTTCATGGCGAGGTTTTACGGAAAAACAAAAGAACAGTTGCAAATCGCCAACGCCATCACGGATTCCACTCCGCTGGCCATCGTCACATTCAGATATTCGGACGGAGTGATCACAAAAATAAATCTTTCGGCGATTACTTTGTTTCAAATAGATATCGAATCCCTAAAAACGATAAACATATGGAATTTGTTTGTCGAAGACGACGATAAAAATTATGTCAGCAGCGCCGTATCCTCCAATATCAATGTCTTAAACTACGAAGTGCTGGTGCAAACCTTCGGGGGCGGCGCCTTCTGGGGCGTATGTTCGGCAAGCCCGGTGGAAATGCAAGATGAAAAACATGTCGTTTTGGCGGTTTTGGATATAAATCATCGAAAGGAAATGGAGAAAAAGCTGGCCAACAACGCCGCTCTCCTGGAGAAACAAGTGACGGAAAGAACCGCCGACCTGGAAGTAAAAGCAAAGGAATTGGAGCAATCCAACGCGCTGTTGGAAAATGCAAAAACCGCAGCCGACGAAGCCAACCGGGCGAAGAGTAAATTCCTGACCAACATGAGCAACGAATTCAAGACTCCCGTCAACGCCATAATCGGCTACGGCGAAATCCTGAAGGAGGAAGCTTTGGACAGAAAAGACACCGTATCTGCGGACGACCTTCAGAAAATCATCGGATCCGCCAAGCATCTGTTGTCGCTGATCAACGAACTTCTTGATCTTTCTAAAATAGAATCCGGAAAAATTCAACTGGTTTTTGAAAACATTGAAATTTCCAACCTGATCAGAGACGTGGAGGGCGTTACCATGCCGCTCATAGCGGCCGGCAACAACTCCCTCTTCCTGGAATATCCGAAAGATATAGGGACTATGTATTCGGATTCGACGAAAATAAGACAATGTCTGCTGAATCTGCTGAGCAACGCGGCCAAATTTACCGAATTCGGCAAGATTACCCTGAGAGTCACTTCGACCGTCAGAAACGGAGATGATTTTGTGGAGTTTTCCGTAATAGACACCGGAGTCGGCATGGAGAGCGATAAAATAGCGCATCTCTTTGAATTCGGAGAAGAAAATCAGAAATCCAGCGGCAATGGTCTGGGATTATCGTTAACCAAAAAGTACACGGAATGCCTCGGAGGCCAGATTTCTGCAGAAAGCGAACCGGGAGCCGGATCGAAATTCATCATAAGGCTGCCGAGAATATGTAAAGCCGTTTCCGATAAATCCGTAGAGGTGAAAAATCGATCGGAAGAAGAATTCTTCGACGATTCGCCGCAAAACAGCTTTACTTTGAGATCCGATCACCCGAACGACATCTGAGCCGTCGGTTTCAAATCATAACGGTAAACTGTCCCGGGACGTTGATTTTAATTACTCCCCCGAAGGAACATATGAGCATGGAATCCGAAGTCAACATCGGGCCGGCGGCGGCCATGACCATCGGGTTTGTGGGTATCCAGGTTCCGCCCGGAGTCGGTATGCATGGCCCGGGAGTCAGAACTCCCAGTGCGGCGGCCGTCAGGGAAGCCGTAGTCGGATTGGCCATGCTCATGCAAACTCCGAACGGAGCGATATTAAGGAACGGAACGGTGTCCATACAGGTGCCCATCGGCCCGGCCGATCCCATAATCATGTTGGTCGGCAAAAAACTCAGAGTGCCCGGCGCCGCCCCGAACGGACACATGGACATCGCTCCCGTACAAACCCCCAATCCCATCAGGCTTCCTTTCTGGATTTCAAATTGCCGTCCTCATCGTAGGTGTCTATGAATCCGCAGGGCTTTCCTTCGCAAAACTCGGACACCTCCATAACGTTGCCGCTCGGAAAATACTTTATGACCTCCCCGTCCGGCAGGTTGTTTTTATAGACGGATTCCTCCATCAGGCTTCCGTCCGAATAAAAAGATTTGCAGTCGCCGTTTTGTTTTCCTTCAACATAGGAGGCAATCCGAATAACGTTGCCGTGATTGTCGAAGGACGTAAAATTTCCGTCGAAAAGTCCGTTTTTAAAGTTTGCCAAACCCACTTTCAGACCGTTTGAGAACAGCAGCGCCTCCCCTTCCAACTTGCCGTTTTTAAACGAAGCCGACATCAGCATACTTCCGGCCGAAAAAAACTCCGCCGGTCCGGACAGTTCGCCGGCGGCGTATGTCAGTCGGCAGGCTAATCGCCCCTCTCCGTCGAAAACCTTGGTTTCCCCGTCGGGCACGCCGTTTTTAAGAGAAATCGATCTCAGCAAATTACCTTTATCGTCTTTAATTTCCCGAATCGCCGCTTCTTCGTTTTGATTATCCAAGTTTTAACATACCTCCTCCTATCGTGATCATGGGAGCGGACACCTTCGCCGTGCCGGTTCCGGCCACCTCCACCATAGCCCCGGCGACTTTGACCGACACCTGCCCTTCGGCCTTAAGGTCAAGCGAGGATTTCAAACTCATCGCCGTGCCGGCTTCCGCCTTAAAATCGGTGCCGGACTTAAGAGTAAGCGCCGTACCGGCTTCCGCCTTGAAATCGGTGCCGCCTTTTATTTTAAATGCCGTGCCGGCCTCAGCTACGGTGTCCTGTCCGGATTTCAACTTAATTCCTTTGCCGGCTTCGATGGAAATATCCCCGTCCGCCTTTATGGTAAGATTACCGGATACGGTCAGCGTATAGTCCCCGGTAACTTCGTACTTCATATTTCCCTTGCCGAGGGTTACGGAACAGTCCCCCTTATCCAGCTTAATGACGCTGTCGCCCTTCGTTATGGTGTAACTGAGATTTCCCTCCGTAAGCTCCACATTTTGGTCGCCCTTTTTTAAAATCAGCGAATGATTGGCCGGACCGTCGCCGGAAGCTTTCAGGGTAACGGTTCGGGAACCTTTAAACAAATCAAGAGTTTCGTCCCCCTCCTCTATTTCCGTCTTTCTGGAATTTTTGATATCTATGTACACGTCTTTTTGGGCATGGACGTATATTTCTTCCTTATCCTTTTCGTCATCGAACCTGACTTCGTTGAATCCCTTATCATTCTTGAAGCTGACCGTTTTTAAGGAAGACTTGGAGGCCTCTTTATCGCTGTAGGCCGGCATATAGTAGTCGTTATAGACGCAACCGACGATCAAAGGCCTGTCCGGATCTCCTTCCAGGAAAGAAACCACCACCTCCTGCCCGATTCTGGGAATAAAAACTCCTCCCCATCCGCTGCCGGCCAGCAATTGTGCCACTCTGATCCAGCAGGAATCTTTTTCGTCATTCTTACCCAGCTGATCCCAGTGAAAATGAACCTTCACGCAGCAGTGTTCGTTTCTGAATATCTCCTCCCCGGACGGACAGGTGACAACCGCCGTCTGGGTACCGTGTATGCGCGGTTTCGGAGTTTTTCTCGGAGGACGAAATTCCGTCCCCTTCACGAATGCCCGTACGCGATTTTTATATATGAATCCGGAAGATTTGGCATAGTCGTAGAAATGCTCCAGATCATAAACCACATATTCTTTATTGAATTTATCCACGTGGTGGTCGGTAATCTGAAACAGAAATCCGGGAGTTAAACTGACCGCCGTTGAAAAAGCGGATAACAGACAGTGGTTAAACTCAAATAATTGAACCCGCAACTTGGATAAATCATCTCCCTCTTTGGCCTTGCCGAACCCTCCGGGATATTCGTAAAATGTCTGCCCCTTCCATTTTGTGTCCAATTTACTGAAAAGCTTCGTCTGGGAAAGCGTATAATTATAGTCTGCCGCAGAGTATCCGCCGGTATTGACGGTCGTGGTCATGCCGGTGTCGAAGATCCTTCCCAGAGGACATACGCTGTTAATTCCCCGAAAAAATTCGACCTTTGACCCGGTCGGGATTTCCGCATGGGCGTCGGACGCGTCGCCCAACACCATGGTATGTTTATTTTCCGCATGATCGAAAAAGTAAAATATTCCCTCGTCTTCCATCAAGCGTGAGACAAAATTAAAGCTGCTTTCCGCGTATTGTACGCAATACTCCCTTTCGCCCTTTCCGCAGGATTTCACTTTATCGTCTATATCGGTGACGCCGCCGTCTTTCAAAACCTTATTTATTATGTCCGAAGCCGTTTTATTTTGAAAAATTACACAATCATTATCCAATGTCAGGAGCCAGAGGTTCGGTCTGACGACTGCGGCGTATTCCGTTACGTAGGTGTCTCCCTTATTGGCCGTGGCCATTTGAGAAAATTCCGTAATTATGCCGTCTATGTGACGTTCCTGAGCATCGGACTTAAAGGCGATGTTTATCTTGGAGCCCAAAGCCTTTTCCGGATCAATCCCGCTGTCTTTTGAAGAAAAAACCAATCTGAATTCGAACGGCTCGGAAATTGCTTCCCGACCGGTCAGAGATTTTAAAACAACGTCGTCGCCGAAAGAAGTGGTGAGCTTCGCCAGCAGTTTATCCTGATTGTGCAGAACAGAAGGCACCCGATCCCCGTCAATTTCCCGCGGAAATCATAACTAAAATTATATCAAATTGCAAAGCCGCAACGATTGCGTCCATGTTTTGTCCGCGGGTTTTAATTTTTTCCTGCGGAGTCGAATTGTCTGCGAAAACCCGTGCAGTTCATAAAATCAATCGCTCCCTGTAAAATATAAACGGCGGCGGCTTTATCCGTGACCTTAGCGCGTTTTTTGCGGGACATGTCGGCTTGAATCATCACATTGTTCACCGCTTTTGTGGAAAATCTTTCATCCCATTTCGCGAAGTCCGCCTTCGTATATTCGGATAACCTCCGCACAAATTCCAGAACTTTCTCGCACTGCTGTCCCGGCAATCCGTTCGTTTGAAGAGGCCAGCCGAAAATTATCAGACCGGCTTTGAGATTTTCGATCATACCCGCGAGAAGTTCAAAATCCGCGCCCGTTCCTTTTCTCGAAATCACGCCGACGCCTCCGGCTATTTTGATTCTGTCGTCGGAAACGGCCACTCCGACAGTCTTATCTCCGATATCCAGCCCGATCGCCGTTAATCCGGCGGCCGTCAATTTTCCGAGATCCGTTTCTTCGAGATTTTTTATAAAAAATTCCGTCATTTTAATGTTTTTTTAAAACTGCTCCGCTATTATGTGCGTGTTTCGATCGGGACCGGACATAGCATGTTATCAAAACAATCCTTAGATATATTGATCGATTTGGTTGAAATAAAGCTCGGCGCTATTATGATACTGGATAAAGACGACGTCAAGGAAGTTCAGAAACTGAAAAATTGTAAGAATGAACTGCTGAGTTCCAGAAGAGCCCTGTACCTGAAAAAAATACAAAACGGAAAAGAAGCCCGTTCCGGTATTTACTCGCAATCATAGATGAAGCCAAGACCTCGTCGACATTTCCTCTCTTAATTTCTTTCGGGCATATACACAAAACAGCTTTTGGTGATAAATTAAGATGGTCTTTTGTATTACGGATCGGAGTTATCAGTGTCTCAAAAATGCAGAATATATTCCCGAAAAGATTTCGTCGGTCTCAGAAAAGCCGGCGCTTTGGCCGCTCATATTTTGGATTACATCGCCCCCTTTGTTCGGAAAGGAGTTACGACTCTTGAGCTCGATGAATTGTGTCACGAAGAGATCGTAAAACACGGAGCCGTTCCCGCCTCCCTGGGCTATAACGGCTATCCCAAGTCCGTTTGCATTTCGGTTAACCACGTTATCTGCCACGGAATTCCGTCCGAAAGAAAATTAAACGACGGAGATATCTTAAACATCGACGTTGCCGTCATTTCAGAGGGTTGGTACGGAGACACCAGCAGAATGTATGCGGTGGGGGAAATATCCTCCAAAGCCAAAGAGCTGATCGACACAACCTACGAAGCCATGATGGCGGGCATAAATCTCATAAAACCCGGAATACGCCTGGGAGACATAGGAAACGCCATACAAACCCGCGCAGAATTAAAGAGATTTTCGGTGGTCAGAGATTATTGCGGCCACGGAATCGGACGGATTTATCACGACGAACCGGTAGTTCTGCATTTCGGAACCCCGGGAACCGGATTGATGCTGGAACCGGGGCATGTGTTCACCGTCGAACCGATGATAAATTCCGGCGGATACAAAACAAAGCTGTTGCCGGACGGCTGGACCGTCATTACGGCCGATCGGTCGCTGTCGTCCCAATTTGAACATACGGTAGGAGTCACCGAAGACGGCTGCGAAATCTTTACGCTCTCCGCAAACGGGTCGGACAGGCCTTATCATGCAGTCGCCGAATGAAAAACCTCATTATTCGGGGCACAGACAAAGACTGCGAAACAAATTCCTGTCAGACCCGAAGAGCATATCGAATCATGAATTGCTGGAAATGCTGTTGTTTTATGCGTTTCTCCGAAAAGATACCAAACCGACGGCCAAAGCCCTGCTGCACCGCTTTAAATCTCTGAAAGAAATGATCTCGGCGGATCGCGGCGATCTGAAAAAAGTCAACGGCGTCGGAGAATCAACCGCAATCCTTCTTTCTCTGGTGCATGAAATTTCCAATCGAATGCTGCTGGAAAAAATCTCCGAATCCGCAGCCGTAATGTCTGCCGCCCATGTCGTCGACTATTATAAGAACGCCCTGGGGCAGGCTAAAAAGGAACAGCTGCGGGTTATGTTTCTCAACAACAGAAACAAATTGATTTCCGAAGAGATCATGCAGGAGGGAACCGTAAACAACACCGCCGTTTATCCGCGGGAAATCGTACAAAGAGCTCTGGAACACGGAGCCGGCGCAATAATTATGGTGCACAATCATCCGAGCGGAGACCCCACACCCTCGAAGCAGGATATAATAATGACCAAAATGATTAGCGACATCGTCGGAAAATTGGACATAGTCCTGCTGGATCACATTATCATAAGTAAAACCGGAACGGTTTCACTCAAGGAACAGGGAATAATCTGAACCGTCATTAACCCGGATCTTTTTAAAAGCCTCCGGATAATTTGTCTTTATCCGAAACGGGCACTCTCCTGATCCTGAATCTCGAATTCTTTACGGGAAGAGATTGCGGTTGCCGGAACTCCGCCTCTTGTTTTTTTCCTTCGGAAATAATCCCGTCGATAATCGGTTCGACCCGCTCCTCTTCCGATCGGTCGGACATCACGAAAAGCAGCTCTTCGCCGTCGCTCCGCCGTTTATCCGTCTTACGGGCGTTTTTTTCGAAAACGATATCGTCGAAAAACGCTTGAATCCGTTCATCATTCGACTGATTGTCGGACATTGCGGCAATCAACTCTTCGCCGTAGTTTGGCCGTCTGGCCGCACCGCCGGATCCGGAGCGATTACTTTTTTTCGGAGATCGAAACTCCTCGGCCAAAATATCATAAAATAATTCTTCACAGCCGTTGTTCGCTTTCGAAGCGCGGGATAAATCGATCATACCCGAGACCGTCGACAACGGCACTGCCACAATTATTGTCAACATTTTTTTCATTTTGCCCTCCTTTGCATTTAAAAAACAATCTATTGGTATTATATAATGTATATGTAGATATATTACCATAATTTTACTGTTTTTATAAAAATAATTACTGCCAATAATCCCTCCCTACATTACCCCCACGTTCGCGGATCCGGGCAAACAAAAACGACTTCCGGAAAGACCGCCGTTCTCTCCCTCGAAATAAGAATCCGAAAAATATTTGAGCTCTTTACCTTTAAATTTGAATTAACCGAAAAAAGGCAATATAATCCGCCCGCGGACTACAGTTTAGGAGTTATTCATGGATATCAGACTTCCGTTCGACAGAGACGGATGTAAATTTGCCGGGGTTGTCGCGGCCATTGCGATAGCTATGGGAAGCATAAGCACCAACATGGGATGGCTCGGCTTTATATTGACGATCGGGTGCCTGGCGTTTTTCAGAGATCCCGAAAGAGTTCATCCCTCAAAGGATTCGGTGGCAATCAGTCCCGCGGACGGCATTGTTCTTAAAATTTCCCCTTGTACCCCGCCTAAAGAACTGGGACTCAAAGGCGAGCGAATGAAAATCAGCATATTTATGAGTATATTCAACGTACACGTCAACAGAGCTCCGGTTTCCGGAAGAGTGGAAAAAATGCTCTATATACCCGGGAGATTTTTTAACGTAACTTTAGATAAAGCCAACGAATACAACGAGAGACGAATCACCGTCATGCGTATGGCCGACGACGTTCAGGTGGCTTTTGTGCAGATTGCCGGGCTCCTCGCGAGAAGAATCAGATGCGACGTGGAGGAAGGACAGGAGTTGGAAATCGGCCAGCGCATAGGAATAATAAGATTCGGCAGCAGAGTAGATATTTATTTACCAATTGATGCTATAGTATTGGTTGAAGAAGGGCAGATAACCGTTGCAGGAGAAACGATTCTGGCCGATCTCAAGAAAAAGGCAAAAAAAAGGGAGGAACAGAAATGACGCCAAATAATAGAGAAAAAGAATTAAAAGACATAACGGAAGCAGAAAAGCAGGATCGCAAAAACGGCGGTCTCATAAGATTTCTGCCGAGTCTGATAACGGTTTCCGCATTTTGCGTAGGCCTGACGTCCGTGCGGATGGCTTTACTTCACAAATGGGAATACGCGATCTTATGCATTCTTGCGGCAGCTCTGCTGGACACTTTGGACGGCCGAATCGCCCGATTGACGGGACAGTCGTCGCAATTCGGAGCACAGTTTGATTCTCTGTCGGATCTGGTCTGTTTCGGAGTAGCTCCGGCGATAATTCTATTCCTGAGATCCGTATATCGTTTTGAAAACATCGGCTGGGCCACGTGTTTAATTTTTGCGATATGCTGCGCCCTGAGGCTGGCCAGATTCAATACCGATCTGTTGCAGGAAAAAGATAATAAGGAAACGGGAAAATACTTTAAAGGAGTTCCGGCGCCTGCCGGGGCGATTCTGGCGCTCATTCCGATAATTTTATCTTTCAAAACGGGAAAAGCCTTTTTCGTAAGTCCGTTTTTTGCTTCCTGCTGCCTGCTGTTGTCCGGCATTCTGATGATCAGCTGCATAAAAACCTTTTCCGCCAAAATGATAGATGTGAGCAACAAATCCGCATCCGCCGTCATGGCGACTTCCGGTTTGCTCGTCATATGCCTCATAACGGATTTTTGGCTGACAGTATTGGTTTTCACCGCCGCTTATCTGGTTTCCGTTTTCCACGGAGTTTACGAGTTTATGAAAACACCGGCCTCTCTTGTTTCGGAGAAAAAAAATCCGGCTCCGGCGGGTGCGACGGCAATTTCCTCCGTCGAGAACAAACCTTCCGACGAGAAAAGCAATCGCGGTAAAGCCAAGTAACTCCGGTGATGAAAAGGTATTTATTTATACTGCTGTTGGGCGCATTTTGCGCCCTTCTTTTTCAGAGACACGGCCTGAAAAAAACCGTAAATTCTCCTGTATATAAGGCGCTGTGCCGGGAAGAGTTCGGGCCATTCGATGAAGACCGACATCTTTATATAATTGTGGGCATAGATTATATCCCCACCGAGTTGACGGAAATTTTCGAAAGCATCACCGGCATAAAAGTGGTGGTAGATATCTTCGACTCGAATGAAATCCTTGAGGCCAAGCTTCTGGCGGGCGGAGCAAAATATGACGTCGTGTTTCCGACAGCCTGGCCTCATTTTTCGCGTCAGCTTAAGGCGGGCATTTATCGGAAACTGGATAAGAATCGGGTGAATTTATCCGTCTTCAATGATCATATCATGAAACGATTGGCCGAATACGACGTTGATAATGATTATGCGATCCCGTTTCAGTTCGGCATTTCCGGCATAGGCATAAACGAAGAGATCGCGAAAAAAGTCCTGGGAGATTTTCCGCGGAACACGTTTGCACTGATCTTTGATCCGGCAAACGCCGAAAAGCTCTGCCGATACGGCATTTCCGTCTATGAATCGCCCAACGAAATTTTCCCGGCCGTGCTTGCTTATCTGGGGATGAATCCGGAGAGCTCCGACAAAAGCGACATAGAGAAAGCGACGGAGCACCTGCGGAAAATCAGGCCTTACGTATCGAAATTCACATCGTTCGGATTTGAAGACCTCGCTGCCGGAAACGCCTGCATAGTATTGGGAACCTCCGGAGATATAATTAAAGTCCGGAAAGACGGCAACAACCCGAACATAAAATTTTTGCGGCCGAAGGAGGGAATTTCCCTATGGGTGGACGTGGCGGCGATACCGGCCAAAGCGGAGCACATTAACAATGCCTATGCGTTTTTTAAATTTCTCTTTCATCCCAAAGTAATAGCCGAAGTCACCAACATCACGTCGAGGGCAAACGCGGTAACGAAATCCGCCGTCCACGTTCGGAAAGATCTCAAAAACAACCCGGACATATACCCGACCGCCGATACAATGAAAAAATGCTACATAGAAAAACCGCTGCCGGCGGATCTTGAAGCCCTTAAGACCCGGCTGCTTACCAAAATCAAATCGACGGACGGTTGAAAATGAAGAAGATTGCTTCAATATCGCTAATAGCGCTTTTAACCGCCTGCTCCGCCCGTAATAGCCCCGACCTTCCGGACTTGAATCGGAAATCTTTTTCCGAGGAAGAAATCTTGCAAAAACAGAAGGAGTTGACAAAAAAAATTAAGGGGATCCGCACCGCACCGACGGACGGCGCCTTGAACTCCGAAAACATTTAATGCGATCGACGGCAGTTTTCGTCGAAGACATCCTCGAATGCGCCGGTTCTCGTCTCTACGGAAGAGCACTTTCACAAAATGAAACCGGAGAAATATTTTTACCTTTAAAGGTAAAATAATTTTAGTTATTTTCAAAAAATTAAATGTATGCGCGCATATGCCCATTGACTTGTTGAAATAACTATATATAATTTAACTTGTTTTCGACTAAAAATGATAAGAGGAGATATCATCATGAAAAATGTTATAAAGCAGTTTTTGTTGTCCGTTGCGCTTTTGTTTACTGGAGAAACGTCGACGGCCATGATAAATGAAGTTACGAATATCACGAACATACGGTCGGCGGTTCCTCCGGCAAATCCCGGAGAGGCCCCCTACTACGGAGTATTCAGTAAAGATCCCTCCATGCTCGGATTGAGATTGCTAAGGCCGAGAACATCCCATCCCTATATCACGAACATTTGGCTGACGGTTCCTCCGGCAAACCATGAAAACGGAGCCCCCTACTACAGGATATTTAATGAAGATCCCGCCATACTCGGAAGGATAACGGCAAGACCGATAACGCCCTTTTGCCGTCAGTAGGTTTTAAATTCCGTATTTTAAGCAGGCATTATAGTATTTAAAAAATTATTAAAATTAAATATTATATTTTTATGAATTTATATAATTTAAAGGAAAAATAATCATGAAAAATATTGCGAAAAAGATTCTTTTGCCGATTTTGGCATTGACGGCGACAGGGTCGTTGTCCGCCATCCGGAACGCATGCGCATGCGCCCCCGTCCCGGAGAATTTTCCGAACGCACAGCCTCTGTTGCCGATGGCAACTCCCCGGTGGGATTCCGTCTTCACTGCAGACCCCGCCGTAATCGGTCCCATGCTCATAAGAGAGCGTGCGCCCCGACTGAAACGGACGACCGCCCCGGCGCCGACCGCTCGCCCGACCGCTTCGGAGGAGTCAACCGACTATTCCGACAACACTGAAAATATCTCGGACTATCCGAAATAACCCGACCGATCGTTTCCCTCCGCCGCCGATAAAACGGCGGCGCGTTCCGCATATTCCCGTTCGGCAAAATCAACGTGATCCGAGGAAAGCTCCGACAGAAACCGCGAAGGCGGATTGCTTCGCCGCTGATTATATATCCGACGATTTTCGGCATAGCTGATAAAGGCGTACTTTCAGGCCCGGGTTATGCCGACACAGGCCGGACGCCCTCCTCCCCGGGTTATCGTCCGGGCTGCGGAAAACCGCCTCTAACCTCGCGCACAGTCATGAGACTGCAACGGCGGCACGGGTTATCGGACGGATCCGAAACGGAGGACATCCTCTTCCGCATATTCCCGTTCGGCAAAATCAACGTGATCCGAGGAAAGCTCCGACAGAAACCGCGAAGGCGGATTGCTCTGCCACTGATTATATATCCGACGATTTTCGGCATAGCTGATAAAGGCGTACTTCCGGGCCCGGGTTATGCCGACATAGGCCAGACGCCTTTCTTCCTCCAGATTATCGTCCCTCAGGCTCAAGTTATGGGGAAAAACGCCGTCTTCCCAGCCGGCCAAAAACACCGCCTCGAACTCCAACCCTTTCGCACTGTGGAGGGTCATGAGACTGACGACCTCTTCCGTCGAATGCCTCGCGGAATCCGCCACCAACCCCACATGTTCGATGAACTCCCCGAGGGTTTCAAACTCCTCAAGAGCTATCAGCAGCTCCCGAAGGTTTTCGATCCTGGCTTGAGCCTCCATGGTTTGCTCCCGATACAGGGCCTCCTGATAGCCGGTCTCGGTCAGGATAATTTTTGCAATTTCCGCCGGACGAAGATTTTTTTTAGCTCTGACGGACTCCGTCAGATTGATAAACTCTCCTAACGCCGTCTGCAGCGACGGCCGCAATTCCCCCGTCGAAAAAACTTCCTCGGCGGCCCGATAGAGAGAAATGTTTTTTTCCTCCGCGACGGCGTGGAATTTGGCGACGGCCGCAGCGCCGATGCCTCTTCGGGGAACATTGATGATTCTTTCAAAGGCCAGACCGTCGTTCGGCTGACAGATCAATCTCATATAGGCGACGATATCTTTAATCTCCTGACGATCATAAAACTTCAATCCGCCGACCACCCTGTAGGGCAATCCGAAGGCCGTCAGTCTTTCTTCGAATTCCCGGGTTTGATATCCGGCCCGCACAAGAATCGCCGTTTCGCCGTATTTTACGCCGTACCGACGCCGCAGAAATTCGATTTTTTCCGCCGCGAACATCGCCTCGTCAAACCCGTTAAAAGCACGCTTCACCGTCACTTTTTCTCCCTGATCGTCCTCGGTCCAGACGGTCTTGCCGAGTCGCTGCCTGTTGTGGGCTATTAATGAGGAAGCCGCCCCGAGGATATGCCCTTTGGAGCGATAATTTCTCTCCAGACGAATGATCTTGGTATTTTGAAAATCCTTCTCGAAACGCAAAATATTGCCGACTTCCGCTCCGCGCCAGCTGTAAATCGCCTGGTCATCGTCTCCGACGCAGCAAATGCCCTGTCCGGTCGGACACAGCATACGCAGCCAGATATACTGGGACATGTTGGTATCCTGATACTCGTCCACCAAAATATATTTGAACTTTTCCCGATACTGCCGCAAAACTTCGGGACTTTTTTTAAAAACTTCTATTGCATAGAGCAGCAGATCCCCGAAATCCGCCGAATCGTAGCTCCGGATACGCTCCTGATATATTTTATAGATTCGCGCTTCCGGGGAAGAATCATGCATATCGGCAACGGTTATGCCCTTGTCTTTCCATCGGGAGATCTTGGAAAAAAACCCGGGAGCCGCCTTCGGATCCGCATTGGCCTCTTTTAGAATCTGCCGGACGATTCTTTGCTGGTCGTCGGCATCGATGATGGTGAAATCCCGGCTCATGCCGACCAGATCCGCATGTTGCCGCAATATTCTCGCGCAAATCGAATGAAAAGTCCCGAGCCACACGGCGTCAGACCTGTCGGTGAGACGTCGCAGACGTTCTTTCATTTCGCCGGCAGCGCGATTACTGAAGGTAACCGCCAGAATTTGAGAGGGATATGCATACCCGTGATCGATGATATATGCGATTTTGGCGGTAAGAACCTTTGTTTTGCCGGTTCCGGCTCCGGACAGCACCAGCAGAGCTTTATCCAGAGTAACGACGGCCTCCTGCTGTTCCGGATTCAGATAATCCGCGTCGTTTTCCTTTTTTTCGAGCGCATTTGCCGGCATGATAATCTTCTCTAAATCGGCCCGAAACAACTTTTCAGCAAACAACGGCGCAAACGCCGCGTTCCTCAAACTTCAGACTTCGGCCATTATAGCGGAATTTACGTTCTTTACAAGTCGGAGAAAGCCTTTCCGCATACACACGGCTATTCGTTCGGCATAACGGCTATCACCGGGCAATCCTCGTAGCTTCCGGCAGGCGGTATACCTCGGGAATTCCGGTCGATTGTAAATTTTATCCGATACGTCGTCTTTTTGCGCAACAGACTTAAAACTTTAGTTTTATCGTCGATCGACTTCTGTTGCTCTTCGCATTCGACGTTATATTTTATACGGCCGGCGCCGTTACGCTGTTTCAGATAAAAGCCGTTATCACTGGAAATCGTGCATCTTCCGTCGTTCAAAATTATACATTTCAACTCCGCTTCCTGAGCATTGCCTCTGATTCCTCCGCCGTCATACAGCAAAGTTCCGAAGTCGATGACGTTTCTGTCGAGAGATATATCGGCTTTCGGAACGATCGACAACCTTACCTCTTCGAAGTTTAAAGAACTTCCCGGCTGCCGAAAATTCAAAATAATTTCAAATTGTTCGTTCCTTTTGGAAGAGTAAAAATCTTCTCTGACGGAAACGCGCACGGCTTCGGTCGAATATCCGTTGTCTTCCGCAAATATCCCGACGGCACATTCTTCCCCCGCTTCCGAAGAGCAAATTATCCTTTCTTCCGACAGAAGAAAGGGTTTGTTTTTATCGGCATTCTTCAGTTTCAGTTCAACGGAAAACGACAGGGTTCCGTTGTCTTCGCGGATTACTTCACCGTTGTTTCGAACTCGGACGTAAAAATACCCGACGACGGCGGCGTGAGAACTTACGCAAAACGTATCGTCGTTATTCAAAACGGATGCAACCTTCACCGCGGAATATACGTCTGCTGCGAAAACGACTCCGCAGATTGCCGCCGATGATTTCAAAAAATTAATCGCTTTCATTGCAATCTCTACACACCACTGTTCCCAAATCCAAAATCCGATTTTCCGATTCCTTCGCCTCAATTATGAAATCGTCGCAACACTCCGCGTTCAGCGAAACTTTATACTTTCCAGGTTTCAGCCCGTTCATCACGAATTTACCTTCGGAGTTGGTGAAAAACCGGATCGGAGGCGCTGCCGGATCCGTAATACAGAGAGCAAATCCTCCGACCTGCGACAAAAGGTCGCCGCGCATGTCGCGCAGAATGCCTTTGGCCATAATATTCCCCTCGGCGGATATCTCCGCGAGACTTCCGCGCTTGTAGCGACCGTAGGAAACTATGACGTCCGGCGTTATTTCCGTGCCATCCGGAAGTTCGCTCAAATCAACCCTGAAGGAATTCGCGACGCCTTTGGACGAAGACAAAACCGCCCCTCCCAGCACTCCGGATTCGGCCCTGCTGTTCAGAAATTTGATATTTGCGCCGGCCGGGACATTTTTAGGTCGTACTATTACAAATCCGCCGTCATACGGTCGACTTCCGGAAACACCGAAGCCGCCGTCGGCAAAAAACAATCCGGTTTCGAAGCCGACGCGAGTTCTGTCAGGCGAACTGCGATTCAATTGACAGCTCAAATCTGCTCGGAATCGCGCATGGCGGTAAGAAGTTTCGGCCAAACAGGACTTCGAATGATCAGATCCGTTCAGAGAGAGATTATAGCCGAATCCCCTATTTGGCGAATTGTTACAGACGGACAAACGACGTTCCCCTTTTTCGAGATCGGAACAGCTTGCGGAAACGACGGTGCTGTCCTTCAACGAAACCGAGCAATTAATCCCGAAGCTTCTTTCGGCCTTCATTCCGGAACGCCGTCGACTTTCGAAGCAACACGCGACACAGACGCGACCGACGGTTTCTCCGCCGACGGGAACGTATTTGCTCACATTCGCCGAAAACGATTTTTCGTTCTCCCTTCCGGGCCTGCTTCTCAGGCAACCGTTAAGACTCAGATTCAAACCGAACAACTCGTTAAAAAACAAGTGGCAGCGAACGTTGCGATTTTTTCCCTCTATGTTTTCCCTTCGACTCAAAAGAGCATCCGGAAAATTATCCGCATAAACGGTTTCGCCGCCCAAATGAGGATAAAAAAACGTATCCGCTTTCTCGAAGGACACTCCAAACCCCGTTCTCAGTCTGCCGAAATCGAAGGAAGGAGACACGTAGGAGACATAAAATATCCCGCCCTTCAGTTTTTTTTGATCTTTCCCGTATCGGCTGCGGGCATATTTCATCTCCGCCGATCCGTAACGATTTCTGCACCTTACGCCGGTCGTAAACGAATTTCCGGTTCTGCTTCGCTGCGCCCCGGCCATGCATTCGAGCGCATTTGATAATCCGTATTTAGCAAATCCGGATATTATGGGATTTTTTTTATCGTACCTGCCGTTCCTCCGGTCGCAATTTTCCGGATATCCGGCCGTCAGACCGAAGGACACTTCTCCCTTACCGAGAAACGAATCGTCCAGAAATACGTCAGAAGTCAGATATCGCTCTCTTCCCGTATCGTCGGTGATTTTTATTTTTACGTCGTTGGCGCCGTAAACGCAGGAAATGTCATCCAAAGTATAAATGCCGGGAGCCGCGCCGATTTTGGTTTTCACCGGCGAGTCGTTCACGTATACCTCAATGTTACTTTTTCTGAGAAGGGTAATCTGCGGACCGGCAACGAATTCCACCGCATTCCCCGAACGGGGTTTCTTTTTAAATTCGATCCCCCAAACGCCCGGCACGCTGTGGTAATCCGCCGAACAGGAAAATACGTCGCCGCAGCGAAGCGTTATGTTCTGTTCGGGATAATCCCATACGAGGGAGGTATAATCCCGGCGGAATCCTCCGCCGGATCCGAAACAATCGTCCTGACGGGAGCATTCTCCCTCCAGCACGACTCCGCGGAAATTAATCGTCGGGCTAAAAATGAAAGCGGAATAATTGCGGCCCTCGCAGGTCGTGTTCGAAATCCGCATATTAACGAAACCGCTGAAATCCGCCGGATCGGTATTAACGTTACAGTCGTTGCGATGACGTTTTCCCAAACTTCTGGCTTTTTTCTTTTCCGCCGCGACGCTCATCTCCAACTGCAGATCCGTCATATTAAACTTTGCGTTCACACCAAGCGAATTCAGAGTTTCGAAAGAAACGAATCCGTCCCTGTCCGCGGCAAGGCGAATTTTTTCCGTCTCCTCCTCCGCAAGATAATCCGAAAGAAGATCCGCCATCGACTTGACGAAAACTTTATTCGTTTTACCGATCATAACCGCGGCTTCTCCGATTTTTTCCCCGTCCAGCAGCAATGTAAATTCCATCAGAACGTCTTTGCGTCGGTTTCGTTTCCCGAAAATCTTTTCCAGAATTTCTTCTTCGCGTTCAACGATGTTTTCTCCGCCGGAAGTTATCGGGATCGGCCCGGCGACGGCGACGCTTTTCAAAAGAAAAAACACGAAACACGCCTTTTTCATGCCGCTTTACTCATGCGGATCGACCGCGGCCATCGGCTTTTCTCTCGACAGGAGAGATCGCCCGCGCTTTAACCGTCGCTTCTTTCACGATAAATTCGCGTTCGCACCCGGAGATTATTATGCAGTCCCGGTCGCCTTTTCCGATTATGTCCCCGAGAAAACATTTTCTGCCGAATAGCCGGAGTTCGGGATTGATTTCGCCGACGGAGCAGCGGGAGGCGCCGTCATTTTTCATTCGAATGACGGCAACTTTCTCGCCGTTGATCATTTTTTCCTTGACGGAGGTAACCGTTAAACTCTTTCGGGCATTTTTCGGAGTCATGTAGAGGGAGGCGAGCATGCGCAACTTGATATTAAGAGCCGCTCCGCTTTTCCTCGGTTTCTTTTGTTTAAAATCTATATGAAATTGATCGAACAATACCCTGAAAGCCTGCTCTCGGCGAGGATTCTTTTCGAAATCCCCGTTGCCGATCCACTTGACTCTGATGTTCCGGGTTCCGTGTCCGGGAATAATCACCTGGGACGGAAAAATCGTAAAACTCTCTTCGTCTTTCTGCAGGATATCCTCCCCTTTTATGTTTTGATTTCTCCTGAAAATGATAATTTCAAAAGCAACGGGACGATCCCCGTCGTTAGTCAAAGAATACTGAATGACCTTTTCCCCTTTTACGGGAGCGAAAGAATGAATAAACGGCATAACTTTCATGGAAAAAGTTTCACAAAAACAACATGTAAAACAACATATTACAGCAGAAATAAATCTTTTTTTATGCATATAATCCTCCGCAAACGTTCAAATTACTATTGCCCGTAATCTAATGCAATAATCACCGAACAGCAAGAAAAAAACTATCGCATCAGTTGCGTTTTTGTATTGCAATTTCGTCGTCTGCGTGTTAAAAGTACCCGAAAGGCGATGAGTGGTTTTGTCGCGGTGTTTTACGTATCAAGAGGTAAATTATGAAGAAAATTTTGGGTGTTTGGGCGTTAGTTGTATTGCAAAGCGACGCGTTCGCCGTCGAGACCGTTACGATCCATGTGAAAGCCCGGGTTCCCGCCGTATTCGGCTTTACGGCCGAGGGCATCGAACGTAACGTAGAATTGCTGCAAAACGATACAAGAAATCTTGCGGCGGAAGCGGACAGAAGTCTGGAATTTACCCCGCAGCTGGACGGGCAAGCGACAATAACGGTCACCAGTACTTACAACGAAGGCGAGAAATGTCGGATTAATAATACCGAAAAATTCGCAGAATACCGGATTGTTATCAAAGGCCTTGGCGGTGAGGATGTGGAACTGAAGCACGGCAGAACTTCGAATCCGTTGGAGTTTACGGGCGGGCGCCCGTTTCGTCTGGTATTTTCGGTTAATACCGAAGAGCTTCGCAGAATCGGAAATTACGAAGATACGCTGACGGTCACGTTCTCCGCCATATAGCATGAACAGGAGCCGCGGCATGGAGTTTCCGGAAATAATTTCGATAATTCGAAGAATCATCGTTTCTTTCGGGATGCTTTATTTTTATGCCTCCGCAAAGGCCTGTGACCGGGTCGAATTACAGGTAAGAGCCACGGTAGAGCCCGTAGTTTCCATTGAAACCGAGAACGATGAGGAGATAGATCTTTTTAACGACGCCAAACAAACCGCCGTCATAAAAAACAGCGGAAACGTGGGAGTGCAGGTAACGGTAAACAGCGCGAACAACCTGACCGTTAAGGACGAAAGAGACGAAACAAAAAAAATAAAATATTCGATTTGCGGAGACTCCTCTGAAGAAATATCAAACTT
The DNA here is from genome assembly GCA_031276565.1 of Holosporaceae bacterium. Classification (GTDB taxonomy): domain Bacteria; phylum Pseudomonadota; class Alphaproteobacteria; order UBA3830; family UBA3830; genus JAIRMQ01. Next base: position 15,813 of record JAISMS010000057.1, on the reverse strand, counting down.
CAACATCGAGATCGGGAAAACATTCAAACTTAATTTCAAGCCGCAAACGGCAAAAAACAAATGTCACATCGGCAACTACTGCGATATCGTTACCCTGACCGCAACCGCAGAGACGACGACTGCGGCGCCGTCGGCTGAAGATTTTGGGAATTCTGATCGCTGGCTTGAAGAAATAGGAGAAGCTCCGGTACCGAAAAAAGGCCGTAAAAAGAAGGACTAAACAATGAGGATGCGGAATTAAGCGGCATGAAAAAAATCGTTATCTGCCTGTTCGTTTGCATTTTTTCCGTAAGGGCCATGAATCTGCGCAGATTGAGTTCTCCGTTTTTATTAGGAGGTTGTCTGCTTGGCGCGTTCGGTTTCGGATATTGGGTCGCGCCAAAAAATCGCATCGTCGATTTGCCGCCGCCTGATCATTTCAGAACAAGAGAAGAAACCGTCGCGTCAACAACAGCTCCCGTCGGCGACGAAGAACCCCGGAATACCGGAGCCCTCGTTCCTTTGAACGGTAATCCTACGGGGATTATGCGGAACGATCCGGAAACGGACGAGCTGACGGCAAGCCTTCGGATTTTGCCTGAAGAATATTTGAACAGATTGCGCTCATTTTTTTGCAACGAAGACATGAAATTTTTAAGAAACAGATATCCGCAAATCGACGCAGCTTTACTCGGTTTTTTGCGCGCCCCTTTTTCAATCGGAAGAGGGGAGGAGCCCGAGGCCGGAGAAATATTCCGCAATCGACGGCAATCACTTCTTTCGAGAAGAGATATACAAATTTTCTCCCTTCCCGGAACCGTCGAAAGAAATTCGAAAGGCTATCGCGAATTCGGTTCGGACTGTTTCTGGCATCAGGTGAACGGTAACTACTCGGAGAAAGATCAGATCTTTTTTTTCGGAGACGGCTCCAGAATCATATTCCCGGGACTCGTCATCGTCGGCCGGGTTATAGATAATAAATTTAACGGCACGGGATGCGTCAAATTAAAATTAAACGAAAAACGCCTTAAAATACGAGGAATTTTTCAAAATAATTTTTTAAAATTCGAAAATGAAACGGAAACAAAAATATTACTGGACAAGCAGGAGTTTCCGTTTTTTCCCGTCAAAAATGCCGAAATAGACTTTACCGACAAAGACAAAATGTCGCAGTTGAAATATATCGAGCGCTGGAACGACAGGGCTTTTAGCATTTTCTGCAGCAATTACGGAATACTTTTCATAAGAGAAAAAGGAATTTATGTCGGCGATATGAAAATAGTTCTCAATCGTCCGACCCCCTCCGGAAAAGGAGTTTTTTATTACACGAACGGCACGGTTTTCAGAGGCGGGTTTTCAAACGGCAAAAAACACGGCGTCGGCACGGCCGTTTTTTCCGAGATAAAATACTATTCGCAAGATGAAGAGATCGATCGGGAAGAAGAAGAAGAAGAAGAAGAGGAAGAGGAAGAAAAATCCTAACAGCACTGAAGTGAAAAACCGCCGTCTTTTGATCGGAATTCTCTTTCTGCCGCCGATATTTTCCGGTAGAATGCCTTCAAAAACGTGCGGTTATTTTTTCGCGGAATTTTAGAGAGTTGTTTTGTTCGAAAGTTTCATACAAACCTACGGATACTATGCGGTTTTCGTTTTTGCATGCATCGAGGGCGAAATAGCCGTTTTAACCGCCGGGTTTTTGTGCAAAAGCGGATTGATGTCGCTGCAGTTTGTCATACTGTTTGCATTCCTCGGAACCCTCGTCACCGAACAGTGTTTGTTTTTCGTCGGTCGCATTTACGGCGCCGGATTGCTGGAAAAATATCCGAAACTTTCTCAAAAATCCTCCAAGGTAATAGAATTTCTGAAAAAGTATGATTCCGCATTCATATTCGGCTCAAGATTTGTCTACGGAATCAGAAATATCAGCCCGATAATCATCGGCGTCGCAAAAATTACGCCGCTGAAGTTTTCCACCCTGAACGTCCCGGCCGCTTTCATCTGGTCCGTAAGCGTTGCCGGAGCCGGATACGTTTTTGCCGACGTTCTGGAATCGGCGAAGGAAAATTTAAAATACGTTCAACTCGGAGCCTTGGCGATTTTATGCGCCGCCGTTGCGTACTTTTTCATTCGAAAAACGGATAAGAAGAAATCTCGCCGACAACCGAACGACACTCGGAAAAAATGAAATCGAATTCGAAGAGCCTGACCCTTGCCGCCGCCGGCAAAACGTTTCTGATCGGCGAATACTCGGTGCTGTTCGGAGGAAGCGCGATAATTCTGTTGACTCCTCCGCCTTTTAAACTGAAAGCAGAAAAGGGAAATACGAATCTCGTCGGAATAGAGGAAAATTCTCCGGCATATCTCTTTTTTAAATGTCATGATTTCAGCGGTCTGTCACTCGAATTCGAGGATCCGTATCTGAAATCCGGAGGATTCGGCGCTTCAAGCGCACAGTTCGCCCTGTTGTATAAACTGCATCTTCGGTTAACCGGAGATAAATTCGACGTCGGCCGATTTCTGGAGGAATACAGAAGTCTCTCGGCGACAAAGGAAACGACGATTCTCCCGAGCGGCGCCGACTGTGTCGCTCAATATTTTAATCATCACGTTTTTTTCGACGCCGGAACGAATGTCGTCAGAAAAATCGATCCGAAATTTCCGAATCTGGATTTCGCCGTATGCAAAACCGGGCGCAAGGTAATAACTCACCTGCATCTGCAGTCGCTGCCTCCGCTTCCGACGTCGGAATTGCAGCGCTTGACCGAAGACGCGGCAAAAAGCTTCCTTAATGCGGACGAAGAACTTCTGGTCAAAAGTATTCGCGGATTTTTCGATCTGCTGAGAAAACAAAAAATCATCGCCGATTTTACGGCGGAAACGGCGGATCGACTGCTGAAAACAGACGGAGTGGCGGCGGTCAAAGGATGCGGAGCGGCGGGCGCCGATACGATCCTGATGGTATTTGAAAAACGAAAAAGAGATTCCGTATTGGAAGAAGCTCGCCGTCTCGGATTGCATAATCCCGCCCCGCTCTGTTCCAACCCCTGATTGCCGCCCGACAACGATCAACGGACGAAAACCCGTGCAAGAAGTTGCGTCAGCGAAGTTTTTTCTGTATTCTCCGACCCGGTTAAGATCGGGAAAACATTTGGAACTAATTGAAAGAATTGCGGCAATCATCGAACCTTCGTTAAGCGCCAGAGGATATGAAGCCGTTCGGATAAAAATCACCGGCGGCAAGAAAACCGTCGTCGCCGTCGAAGTGGATCGTCTCGACGACGCGCCCGTCGGCACCGACGACTGCGCCAAAGCCGGACATTTGATCTCCGCCGTTTTGGATGTTGAAGATTTGATTGAAGGGCCGTATAATCTTGAGGTAAGCTCTCCCGGTGAAACTCGTCCTCTGAAAAAACTCGGCGATTTTGAGCGTTTCTGCGGCAAAGAGGCGGAAATAGAAACTTCGGCGCCAGTTAACGGTCGGCAGAAGTTTCGCGGAAAACTCTTGAGAACGGAACAAAATATCGACGATGCTGTTGTCTATTTGAGAGAAGAGTGCGATACTGGAGCCGCCGAATTCGGAGTGCCCTACGGCGGTATAAAAAGGGCAAGTGTGAAGAGATTTTGAGCGAGGGATTATCGGATGTCGACGGCTTTATGGACAAATTCCCGTTTCTACGGACCGGAATTGCTGCAAATTTCGGATGCGGTGGCCAGAGAAAAGGGACTGGAAAAGGAAAAAATTTTAGAAGCGATGGAAGGGGCGATCCAGAAGGCGTCCCGTTCAAAATACGGTCATGAACACGATATTCGCGTAACCATCGACAGAAAAAGCGGAGAAGTAACCATACTGAAATGCATCACCGTCAGAGAAGCCCCCGAAAACGACGTTACGGAAATTTCACTGGAAGAAGCGAAAAAAATCGATGAAAACGCGGAGATCGGCCAGCTGTTTACCACGACATTGCCTCCGGTGGATTTTGACCGGGTAGCCGCTCAGGTGGGACGCCAGATCATAACTCAAAAAATAAGAGATGCCGAACGGGAAAAACAGTACAACGATTTCAAAGACCGGATCGGAGAGATAGTCAGCGGCGTCGTAAAACGCGCGGAATTCAACTCCGTAACACTGGATGTCGGCCGCACCGAAGCGGTCATAAAGAGAGATCAGCTCATTCCGAAGGAAAATTTCAGGGTGGGAGATCGGGTAAAAGCCTATATAGCCGACGTTTCCCAGGAAACAAAAGGGGCGCAGGTGTTTTTATCCCGTACCCATCCGCAATTTCTGGCGAAGTTGTTCATGCAGGAAGTTCCGGAAATCTACGACGGCGTAATCGAAATAAAAGCCGTTGCCCGGGATCCCGGAAGCCGGGCCAAAATGGCCGTCTATACTTCCGACGGCGGCATAGATCCGATCGGAGCCTGCGTCGGCGTAAGAGGCACTCGCGTCCAGTCTGTCATTCGCGAACTTCAGGGAGAAAAAATCGACATCATACTCTGGTCCGACGATCCGGCTACTTTTGCCGTTAACGCCTTGGCGCCGGCCGAGGTTTCCAAGGTCGTCATAGACGAAGAGAACAGAAAATTCGAAGTTCTCACCCCCGACAGCCAGCTGAGCTTGGCCATAGGGCGCAGAGGGCAGAACGTAAGACTCGCTTCACAATTGATCGGCTGGAGCATCACCGTTGTTTCCGAATCCGAATCCGTAGAAAAAAGCAATCAGGAATATCACGCCAGATCGAAAGAATTTATGGAGGCTCTCGATTGCGACGAAGTTATAGCCCACCTGTTGGTGGCGGAAGGCTTCACGAATGTCGAAGAATTGAAGGACGCCACTAAGGAAGAGCTTGCCTCCATTAAGGAATTTGACGAAAATCTTGCGGCGGAGCTTATATCTCGCGCAGAAAACTATTTGGCCCAAAAAGATAAGGAAACGCTGAAAAAATTAAAGGAAATCGGAATCGACGATAAAATTACGAATCTGGGCATTCTCTCCAATAAAGACTTATTAACTTTGGCCGAGCACGGCATCAGGAAGTTGGACGATCTCGCCGATTTATCCGGCGACGAATTGCGGGAGTTGTTGTCCGATTTGGATAAAGATTCCGCCGACGGCATTATAATGAAAGCTCGAGAGCATTGGTTTGAGTAACGGACGGCAGGGGAAAAGATATGACGGATCAAAAAAAAGGCACACTGAGCTTATCTCTCCCGACCGATATTAAAAAAACGACGGAATTGTCGGGCAACAGGGTCAGACAGAGTTTTTCCCACGGAAAAACCAAAGTCGTGGCCGTTGAGGTAAAAAAGAAAAGGGTTTCAGGTAAACCTCCTTCAGTCGAAGAGTCGAAACTTTCTCTTGCGGAATTGCAAAAAAGCGGAGATCTTACCAATAGAGAACTTGAAACCCGAGTTAAAGCCGTCCGGGACGCCATAAAAGAAAGTAAAGAACAGGAAGAGCTGCGGATCATTCGAGAGCAGGAGGAAAAAGAGCGGGAACGCCTGCGTGCCGAAGAGGAAGCTCGAAATCCGAAGCCGCCGGAAGTTGACGAGGCAGGTTCCGATCAAAACCAATCGGAAATCGCCGAAAAGAAATCGGATTCCGAAACCGAAAAATCTAAAAACGAGCGAGTAGAGAAGATTTCCCCGCGTAAACATTCCCGGGATTACGACTACGAGGACGATTCTTCGAGCGGGAAAAATTCCGCGAAAAAAACCTCGGCGGTGAAAAGAAACATAGAGGAGCTGCGGCGACGGTACGCTCCCGGAGCCGGCAGAATTTCCATACATAATGCTTTGGACGGCGACGACGGCAAGATTCGTTCGCTTTCCTCCATAAAAAGAGCCAGACAGAAGCACAAGGCAATCAAAACCGATATGACGGGGGAAGTTAAAATCATAAAAGAAGTTATTCTCCCGGAAACCATAAGTATTCAGGAGTTGTCCAACCGGATGGCCGTGCGCACCGGAGACGTCGTTAAAACTCTTATGAAACTGGGAGTCATGGCGACCGCCGCCCAAATCATTGACGCCGATACGGCGGAACTGATAATCATGGAATTCGGCCATAAAGTTAAAAGGGTCAGCGACAGCGATATTGAAATCGGCTTGAAGAAAAAAGACGATCCCGCGGATTTGCAGCCGCGTCCGCCGGTTGTCACCGTGATGGGACACGTCGACCACGGTAAAACCTCCCTGCTGGACGCCCTGAGAAAGACAGACGTCGCCCTGACGGAAGCCGGCGGCATCACCCAATGCATAGGAGCCTATCAGGTAACCACAAGCGACGGCCGGAAAATCACCTTCATCGATACTCCGGGACACGCCGCTTTTACGGAAATGAGATCGCGCGGAGCTAACGTAACGGACATCGTAGTCCTGGTGGTCGCCGCCGATGACGGCGTAAAAGATCAGACGATCGAAGCCATAAATCATGCCCAAGCCGCCGGAGTTCCTCTGGTGGTCGCCATAAATAAAACAGATAAACCGGGATCCGCTCCGGAAAACGTCCGGAAAGATCTTCTAAACCAAAACGTCGTAACGGAATCCTTCGGCGGAGACGTAATGGACGTGGAAATCTCCGCAAAAGCCGGAAAGAACCTGAATAAGCTGGAAGAAGTAATTTTGTTGCAGGCGGAAATTTTAGAGCTCAAGGCAAATCCGAACAGAGAGGCCGAAGGCATAGTCATAGAATCTAAGGTGGAAAAAGGACTGGGGCCGGTTGCCACCGTTCTCATAAACAAAGGGACTCTGCGGTGCGGAGATATTTTCGTCTCCGGAACGGCTTTCGGTCGCGTCAGAGCCATCAGAAATCATTTGGGCGAAAGTTTAAAAGAAATAACACCGGGCACCCCCGGAGAAATCATAGGATTCAGCTGTCCGACGATTCCGGGCGACGACTTCATAGTGGTTGAAAACGAATCTAAAGCGAGGGAAATTACCGGCTACAGAGATCGCAAGAAGAGAGAGCAGACTTGGGTAATTTCAGCCCCCACTACGGTGGAGCAAATGTTCTCCAAACTGAAAGCAGACGAGAAACTTCGGGTACTGTCCGTCATAGTAAAAGCCGATGTTCAAGGATCCTCCGAAGCCGTCTGCACAAGCCTTAAAAAGCTTGCCACGGACGAAGTCGCGGTCAGGATAATCCACGCGGGAATCGGAGAAATCACCGAAAGCGACGTCGCCCTCGCCCGCGCCTCCAACGCTCTTATACTCGGATTCAATGTTCGCGCCAATATGCAAGCCCGCGACCAGATATCTCTGGATAAAATTCAGGTAAAATACTACTCCGTCATCTACGATTTGATAGACGACGTCAAAGCGCTGCTGTCCGGAATGCTTACGCCGGAAATTCTGGAACATTTCCTGGGAACCGCCGAAGTAAAGAAACTCTTCGACGTTTCAAAATTCGGAAAAATCGCCGGATGCATGATTGTCAACGGCCTCGTCAAGCGCGGAGCAAAAGCGAGACTGCTTCGGAACGGCGCAGTTGTCCATGTCGGCAGCATAAAATCCCTCAGAAGGAATAAAGACGACGTGAAAGAAGTGAAAGCCGGATTCGAGTGCGGTATTTCTTTGGAAAACTACGAAGACATTCATCCGGGAGATATGATCGAATGTTTCGAACTGGAAGAAATCGCAAGACAGTTGTCGTAAAATGAAAAAACCCGGCAACATAAGGCCGATTCGTGTCGCCTTCGAGATAAAAAGAGTTCTTTCGGAGTTTCTTCTGCGAAAATCTCCGACGGATTGCAATTCAAACGAACCGGAATTGATTTCCGTCACGGACGTCGTTGTTACCCCTTGTCTCCGCCATGCGAAAATCTATGTCGTATGCCCGTCCGACTCCGACGTTGATTGCGCAGAATTTTTAAACCGACATATTCCCCGTTTCAGACACTGCATCGGAGCAAAAATACGTTTGAAATTTGTTCCGAAGTTGGAATTTATTAAAGACAATTCCTACGCCATGGCCCGGCGGATACAAAATCTTATAAAAACATAAGGCAACATAACGCCGCTCTTCGCCGGGCGGAAAGGCATCTATTTGCTTTTAGGCCTGAGGCGGCAACCGTCGTTTGAAATTTGCCGCATCACGTCCGGTCGAATCAAAGTCTTAAAACAAGACGAGCGAGAGGCAGTCGCCGTACTCAGGCCGCCGTCAGGACTTTTTCCAGGTAAGCCGAAGCTTCCTTTTCATCTATTTTAGCAACCGCCGCATATTCTTTTATGAGGCGATCCAAGGCTTCCTGGTAAATTTGGCGTTCGCTGTAGGAATGCTCCGGTTGAGTAGCGGTTCTGTGCAGATCCCTTACGACCTGAGCTATGGACATCGGAATACCGGAATTGATTTTATTTTCATATTCCTGTGCCCGACGACTCCACATCATTTTTTTGACTTTCGTCGGACTGCGGAGACAATCTATGGCCTCCTGCATTTCCTTGCGGGAACACAATCGGCGAACCCTTGACACGGAAGACCCGTTCAGCGGCAACTTCACCACCATTTTGTCTTTATCGAAAGATATAACCACCGTGTTTAATTTCACCCCGGAAATTTCTTCCTGCTCGAATCCTTTAACCACTCCTACCCCATGGGAAGGATAAACAACATACTCTCCCTCTTCGAAAGTTCTCACCGCATCCCCCTACATAAATATCAATTAATATTATCATTTTTTTGTCCTCTTGAAAAGAGGGAGATTGCGGCGGCGTTTCGGCGCAAAGCGGAAACATTGGCGGGTATCTTTGCGGAAAAACCCAAAGAGACCGAAAAATATCTTCGAACGGAAATACACGGAGCGAACCTCTGAAGAGGCTTTCTTCCGATATCTTGAACGGGTCAAGTCAAGGCCGAACCGAAAAAATTCAACATTTGCAAATTGGAAAAATATTTCCAAGACTCGAAGTCAATAGCGCAATCCCGAAAAAACTTAAGGGGGAAATTTTCGTTTAAGTCCCGGAATTCGATAATTTTCGCTCGGGAGACGCAATCCTATCGGAAACCGAAAATATCCGCTCGGTCATATCCGCATCTGTTGAGGAAATTTTCGCAAAAAACAATTTCCCCCTCGCTTCGCCGGTATTTTTAATTTTTAAAAAAAAATAATTGAAATTATGTTGAACGGAAGATAAATTCGTTATAATATTCATTTGCGTTTCGTTTGATCGAGTCGGCGAATACATGCTTGAACTGAAACAACAAAATTTTGAAGGGAAAACACGAAAAATGACAAAAACAACTAAAAAATCACTTGTAATCGCCGCAGCGGCGATACGGTGCGCCGTTGAAGCCATGAATCCGGATTTCTGTCAGAATTTTCCGCAAACGTCACAACAAAACGACGTAGGGGTAATAACCCTTCCGATATCCGGGGTAAAGTCGAAAATAGACTGTCGAAGCAATCTGATAAATATAGATACGGGCTGTGGCATGGTCGCATGCGCCTACATATGGAAAACAGTACAGATCAACAATCGAGTCACCGTTATTCCGGACAATTGCTTCCTCGACCAAGGTTACAACATACGCGGCGCGGCATTTCTCGAGAGCTCTCCCGTAGTCTGCTTCGGAAACTACGCCTTCTGTCGCACGGGATTGGAAACAATAAGCATTCCGCGGAACGTAGAGCACTTAGGAGACGGATGCTTCGCCGGTTGCGAAAGTTTGGAAAAAGTAATATTCAACCCCGGCTCCCGATTAAAAACGACAGGCGTCGATATCTTTGCAGACTGTCGACACAATGTAGAGGTGTTCGTTCCCGAAAATAAAACGGCAAGTTTGTTTCTTAAGCAAAAAAACTGTCGGGTAACGCTTTATGTCGAGCAAGAACGCTCGAAAACGGATCTTCGGGATGTTGACGTCGAAATATTTGCCCATAAAACCAAAATGGTGACCTCGCTTCCGAAACAAAACGGTAGCCGGGCAAAAAAAAGTATCGGACTAAAAAAGTGTTATAGAACTGTCCGTGCCGGAATTGTTTATTACGGTCAGATCGCGAATTTAAAAGAAAGTTTGACCGATTATTCGAGCAGCAACAGTTTTTGGGGTTCCCACTATTACAGATCAGATTATTACGACGACAGTTCGTCATTTACATCGCAGAGCGGAGGCAACTTCGAACAACGCACTTTCGATCTGTTCGGATCGCTTTCGAACGATTTGGATTTGTTCGAAAAAGAGAAATTTCCGGATCCCAAAGTTATTCAACCGCAGGAGCCGTCTTTTTCACAAGCTCCGAGAGCTCCGCGGCGAATCGCCGGTCGCCGGACGGAGAGCATCCCGAATGAGCAAAGCGGCGCCGTAAACGATTGAAATACATCCTACCGGCAGGTTTCCGGCGTGAGAGCTCCGGGCGCATCGCCGGACGGAGAGCATTCCGAATTAATAAAGCGGCGCCGTAAACGATTGAAATACATCCGACCGGCAGGCTTACGGCGTGAGAGCTCCGGGCGAATCGCCGATCGTCGGACGGAGAGCATCCCGAATGAACAAAGCGGGGCCGCGAATGATTGAAATACATCCTACCGGCAGACTTACGGCGTGAGAGCTCCGCAGCGAATCGCCGGTCGTCGGACGGAGAGCATTCCGAATTAATAAAGCGGCGCCGCAAATGATTGAAATACATCCGACCGGCAGGCTTACGGCCGCCCGTCGCCGGAAAAATCGGCAGAATGATTGAAATACGGCGAGCTTCCGGCAAACGATATCGGTTCGGTTTTAACGGAGAAAAATTTCGCCGATTTGAAAAATCATACACAAAAATCGCCATCCGGACTGTCGCGGATTTTTCCGAAATCGACTGGCGGATTCCTCGTATTCCTCCCTTTGATTATTGTCTATCATATTCAATATGTTAACCTTTTTGTCATAATATAAAGCCGTACTCGGGAAATTAAATATCGACAACAGCTCTTTTATCGTATATATTTTCCCTGCAGAAGGAGCAGATAATTCTCGGTAATTAATAATCCGTCTGTATATCCGAAAGGTGTGGCGCTATAATATTCGAGAAGGATAAAAGATGACGAATATGTCCGATAAAGAAAAGATTCTTGTTTCCAGAACCATTGCCGTTCCCGCCGATACCAATCCGTGGGGCGATATTTTCGGCGGATGGATACTTTCGCTGATGGATATAGCCGCCGGAAGCATCGCCGCCAGGCTGGCTCGCGGAAGTATCGCGACTAAAGCCATCAGAGACGTTACTTTCGATACGCCGATTTTTGTGGGAGATGAAGTTTCCGTTTACACGGAAATAGAAAAAATCGGAAATACTTCGATTACGCTGAACGTTTATGTGACCATCAAAAGAAAAGGGCAAAACGAGGAAATACACGCGGTAACGGGAACATTCGTAATGGTTGCTTTGGATGAAAACAGACGTCCGCGTCCGGTCAGACAAAAATGGACGGAAAGTTGATTGCGTTACCCGAAATTCTCTAATATTATTTTTAAATTAATTTTTTAAACAGTCATCGGAGGGTTGAATGAACGAAGAAAATAGCAAATCCGCCGAAGAGTCGGAGAAAAATCTCGGAACCGCAAACGAGAATCTCGAAGAGAAGGCGGACGAAAACGACGATCGGGTTAAGAAGCTTGAAGAGGAAGGGGAAACTCTGCGAAATACCGTTTTACGCATGGCCGCGGAATCTGAAAATCTAAGGAAAAGACTGGAGAAGGAAAAAGCGGACGCGGTGAAATACGCAAACGCCAAATTTGCTGAAGATTTGCTGGCGGTTGTTGATAATTTCGAGAGAATTTTCGAAAATTGTCCGGCCTCCGTCAAAGATAAAATAAAATCGGACGAGGCGTTCGGAGCGTTTTTCGACGGCATTTCGCTCTGCGAAAAAGAATTGCTTTCCATTTTCAAAAAGCACGGAATCTCTCTCCTGAAAACCGAAGAGGGGGATAAATTTAATCCGGAACATCACCAGGCCGTATGCGAATCGGAAAGTCCGGATCATGAAATCGGATCCGTGATACGGGTGCTTCAAAAAGGATACACCTGCCACGGCCGACTTTTGCGTCCCGCAATGGTGAGCGTGTCCAAAAAACATGAATGAACAGCCGAAACCTTTGTGTACGGACTTGGACGGCACTCTCATAAAAGGAGATGTAACGCGGAAAGCAGCCGGGATTTTCGCAAAACGCAGTTTTTTAAATATATTCAGAATGTTTTTCTGGTTACTTCGGGGAAGAGCCCGCTTTAAACAAAAACTTGCGGAGTCTGTTGATCCGGACGCGGCTTCCTTCGAATATAACGGGGTTTTTTTGGAGTTTATTCGGCAAAAAAAGAAAGAAGGACGCCGAATTTTCCTCGCAACCGCCGCTAATCGGATTCATGCTCAAAAACTGGCGGATTATCTGGGAATTTTCGACGGAGTTCTGGCCAGCACAAATATTGTGAATCTGAGGGCGGAGGCAAAAGCCCGGGCTCTGATCATGCTTTTCGGAGAAAACGGATTCGCCTACGCCGGCAATTCCGAAGATGACGTAAAAGTCTGGGATAAAACCGACGAATGCATTTTAGTATCTCCTTCGAAGGCTGCGTTAAAAAAAATGCAAAATAAAAAATATCTGCTGTTTGAACAGGAGAAGCCGTGAATCGTTCGCCGTCTTCCCTCCCCTTCTCCCGCATCGCGGAAAATCTGATCGAAAAAATGCCGAACAGACCGGATTATCGGGAGATTTTTTTTAATTGGGAAAATATAGTCGGAGAATACATCGCCTCCGTATGTACCGTTCATAAGGCGATCAACATGGGTAAAAATAAAGTGCTGGTTTTAAAAACCCGGAAAGGGTGCGGACCGGAAATTCTCCACGAAGGCGGCAAAATTCTTGATGCCGTAAATAACTTTCTGAAAAAGAAAACTTTTTCGCAAATAAAAATTTTCCAGACCGATGATTTCGGATGCGAAAAATGACCGCCGTCAACCGATCGGTTTCAGAATCTCTTGAAACACGAGCACCGATCTTTCAATCAGCAAGCTTTTTCGAACAGCAAAACAGTATCGTTTCGGCACATCTCCATTTCCGAACGTTTGCAGCTGAAATTCATATACGTAATTAACCGACTGTTCCCGGAGAAATTGTTTTAGAGGCTGTCCCGGATAAGAGTTAAAAATCTGCATTAATCCATTGAAAGAGTTGTATTTTCATGACAGCGAGTTTTTTTACCGTTTACACTCTTTTACAGATGAAAATGTGCTTTTGGAATACCGTTAAATTTCCCGACGCTTGATTCCAAAAATTCTCCATGCCATTGATATGGTTATCTCCAAATAACTTAGAGTAATTGATCCTGCAATGTTTGAATCCTGACACATCTGATACATCATATACTCCTTAGCAATCGGTATAAACAATGCTGTCCAGCATAATTTTCTCTCTTATTATATGGGATGCAATGTTTCTCGTTTAGTGTTATTTATCACAGCAGTGTACACCTTGCCGCCTCTTTTCGGTATTCCGAATACAGACACTTTACCCGCAGCTCCTCTGCCGCGTTTGCCTTTTCTTACACCGCCGAAATACGACTCATCCGACTCTGTCTCTCCTGTAAAATCAGCACATTCTTCAGCATTCTCATAAATTAGTAATTTCAACTTATTAAAATAAAAGGCAACCGTATTCTTGTTAATGCAAAGTATTTCGGATGTACTTCTTGCAGTTGCTCCAACCACAAAATACTCCACCGGCTTCCTCTGCTTTTGTTTGCTTAATCTGCTCTTCATCTCTACATCCCTGACCTTCCTTCTTATCCGAGACAGCTCGTCATTATTATGATACACGGCCAGTGATAAAACGGGACACCGCGATTTTATAGAGAAAAAATACGCGGCAAAAAGGTCGCATTCGCGCTCTCCCTAATACTCAAAAAACATTCTGTCGAAAGATAGCTCGGATACAGAGCCGCAGCGGCAGGAAAAATCATTTCTTACGGCAAACTGAAGAGGCTCGAGTTTATCATAAAATACGGACAACCGAACACCGTCGGTTTATCATAAATCAAAACCTCATCGATAACGGGAACCGTACAATCAGCAATCTCGGAAGACTTATAATTCCCGCATCAGCGTTTCTATCCTTTGGCGTCTCCCGGTCTGAGAAATTCGAGGAAAAGACCTTTTCATTTCGGTCTCCGGCGGAGGTTCTCCATACCCGAAAGCCGCCAGCATAAAATCCCTCCATGCCATAAGCGGAAGAACCCCTCCGGTAATTTTTCGATTCATGGGACTGTTATCGTCGTTTCCGACCCAAACTCCGACGACCAGCGGCGGCGAAAAACCTATAAAACAGGCGTCCCGATTGTCATTGCTCGTTCCGGTCTTTCCGTAGCTTTCGATCGGAAGGCCGGCCGTTCTTCCGGTTCCGTATTTCATCAGAGCCGCCATCATGGTTTTCATTTTTTCGCAATTTTCCGGAGATATAACCCTCTTTCCCTTCTTTTGACATGCGCGATATATGACTTTGCCTCGAGAATTTTTGACGCTGATAATACCGAACGGAGTCATCCTGAGACCGTCAATCATGGTTGCTCCGTAGGCGGCCGTCATTTCCAACAGCGTCGTTCCGCTCGCCCCCAAAGCAGAAGCCGGACCGCGATCTATCGGAGTCGTAATGCCCAATTGTTCGGCTTTGGCGCATACGGCGTCCATGCCGATTTTTTTGGCCAATCTCACGGCGCAGCTGTTGACGGATTTTGCAAAAGCCTCCGACAAAGTTATGCTTCCGACGCTTTGGTAGCGATAATTTTTGGGAGACCAATCCCCTATGGTAATCGGAAGATCGCTGATTCGGTCGTCCGTGTCGAATCCGTTTTCCAACGCCGCCAAAAACACGAAATACTTAAACGCCGATCCGAAAGATCTTACGGCAAGCACCCGGTTATACTGACCGGTGCCATAGGTGTGTCCCCCCACCATTACACGAACCGCTCCGGTTTTATCGAGAGCCGTCAGCGCCATCTGACCGACGCCGTTTTTAAATCCGTATCGGTTCAAAACATTTCTTATTATGCAGACGGCGTTTCTCTGCAGACGGGAATCCAGAGTGGTTCTGACGATTAAATCTTCATCGCCGTTGACTCCCGCCAGCTCCTGGAGCTGCTCGAAGGCCCAGTCGGTGAAATAGCGGTTTTCGTCCGTCGGAACGGAAAAACGGCTGAGTTGCTCTTTTTCCGATAAAGCTTCCTTCATTTCGGACTCGGAAATATAGCCCTCCTCCGCCATCGCGGACAGCACGAGCGCCGCCCGCCGGTCGGATCTGTCCGCACCGTAAAACGGCGAGTATAATGCCGGAGATTTTAACGCGCCGGCCAATTTGGCCGCCTCGTACAACGTCAGCCGGTTCGCTTTTTTCCCGAAAAATTTACGGGCGGCGGCGTCTATCCCGTAGGCGCCTCCGCCGAAATAAACACGATTGATATAGACGGATAATATCTGCTTTTTTGTGAATTTCCTTTCCAGCCAAAGCGCCAAAATAAATTCCTGGACTTTTCGTTTTACGGATTTGTCCCGGGATAAAAATAAATTTTTTGCCAACTGCTGGGTCAAAGTCGACCCCCCTTGAACGATTTTGCGATTCATGAGGTTAATCCACATTGCGCGTATTATTCCCCAAAAATCCACGCCGCCGTGTTTATAGAAACGGCGATCTTCTATGGCAATCACGGCGTTCCCCGCATACTCGGGCAATTCGTCCGTTTTTACGACGTCGCCGAATAAATCTCCGTAGGTGGCTATCGTTTTTCCGTCATAGGATTCAAAAATTATCCCGGCGCGACGTCCTTTGGTTTCTAAATTATTCAGATCAGGCATATCATGAATGAAAAA
>JAISMS010000044.1 GCA_031276565.1 Holosporaceae bacterium | reverse complement strand
AAAGATCATGTGCATTTTTTAGTGCAATCTGTTCCCATATACAAAGCATCACGGCAAAGGAGACTTTCAAGCAACTTCCGCATGTAAAGAAGCAGTTAAGGGGAGAAGAATTTTGGAGTGACGGCTGTTTTGCAAGTACAGTCGGGAAACACGGGAATGAGAATATAATCGCTACTTATGTTCAGCATCAGGGAGAAAAGTACCAAAAATTATACAGAAACAGTAATCAAACAGAATTGTTCTAAAATACCCCGCTGCTTTGCAGCGGTCGATCATTTATTCGCGCATATTTTTCAGAGCTTTTATTATCTGTAAAAAATAGTGGCAGAGGTAAAATTTATTTTTGAGATCACGAAACGGAGGCTGATATTAATAATTATGTCTTTATTTTTTCGTTCAAACTCTGAAATACGGCCGATATCAACTCGCGTGTCGACATGGCGTTGATCTCTTCGAGCGTCCACATCGATTCGTATTTTTTCGAATTAACGCAGGGAAACGCGGTCCGCAACACGCCCGCGATCGGAGTTTTTTCGGGAGATTCCGTAATGCTGAGGAAATCATCCAGAGTCATTTCTCTGGATCGAGAATCGCGAATGATCCGCACGTCCTTGTCTTTTCTGAGATGATACATGCGGCAGATGTTTTTTGCCAATTCATCGGGACTTATTCCGTTTTTAGGAGCAACGGTGTAGACGTACGGTTCCGTGTCGCCGTTTTTTATCAGGGCCGCGATGATTTTCAGAAAAGGATCCGATATGTCTTTCCGATGGTACGGAGTTTCGGATTCGAAGTCGGCGGGATTCAGATTTATGCAACCGTTCGAAACAATCGATGAAACCGTTTTCCCGAAAATACCCGCCGGATCCGTCATTTCTTCCGGCAGTCGAATGATTTTGAATTTTGTATAAGTTCTTCGGCTTTGGGAATCGGCGAATTGCGCGTAAAGCTCCCCCAATCTTTGGGTTGCTCCGATCCAATTGTTTACGTTTAACGCTCCGGAAGCGGATAAAATAAAAACGGTCGGGATTTTTACGGACTGGGCGAATTTTATCAGCTTTCCCGTATCCGATACGTTTTTCACCACGGCTTCCTTCAGATTTTCCTCTCCGGATCCGGCATGTCTGATCGGCATATTGTAGAACAGAATATCCGGTTTCCCTCCTTGGAGTTCCAGCAGATTAATATCGGCGATTTTTATTTTGCAATCTTTGTCCGGATATCTTTCGGACAGATCGCGTTCCGTTTCCGCCATCAATCTTTCCGATTCGCAGAGAACGGTGAGATTAGCGGAGCTTACCGACGCGATCATGCCTATCAGATCCCTGACGCAACCTCGGCCGTCGTAGCATACCCAAATCCGTTTCCCTCTAAGAACAGATGAGAAAACTGTTTTTTCGGAAGAAACTCCTCCGCTCGTTCCCCAATCGTCGTAGGAAATCGGGGCGACGCCGCAGGACGTAATGCCGTTTTCTTCATCTGCGAAAATATTTTTCGTTGCCCGAAATGCAGGCACGGAACAATCTGCCGCCAGCTCCGACAGTTCGGCCAAAACGTCCGGATTTGTTTTTTTCGCAAGATATATAAGTCTTCTCGGAGACGGATAAAACGGAAAACGATTGATTCTGTCCAGTCTTTTTCTTATGTCTTCGAGAGATTCAAGAGAACCGTAAATTTCTTTTTTTTGAGCCGACAGAACTGCCAATTCCAATATCTTATATTCTTTTTGAAATGCCTCCGCGTATTTGGCGTCGTTTTCGTTTTCGCAAATTATATAAACGGGAAGTCGCCCAGAAAATAAATTGCATCCCCGCAGATATTCGAAAAATATAAATTCGCACAATATGATTGTCAGCAGGCAGACCAATGCCGTTACGACGGAATTGTTTATGAAGAGAATCGGAGCGATGCAGGAGGTTACTCCGACCGCAATCCGAAAGGGGGTTTCCCGACTTATTCGCGCCGTAAACCAAATGCAAACGGCTCCGTAGGCGCACAGTAAAGAAAACAATTCCCGCAAAAAAATACGCAATCCGAATCCGCCGTATACCAAAAGCGCCGCCAGACCGTAGGACGCGGCAATGACCGACACGTTTTTGATATGGACAATATATTCCCGAGGTATTTTTCGAACGTATGCTTTCGATTTTTTATAACAATTTTCGAAAGTTTTTCCGATTTTTTTGGAAAAAACATCCGAAACCGTTTTTTTGAACGAAAAATCCAACTTATTCACCGTTTGCAAACACAGACGGGAATATTATAAAGTAATTTTTGCGAAAGACATACAAGTTTAATTATCCGGGAGTTTGATTTCATCATGGTCAGTTATAACAAAATCGGAATCGTGGGCGCCGGCTGTTACGGAACGGCCATTGCCCGATGTTTTTCCTCCAAAGCGAAAGAAATTCTGTTGGTCAGCGACGTCAAAATAATAACCTCTCTGATTAACAAATTTCACGCGAACATAAAGGCCCTTTGCGGCACGGCGCTAAGCGCCAATGTTTCGTGCACCGATCGGTTTTCCGATATTTGCGACGTCGATATTGTTTTTGTCACCGTACCGACGGCGGCAACGGCAAAGGTGTTCGCGCAAATGGCGGAATACAAAATAAAGGCGCCGGCGGTTTTGTGTTCTAAAGGGTTTGACATCGAAAACGGTTGTCTTCAAAGCGATCTTTTCGAAAAAATATCAGGCAAGAATTATGCCGTCTTTTCGGGGCCTTCTTTTGCCGAAGAAATAGCCGACGGGCTTCCGGCGGAAGTGAATATTGCTTCTCCGAACGGCGAGTTGTCCCGAAAAATCGCAGAATCCCTGTCTTCTTTCGTATTTAAGATTACGCCCCTGGACGATTACAGGGGACTGCAGACGATCGGCGCTCTGAAAAACGTTTTGGCCGTCGGATGCGGTATTTTTTCCGGATTGAAGTTGGGAAACAGCGCCGTTGCGAGATTGATCACGGACGGATTGAAGGAAGCGGCAAAACTGATCGTTCTTTTGGGAGGAAAAGAGACAACTCTGGCGGAAGCCGGCGGCATAGGCGACGTAATTCTCACCTGCGCCGGCAGGAAGTCCCGCAATATTTTATTCGGGGAACATTTGGCGGCCGGAGGCAATGTGGCTTCCTGGAACGGACCGCTGGCGGAGGGGGCGTCCGCGGCGAAGATGATTCCGATATTTGAACGAAAATACGACGTTCGCCTGAAGGTGTTCTCCGGAATTTATAAAGCGATTTACGAAAACCGATGTCTTTTTGAAATCGTTTCCGAAATTATATGAGAAGACATGTTGTGATTTCCGCGGATTTTGTGTAGTATCGTCTCCGCGTTAAGGAGAGTCGTTTTTATGAAGAAGGGCATACATCCCGACTACCATGAAATAAATGTCGTAATGACCGACGGTTTTACTTTTAAAACCAGATCCACCTGGGGAAAAGAAGGGGATACCCTTAAGCTGGATATCGATTCCAAATCGCATCCGGCCTGGACCGGCATACGTCAATTGGTGGATACCGGCGGGCAGCTGGCAAAATTCAAAAACCGATATCAAACGTTTGGCATTAAAACTTCCCGATATCAAAAGGGAAATCGGAGGCTGTTGTGCTCGGACGTTTGCTGGCGGCGCTGGGTTTTTTTCTGACAATCGGGTTTTGTAAAGCGGAGAATCGTCTTGTCGAGGCTGCAATTGTCGTAAACGCCCGGGACGGGGAAATAATTTATTCCTACAATGCCGACGTCAAGACCCAGCCGGCTTCTTTGGCCAAGATGATGACGCTTCTGCTGGTTTTTAAAGCTTTGAACAGAAAAAAAATTTGTTTTTCGGAAATGATTCGCATTTCCGCCAGAGCTGCCTGCCAAAGGCCTTCGGTACTCGGCCTGAAAAGCGGCGAGTCGATCAGCGTGAGAAATGCCGTACTTGCATTAATAGTAAAATCCGCTAATGATATTGCCGTTGCCGTCGCCGAACACATAGGCGGTACGGAGAGAAATTTTGTAAACATGATGAATAAAGAGGCTCGACGTCTCGGAATGTCGTCAACGGTGTTTTGCAATCCTTCCGGATGGAAAGATCCGAGACAATTAACGACCGCGAAAGACATGGCCAAATTAGCCCGAGCTTTGCTTTTGGAATATCCCGGCTACTATCATTTGTTTTCCTGCAAAGAATTTCGCGTAAACAATAAATGCATAAAAGGTCATTACGATCTGCTCGGCAGACGGGGCGGTATCGTTGTCGACGGTATAAAAACCGGATTCGTAAAGGCGTCCGGATTTAATCTGGCAGCTTCGGCCGTCAAGGGGGGAACTCGTTTAATTACCGTCGTTATGGGCAGGAAAACCGGTAAAGAACGGGATACATTAACGGATTTACTCCTGAAAAAAAGCTTTTCCCGGCTGATCAGCCGGGAAATCATTTTGAAATCTTCTTTAATCAACAAGAGAAATTTCTACAGAGTTTTATTGAAAAATAACGTATAACAGCGCAAAGGAAATTAATCATGAGCGGAACGAAATTATCGCAACTGGATAACGGGGTTCGAATCGTTACCCGAAGCGCCGAAAATTTTGAGAGCGCAGCCATGGGCTATTGGGTTGAAGCCGGCGGTGTTTGCGAGGATGAAAGCAACTGCGGTATTTCTCATTTTGAAGAGCACATGGCCTTCAAGGGTACGATTTCGAGGAGCGCAAAACAAATCACCGAAGAAATCGAATCTGCGGGCGGATTTTTAAACGCCTACACCTCTAAGGAAACCACCGCTTTTCACGCAAAGGTTTTGAAGGAAGATTTAAAATCGGCCGTTGATATTTTATCGGATATTTTGCAAAATCCGACCTTTCCGGAAGATGAACTCGAAAGGGAACGCGAAGTGATTCTGCAGGAAATTTTACAATCCCGCGATACTCCGGACGATATTATTTTTGATCACTTCCAGAATGTGGCCTTTGCGGGTCAGTCTCTCGGTCGTCCGATTTTGGGATCGCCGGAAACGGTTTCCCGCATAAAGGCTTCGGATTTGCGTTCCTACAGATCGCAATACTACAATGCGGACAACATAATATTTGCGGCGGTCGGAGACATAAATCACGATGAATTGTCGGATTTGCTTGCCGAGCATTTGTCTTCGCTCAAAATTTGCACGACCGATGCGCATGAGAAAAAATACGATTACAGGGGAGGGGTATACTCGGATATTCGAGATCTGGAACAGACCCATCTGATTATCGGATTTGAAGGATTGTCCTGCCGGCACGAGGATTACCATACTATGGGGGTGTTGGCGTCGATTCTCGGTGGAGGAATGTCCTCAAGATTATTCCAGGAAGTCCGGGAGAAAAGAGGATTGGCCTACAGCATCTGTTCTTTTTCTTCTTCCTATAAACAAAACGGGCTTTTCGGCGTTTACGCGGCGACTTCGGTCGAGAAACTTACGGAGCTGGCGAACACGATATCCGGAGAGTTTGTTAAAATATGCGAAAATATTTCCGAAAAAGAACTTGAAAGAACTAAAGCGATGCTCAAATCAAGTCTTCTTATGGCGCAGGAAAGCAATTCGGCCTCCTGCGAAAGAATCGTAAATCAGGCTTTGCTTTTTAAACGCATTATTGAAAATGAAGAAATTCTTCAAAAAATAAATTCAATAACGGTAAAAGACGTAATAGAACTCGCAAAAAAGACTCTGGCTTCGGGGACTTCCGTCGTTACCGTCGGAAAAGGCGACGCCTCTCCGATCCTTTCGGCGTTGCAATCCCACGGAATAAGTTGAACGCCGGCGAAGAGATTGTCGGAACGGAGCTCAAATCCGCTCTTCTTTTTATCAATATAGGAATCATCAGCCGGACACGCGCGGTTGTTCTCCGTTACGCGAGTCCGAACTTTGAGCGCCTGCAGTGTCCTTTGTTTTCGGTATTTTCGTTCAAAGAATGCGGAACCGAGAAGCAAAAATCTTCGAATGCTCCCGACAAATGATATTCTGAAAGCGACTTCGGCGGGTTTTTTCCCATATTCGGCGTTGTCGATCGACGAATATTTGTCTCGGGTCTGACACCCGATAATATATTTTAAGAATCGCTTTCAGATCTTTCAAGAGTTTGTCCGGTTCCCCGATATTAAATCTCCGCTCACATTCTTTAAGAAACAGATTAAAGTATTTTTTGTCGATACCGTTAATCTTTCGAAGATGTCTTTCGGCTTGATTCCAAAAATTTTCTGTTCCGTTTATATGATGATGATTA
>JAISMS010000009.1 GCA_031276565.1 Holosporaceae bacterium | reverse complement strand
GATCTGATTGTCGCCGGAGTTTCCGATTATCTTGTAAAACCTTTGAACAATGATTTGCTGCGTCGCTCCATAGAAATTGCCGGCGGCGTCGTGGGAAAGGCGTCGGCAAGCAAAACCGGCAAACTTATTCAATTTATCAGCTCTGTCGGAGGGGCAGGGGCCACTACGGCGGTTTCAAACATCGGATGGATTTTATCCAACCGTCATTTTAAACGCACTTTGGTGATGGACAGCGACTTTATGTACGGCACGGCGAATTTAATGTTGGACGTTAAAGTGGAAGGTTCTTATCTGGATATTCTTGAATCTCCGGACAAGATAGACGACTACTTTGTGGAAACGATTATGAAAAAATGCGGATCAAGGTTTTATTATCTTGGCGGACTTGTGGATTTGTTTCGAGGGGTCGAAGCGGACGTTCCGGCATTTGAGGCCCTGGTAACTTTGGTCAAAAGGCAATTTAATTATTTGCTGGTGGATTCGCAGCGGGATCTGTCGCCCATCAATAAAATATATATGGAGAAGGCGGATTGCTTTGTGATCGTCATTGAAATGAGCGTCGCGTCCGCAAGCAATGCGGTGCGATTGATCGAATATTTGAATACGGGTTATCCGGAAAAAAGAATAATAATAATGGCTAATAAAATCGGACTTTCTGCCGGAGGTGCGTTAACGAGAGAATTATTTGAAAAAGTCATCGAGAGAAAAATAGATTATTCCATGCCTTTTGAAGAAAACGTCGCACTTGCGGCGGCCAATATAGGACAGCCTTTGGCAATTTCCCCGGGGCCGATAAGCAACGTATTGGAGAATATAGCTAATGATATTCTGGGCAAACAAGAGAGCAAAAACGTCGAACAGGCTATTTTGGAAAAGGAGGGATGGACGGCCGAAAGGATTAAGAATTTAACGTTCGAAATTTTAAATAAAATAATAGATCGTCTTAAATAAGTTTAGCGGGGACGGAAAATGACTTCAGACAATCGTAACCTCCAAAATCAGGATCAGGCTGCGGCAGAAGAATCACCGTTATTAACGCTGTTCAGAAAAGAAGCTTATGAAAGTATGCTCAACCGGATCAACCTGGCCTCGGCTTTTAAACTGAGTCCTCAGGAATTGCGTCTGGAAATCGAGAACTTCGTCTTCGATTTTGCTCAAGAGAGACGGGCACAGCTCACGAAACGGGAGCAGATCGGCGTCGCTCGAGAGCTCGTGGACGACATGATAGGTCTCGGTCCTTTGGAAGTATTGTTGGACGATGATTTGATATCGGATATAGTGGTAAACGGACCTTATCAGATTTACGTCGAGCGTCGCGGAATAATGCAATTGGCGCCGATAAGATTCAGGGATGATTCCCACCTTTTGCAAATCGCCCAAAGAATTGCCCACAGAGTCGGCAGACGCGTCGACACCTCAAGCCCGCTCTGCGACGCCCGTCTTCCGGACGGAAGCCGCGTTAATATAGTAGTTCCTCCGATTGCTTTGGACGGAACTTCTATTTCGATTCGTAAATTTTCTAAAAAAGCCATAGATCTTCCGGGATTAGCCAAACACGGAAGTTTGACGGAAGAAATGGTGAGGCTTTTGCAGATAGCTTCCACCTGCGGTTTGAACATTATCGTTTCCGGCGGTACCGGCTCCGGGAAGACCACCTTGTTAAACGCTCTTTCTCAATTGATCGATCCTCGCGAACGCATCGTAACCTGTGAAGACGCCGCCGAGCTGAAGTTACAGCAGCCCCACGTGGTAAGACTTGAAAGTCGTCCTCCGAACATCGAAGGAAAAGGCGAAATTACGATTCGCGATCTGGTGAAAAACGCGCTTCGTATGCGTCCGGACCGAATAGTAATAGGAGAGGTTCGCGGCTCCGAATGTATAGACATGCTTCAGGCCATGAACACCGGTCACGACGGTTCCATGTCGACGATCCACGCCAACAGAGCAAAAGAGGCGTTTATCCGTCTGGAAAACATGGTGGCCATGTCAGGATTTGATCTTCCCAGCGAAATCGTAAGAGCTCAAATCGCCGGCGCCGTAAATTTGGTCGTTCAGACCGAGCGTATGCACGACGGCTCCAGAAAAATTACGGAAATTGTGGAAGTTATAGGCGTGAATGAGAGAGGCGATATCGAATATCAGCATTTGTTTAAGTTTGTTCCGCTGGGAGAAACCGAAGATCATAAGGTCTTCGGAAAATTTGATGCGTGTGCCGAAACCCCGGCCTTTTTGGAAAAAGCAATTGTTTTCGGTTTAGATAAAGAATTGCTTTCCGTCATGAAGGCCGCAAAGGAGAAAAACGGAGACGAAAATGATGATGATTTTAGAAAACATTTTAATTGATCTGAGCGTATTCGGGTTTTCATTCATTTGTTTTTTGCTTTTATACAACATATTGATTCGTTCGGATATAACCGGAGAAGATACAAATAAACTCGAGGCTAAAATTGGTACAATCCTGGAACAGCAAAACCAATTGTTGGAGACAGCCGTTGCCGAAAAAGTTTCTACGTTCTCCGGTGCGGCGCAAATTGAAGAAGTATCCGAAGACAAAAAATTTGTCCGCTCCATAAAAGATGTGATGAAAGCAGGCGGAATAAGCGGTGATATAACCGTCGGCAGTTTTTCTTTCATGTGTATTTGCGGAAGTGTTTTTTTAACGGCGGTGATAATCCATTTTAATTTTTTAAATAAGCTTTTTGGAATTCCGATCGGCATGTTTGTGGGCGCTTTTCTCGTCTATAATTTCTTGTCATATTTAGCTTCCAAGAAAAGAATGGAGTTTTTACGATTATTTCCGGATGCGATAGACATGATGATCAGAGGAGTCAAAGCCGGATTAAACGTCGAACGCATAGTGAAACTGGTCAGTATGGAATCCAAAGCCCCGATTTCGGACGAGTTCAAGATAATCAGTCAAAAGCTTGACATCGGCGTTAAACCCGAAAGAGTTTTGATCGAAGCCGCAGAGAAAATAGATATAGAAGAATTTCGCTTTCTGGTGGTTGCTCTCGTGTTACAAATGGAAAACGGCGGCGTTCTGGCCGAAATTTTGCAAAATCTTTCGGGTATTGTCAGAAAAAGATTGGAACTTCAGCTTAAAATGAAAGCAATGTCGGCGGAAGCCAGAATGTCCGCCATAGTTATCAGCGCATTACCTTTCGTCTTTGCGGGTATTATGGCGGTTCTTAATCCCAATCACCTTAAGGAATTCATATTACCGGGGACCGGTCAGACTTTATTGAAAGTTGCTCTCAGTATGTTTGCCATCGGGGTATTTTTTATGATGAAAGCTACGAAGATAAAGGTTTAACATGATGTTATCCGACGAGATAATTTTTTGGAGCACTTTGGGAGTTGCTTTGGCGGCATTTTTTTCCGTCAAAGATTACGCCGAGAGTTTAACCGTTAGAATTATCAGCAAAATCAGACTTATGGGGAGAACAAAAAAACTGTCGCATACTGGCGGCACCGTCGTTTCCGAAAAAGACGAAGACGGGGGAATCGGTTTGAAATCCGGAGGAATGGTTTTCGGTACCAATACTATTTTTAACTATATAGCCGAGAAAAACAGAGGATTGATTGAGGAAATGCAGAAACTTTTGCAGCAGGCCGGAATGCGGCAGCAAAATGCTCTGGAAGAGTTCATGAAATCCAAATTCAGAACATGCATTGCGCTGTTTTTTATACTTTTGCTCCTGTGGTTTGGAAGCGACGATACGGAAATACCTTTGGCGGCGGTTATTCCCGGGGCGATTGTGTTGTCTGTGGTGATCGGCCATAAATTAACCAACATGAATTTACAGATGGCTGCGAAAAAAAGAAGAACGGCCGTTGAAAACGGAGTTCCGGATTTAGTGGACCTGTTGGTTATTTGTACCGAATCCGGACTGGATCTGAACAGGTCGATCAGAAAAATCGCCAAAGAACTCGCCACGTCTAATCCTGTTTTATCGGATGAACTGAGTTTAACGGCCATTGAGCTGGAAATGATCCCGGATCATCGGCAGGTTTTTGAAAATCTGGATAACAGGACCGAATGTATGGAAATAAAAGCGATATCAAAGACTCTCAGTCAATCCATAGAGTACGGATCGTCGTTGGCGGTATCCCTCCGGGATTTGGCGGTCGAATCCAGGCAAAAGCGAATGCTCAACGCCGAAGCAAAAGCGGCGCAAGCTCCGACGTTGCTTACGCTGCCGATGATGTTTTGTATAATGCCTTGTCTGTTTATAGTCATGCTGGGGCCCGTTATAGTCCAAATGATTAAATCCTTCAACAATTAGATTCCGAGTTTTAAGAAAAAATTGAGGAAAGCGGCAATTTTGCCGTGCAATTTTAAGTGACTTGCGCTTTGGGATAATTTATTCTGGAAAAATAACGATTAAGTAATCGGAGGCGACGTGAAAACAGGAATTATAGGTATTACCGGTCGAATGGGCAGAGTTCTGTCGGCCATGATACCGGAGGCGGAGCTGAGCGGAGGCAGTTCCGCCAGGACTTCGGATGAAGAATTGCGGCAAATTATCAGTCGCAGCGACGTATTGATAGATTTTTCGACCCCGATTTCTTCCCTGAAGGCGCTCGGGGTCGCGGCGGAGTACGGAGTTCCCGCCGTCGTCGGCACGACCGGCTTTTCCGAAGCGGAATTCGAGCGGATAAAAGTGTTTTCCGAATCGACGGCGATACTGTATTCGAGTAATTTCAGCCCGGGAATTCAGCTTATGGCCCTGTTGGTGGAAAAGTGTTCCCGGGTTTTGACGGAGGCGGAATTCGATTTTTCCGTCATTGACAGGCATCATCGCAACAAGAAGGACGCTCCCTCCGGCACGGCGCTGTTTTTGGCGGAGTCGGCAGCCCGAAAGGCCGAGATTGTTTCGCTCCGGGAAGGGAGTATACCCGGAGAGCACACCTGCAGTTTCACGGGGAAAGACGAAATGCTGTCAATTACCCACAGGGCTTTCAACCGGGAAGTGTTCGCGGTCGGGGCTTTGAAATGCGCTTCCCGGATTAGGGGAAAGGATCCGAAACTGTATTCGATGCGGGATTTCCTCGGGGATATTCTTTCATGACGCGGGTCGAAGAAATTTGCAAAAGGCTGAAAACTTCTATCGGAGAGCCGAAGACGGAACTCGGATACTTTTCGGATTATATGTTTCTGGTGGCCGTAGTTCTGTCCGCTCAGACGACCGACGTGCAGGTTAATAAAGTTACGGCGGATTTGTTCGCCGTGCATAAAACTCCGGATGATATTTTGAAATTGGGTACGGAAGGTCTGGCTGCGAAAATTTGTTCCGTCGGGCTGTATAAAAGTAAAGCGAAACACATAATCGAACTGAGCCGTATGCTGAAATCAAAATTCAATTCGAAAGTTCCGAATTCCCAGGAGGATCTGGAATCATTGCCGGGAGTCGGGCGCAAAACGGCCAACGTTGTGCTGAATACGCTGTTCGGCGCGCCCGTAATTGCGGTGGATACACATGTGTTGCGACTGAGCGAGAGACTCGGATTTTCCGCCGCCGGCGATCCTTTGAAAACGGAGTCGGATTTGGAAAAGATCATTCCGGCCGAATACAAAAAAGACGTCAGTAATTTGCTGGTTCTTCACGGCAGATATGTGTGCAAAGCAAAAAAGCCCGAATGCGGTCGTTGCGTTTTGGCAGATTTATGCGAATACGAACATTCCGGGATTAAAAGCTGACTTTTGCAAGAATTTTCGAAAGTTCCACTGCAGCGTCTATCTGTTTCAGAGAATCGTTTCGGGCAATTTTCGGCGCAACTTCGGCGATTTTCCTCAACTTCTCCGGATCCGACATCAGGCGACGACAGACCCGGGCGATTTCTTCGGAATCTCTGACTTCAAATGCGATCTGTTTTTCTCCCAGAAGGTTTTTTGCCTCCGTGATATTGTCCGTGAAGGGACCGTGAAGAACCGGTTTTCCGAGTACCGCCGGTTCGTATATGTTATGTCCTCCCGTCGGCGTCAGCGAGCCTCCCACGAAACATACATCGGCCGCTCTGAAAAAAGTTCCGACTTCGCCGAAGGTGTCCGCACAAAGAACTTCAATGTCGTCGGGGAATTTATCTTCCGACCGAAAGGCGAATTTAACTCCCTGATTTTCCAGCATTTCGCGGATTTTTCCCGCCCTGATCGTATGTCTCGGAATAATGACGGTCACCGGATCGAAATCTTTTTTCAGTTTTTTTCGTGCCTCCAGGATTATTTCTTCTTCCCCCTCGTGGGTGCTGGCCGCGACAAAAACCTTTCGGCCGTTGCAGGCTTTTTGGAAGGCTTCTAAAAGATCTTCGTTGCAGGGGAGCGGATCGTTGGCGTATTTTAAATTATCGATGCGTTTCGTGTTTTTCGGAGAAAAGAAGGAAAATCTTTCAAAATCAATATCTGATTGAGCCAAAATACAGGTAAATTTTTCCAGAATGCTTTTGAAAAAACTCTTCAATATCTTCCATCTTCTGAAGGATTTCGGAGATAAACGGGCGTTCAAAAGGAAGATCGGTATTTTCCGTTTGCTCAGCAAATCCGCCGTATTCGGCCAGATTTCCGACTCCAAAAAGAAAGCGGCGCAAGGTTTCCATCGGTTCAGGAATCTTTCCGTCCAGATTCTGCGATCCGTCGGTGCGAATTGATGGCAACAGCCGTTGATTTTAGCGATTTTCGGGGCGGCAAGATCGGCCGAAGTGACCGTAATTGTCGTCAACAGCACGTTTAGCTGCGGAAATTGCTTTTTCAGATGATTGACGTAGGTCAGAGCGGCGACGGATTCTCCTATGCTGACGGCATGTATCCAAATCAGCGGACCTTTCGGCCGCGGTACGGTTGCCGTTCCGAAGTGATTTCGAATGCCGTCCGCCGTGTCTTTACCGCAAAGATATCTGGCATAGAAGTATATTCTCAAAAACGGAGAGAAAATAAACAGCAGTGCGTTATAAAGGCCGAGAATCATTTTTTAAAATCTCGCATGCCCTTGCCGACGCTTCGTTAATTGCGGATTCCACGTATCGGAGAGCTTCCTCCGTAGACATGGTTTTTAATTCCGCCGCCTTCAGCGGTTTTCCCCAGACCATCGCGCCTCTGTTAAATGGCCGGACAAAGATAAATTTATCCCAAGAATCGAAGCGAAAGTATTTTTTTACGCAAAAACTGAATGGTAAAATATCAGTCTGCGTTATTTTTGAAATTGCCGCCACTCCCGGAGCCGGTTTGTGGCGCGGTCCTCGGGGGCCGTCGGGGATTATGGCTACATACTCGCCGCTTTTTATCAGCCGAATCAGTTTTTTGGCGGCCTCCGTTCCGTTCTTGCCGGTGGATCCGAAAACGGCCGGCATCGAAAAATTTTTCACGATTCGGGCTATCAATTTTCCGTCCGAATGATCGGACGCCAACACGTGCAGAGGTTTTTTCCATTTCCATACGCAGGGGGCCATCATCAGACGATCATGCCAGAGACATACTATAAACGGCGTTTTTTCCCGATGGTAAGATTCGGGGATTTCTTCTCCTTCAACCTTCCAACGCGTCGTGCGAAAGGATAATTTCATGAGGAGCACAAAGAATTCGGATATTACGAATTCAAAAAACCTTTTTCCCCGAATCTTTTTCCAAAGAGATGAGAATCTTCTTTTATTTTTTTTCGGACGGACTTTACTCAACAATCTACCTCAAGAAGAACTCGGAAATCGCTTCCGTTAAAGAATTTTTTTTCGGCTGAGGCAGAACGGGCGGAACAATGCTTTCGTGCAGACAAATTATAATGTCGCCTTCGATATCCGAAATATTTTCAATCTTTTCCAATGCAAAAATCGGTTCTTCCGATATTTTGTAAGCGAAATATCTCATTTCTTTAATGACGTTTTGCAATTCCGGACGGTCCGCGTTGCAGGATTTCAGCGCGTCGCGCTTAACGCCGAGAATCAAAGCCGGCCGATATTTCTCTATGGTGTCTTTGGCGCCCAGCAGGGCCTTTAATTCGCTGCCCTCGATATCCAGTTTCAGAACGTCCAGTCTGTTTATCCGCTCTTTTTCCGCAAGCCGGTCGACGGTTACGGTATCCACCTCTTCGCTGCCGGCTTTTTCTACTCCCCGGGATGCGATTTCCGAACCCAGAGTATTAAGGGCGCTTCTCTCTTCACAGGCTATGATTAACTGAGCTTTGCCGATTTTATCCGAAACGGCCGTCTTGTGAATCGAAATGATATTCGCGAGATTGTTTAGATTTACGTTGTCTTCCAGCCTTTGAAAATCGCGGCTGCAAGGTTCGGAAGCGATAATGCGCCCCTTCGGTCCGACGATTTTGGCTGCCGGCAGGGAAATATAGCCCATGTTGGCTCCGGCTTCTATCATAACCGCATCCTTCGACAATAACTTGTCCGTTACCGTCATCAGGTTGGGATCGTAAATTCCTCTCACGAAAAGAGCCCGACAGATTTCGTTGCCCGGATAAATTCTCAGAACCAATCCGTCCATCCATTTCATAACGACGGGTTTTTTCATGCGCAGATATTTCCACCATCTTACCCATCCGCTCGCGGAGCGGGCCGAGTCTCCGGAAGACCTTGTCCATCCGGCAATCGGAACGATTTTATCATAGGAGGGCGCCGACTCTTCCGTTTTAATTTCGACGAAATTTTTTTCGGCCGATTTCTCCGCCGTTTCGTCGCCCGAAACTCGATCGACGGATAACAGCAGGGCGGCAGATAATAACAGGATTCCGTGAATTCGGGACATGACAGACCTCAACACAAAAACATCGCTTCAGTTTAGCGGGCTTTCGCTAAAACAACAATAGTCGCTTGGCGGTATTTTTGTATCAAAACAACGGATTGTTTGCGGAATAGAATCAGCGGTAACGTCGTTTTAAAGCTTTTCTTACCAATAAAGGAGTAAAATGCCGAAAAGGCGAATTGTCGGAGAAAAAGCGATGCTCGGTTTTTCGGTCGGAAACATCGGAGAAATTTTGCTCAACAGAGGTTTGTTGACCAAAGAACAAATCTCCGTCGTTGTCAAACACCAAAAAAAAACCGATCGGCTGTTCGGGCAGGTCGCCCTGGGTCTCGGATTTTTAAAAGAAGATGATCTGCTGACGGTTCTGTCGGAATTATATGCTGCGGAAATTGTCAGTCTGGAGTTCGTGTATACGGATAAAGAAACGCTGATGTCCGTTCCCTGCGATACGGCGGTCGCCTGTTCCGCGGTTCCTTTTTTTATAAACGAAGAATGCGTAAAAATCGCCGTCGCCGATCCCGGGAATTTGCGCGCCGTCGATGCCATGACCGCATATTTTAAAGGTAAAAAAGCGGAATTTTTTATTGCGAAGGAAAGCGAAATTCTCAGATTTTTAGAAATCATGAAATGCAACGGGGAAAATATAGAAAAAGATCCGCTGCTGTTGATGAATAAAATAATTTTTGACGCCGTCGAGGCCGGCGCCAGCGACGTCCATTTTGAACCCTGCGAAAACCTCGTTCGCGTGCGCATAAGGGTGGACGGAGTCCTGCGCGTTCTGCAGAGCGTCGATCCGGACGCCTGGATGAGAATGAAGTCCAAACTGAAACTGATATCGGGCCTCAACATAACCGAAAATCGCAGGCCCCAAAGCGGCCATACCAGAATTTATCTGGCGGGAAAGACGATGGATCTCAGGATTTCCGTCCATCCCGGTATCTTCGGAGAAAATTTTGTGATTCGGATTTTTGATCTTTCGCAGGGCATCTGTTCGCTGTCGGAATTGGGATTTCCGGACGAAGATCTGCTGT
Organism: Holosporaceae bacterium; assembly: GCA_031276565.1. GTDB lineage: Bacteria > Pseudomonadota > Alphaproteobacteria > UBA3830 > UBA3830 > JAIRMQ01. Next base: position 26,623 of record JAISMS010000009.1, on the reverse strand, counting down.
GGCTGAAACGCGTAGTTTCGTTTCCCTGCGGGATATTTTTGATCGTCGGTCCCACCGGATCGGGCAAAACCACCACTTTGTACTCGCTTTTGAAGGAAATAAATTCATCGTCGGTTAATATCATGACGTTGGAGGATCCGGTGGAGTATCGGGTGGACGGCGTAAAACAATTGGATTTGCGGGAAGAAGGCCTTCTTTCGTTTTCGGACGGGATCAGATCGATTTTGAGGCAGGATCCCGACGTGATGCTGATAGGAGAAATCCGGGACGAAGCTACTGCGGCAACGGCGGTGCGCGCGTCCCTGACCGGTCGGCTGGTTCTCGCAACTCTGCATGCCGCGACTCCGACGGAGGGCATAAGAAGACTGTCCGATTTGGGATTGAAGTTATCGGATTTTGTTCCGAGTCTCATAGGAATTTTTTCGCAGCGGCTGGTGCGGCGCTTTGGCAACAACGGCTATACGGGCAGATTTCCGCTGACCGAATATATTTATTTTTCCGAAGAATTGAAGAAAACCCTGATCGAAACCGGAGACATATCGGCCTGCCGGGTCGACAAGAGTTTCAAGGATTCTTCCGAGGAGGCTCTGAAAAACAACTTTACCGACGAAAAAGAAATCGCGAGGGTTTTGGGAAATGCCGATTTATAAATATAAAGCCGTGAACGGAAACGGAATCGGGAAGAACGGGGCGATTTGGGCCGAAGACTATCGGCATGCTTACAATGCTTTGTATGCGAGACGATATTATCCGACGGAAATAAAAAAAATGTATTTTGTTCCCAGAAAAGTATCCCCCGATGATCTGCTGGTATTTTTCATGCATTTACATTTTCAGTTGAAATGCGGCGTCAGCCTCAACGAGGCGATAGAATCTTTTTCCGATCTTCGGGAAAATCGAATTCTGGATGCGACCGTCGCGGATATTTCCGATTCGCTGAACAAGGGAGAAGGAATAGGCAACGCTTTTGAAAAGTGTCGGTCCGTTTTCGGAGACGTAATAGCGGGGCTTATGAAATCCGCCGAAAATACGGGAAATGCCGGAGACATTATTTCGAATGTCTTAAATTTTTTGAAGCTGCAAATAAACTGGAAAAATAAAGTAAAGCGGGCGATTGCCTATCCGATTTTTATTGCGGCGATCGCTTTGACGATTCTGATTTCGGGAATCGGAGTTTTGGGGCCGCAGATCGCCGCCTTAATTCGGGACTGCGGGGACGGGAAAATGCCTCTGCTTACCGATTTTGCCATAAACGCGCTTCCGGAAATCGCAAAAATCATCATCGTCTTTTTATCGGCGGCGTCGGCGTCATTGCCGATTCTGCTCCGGGTTCGAAAAGGAAAAGATCTTCTTGCGAAAATAATACTCAAGATACCGAAAATTAAAGAATTTGTAATTAAAATTTCCCTGTGGCAGTTTTGCAAAGTTTTGCACATAGCCATGGAGGCAAAATTGGATTTTATGTCGGCCTTCGATCTGGCCCTGGAAACCGTTAAAATCACTCCGATTCGGGACGAATTGGCGGATATTCGCGATGATATAACGGAGGGATATAAGATATTCGAGTCTTTTTCTTCGAAGGAATTCATACCGGTCGAAATACTTGCCGCCGTTCGCATCGGGGAAGAGGGAAACGATCTGGGCGGCAGTTTCGGCCACCTGAGCGAAAGTCAGTACGATGAAATCATGTTTGAAATCAGATCCTTCGGACGGATTTTGAGCGCGGGTCTGACGATTTTTACCGGATTTGTGTTCATTTTTATTTTATGCAGTTTGTTCTATCCGATTTACAGCTATGTTGAAACGGTTGGCGCCTGATGTATATTTCGGACCAGAGCGGAACGGAATTTTTTCTCGAAAAACTGAGCAACTGTTCCTTTTGGGACGCACTCAGAATTCTTAATTGCAAGAAAAAAATACTGTCGGAACGCGAAAGAGCGTTTTTAGTGCCGAAGGACAGATGGAATTTTTGGGGGAAATCGGATTTTTATCTGCAAAAAATCTCGCTGCCGCGCAATTTGCCGAAGGGCGAAGTATTTTTGGCGGAAAATATCGCGGCGGAATTTTGTAACGACGTCAGTCGTATAGAGGAGAACACCCGATGGATTTACGCGGCCGATCACGGCGCCGGCAACCGAAGAATAATAGCCGGTATCGGAAGGGGCATAATGATATCGAGATTTTTACCGCAAGATTCGGACGTTTCGGAGGAAGTCGCAAAGACCGCAATGTATCTGCGCAGATTCGGCGACGTCGGGAATATAAAGATTTTTTCCCCTTCGGACGGGATAAAAATTCCTCCGGGGACCGGCTTGGAAAAAATTCGTTTTCCCGATAAATGCGGCGACATAAAAAAAATTATGGCGGATTTCGTTCGAACCGATCGGCGGGTAAAACCCGTTGTGATTTATAAAAATTATTTCGGGATTTTGGGAAATTCCGGTTTTTTTTACTGCATTCCGTTGATTATGCTGGGGATTCTGTTGTGGCTGGAAGAAAGTATTTCCGAAAACAAAAAAATCATCTCGTCCTTTGAAAAAAGTCTGCGTGTCGTGGGAGAAAATTTTACGCTGGAGATAAATGAAGAAAATTTTCCCGCGGCGAAGAGATTTGTCGACGCCCTTAAAAACTGTCACGATCCGACGAAGCTGTTTTTAAAAGCTTCCGAAATTCTGAACGGATGCGACTCCGCGGCCGGTCAGGCGTTGCTGGAAGGGAATCGGCTGCGCGTAAGAACGTCGTTGAATAAGGCGACGGCGGCCCGACTTAAAAACTCCGGCGCCGCGGAGGTTAAGATTATCTCCGAAAGCGAATATGAAGAGCTCGGAGCGGAAGGAAAAACGGAGGTCGAGCTGTGCATCGGAAGATAGGCATTTTGATTTTACTTACGGTTTTGCTCGGCATTTTGTGCGCCGTCAAGACGGCGGAATTGGAGGAAACCGGAAGCCGAAAAAATCACCTGATTCGGATGAAGAAATCTGCCGAATCTCTGGCAAATGAAGTGAAAAAATTCCGCTTTACCGTTTTGAAGTCTCCGAAGAAACTCTTCGCCAAGAATCCCGACGTAAAGAAAACCGCCGAGAAAATCGGCAAAAAACTCGGGGTCGGAAAAGTGTTGATAAAAAACAACACCGATCGAAATTTTGCAGAAATCAAAGTTTCGGCCGACGAGGAAAGCAAAGTCTGCGAATTCATTCGAACTCTGTTTTTCGAGCTGCCGGGTATTGTCGATTTTCGGTCCGTAAAATTTTTTCCCTCGGGCGGGAGTATTTGTGCAACGGCGACGTTTAAAATCTTGACGGTTGAAGAGTGTCCGGGATTGGTTTTCCGAATGGCTCCTCACCCGAAGCCGGACTTAAAATCTCTGAATATGTTCGGCCTCAAAAAGATTCGTCCTCATCGGCTGTTATGTACGATAGATAACTGCGGCGCCTACATAGGCGACTCGTGGTTTCGGGTCGGCGATTCGATTGACGGTCAGCGACTCACGGCAGTTTTCCCGAATTCGGTGGAAATACAGACGGACGATCGGCGAAAAATCCGCGTCGGACTGGGGGAAAACTGGTAGAAAGAATCCTTCGGAATTCTTCAAGAACCGCATAAATCACGACAAAAAAATATATGTGAAATCGCGAAGAAATAGTGTATATAAAAACCGCAACGGAGGAAAAAAATGAAAAAAATATTATTATCATTGTCGTTACTTTCTGCTGCGGGAACGTCGGCAGCTGCGGATGAAACCGACAGATTGGCGCACGAAATTCTTGCGGATTGGTGGAAAAGCGAAATCTGTGAGAGCGACAATCTGAGTTTTCGAGGAAAGTTAGATTTTACCACTCTGTTTATGAGGCAAAAAATCAAGAAAGAGAACGACGAGGCCGTGGCGTCGCTGCAGGGAAGCCTGGACTTTAAATATGTTGCGGCGAAATGCGACAGATCTTCATTCGGAGCCGAAATCGGCGTTAAAACCCACTCCGGCGTCATTAAGCAGAAAAGCCCGATCCTTCGGATTTCCTGCCTCTTTTTTGAATCTCCCTGCATCGGGAAGATAAGGCTCGGATACGTCAACACAAGCGCCGACGAATTCTGCATATACGGCGATAAATTCCTCGTCGGCTACGGTGGAGCCGGCAGCGGAAACCTCGGGATTTTCTATAACGAATCGGCGGGTTCTCTGGTGGATACGGGATTCCCCTTTGACGACCGTAAAGCTCTGAAGATTTCGTTTTTATCCCCGAAGATCGCGGGATTTTCCGCCGGATTGTCTTTCACTCCGGACAGCCGCAACGCAACTTTATTTAAGACGTATCACAAAAGGCCGCATGACGACGAAATCAACATAGAACGGGCGAATTTCCCCGGCATGCGCACCGCGTTTTCCAAAAACGTGCTTACCGGCGGCGCGGCTTACGAATTCGGAGACGCGGAAGCTTGGAATGTTAAGATTTCCGCCTCTCTGTGGATCGGCAAAGGAAAATCAGGCATTTCCGACGATAAAGAGGTGCATAACGTACGGGCTTTTAATCTGGGGGCGGCGGTCGTCTGCAATAAGGATTTTAAGTTTTCCTTCGGCTATACGGACGGAGGAAAATCTTTGAGACCGCGCAAATATGCCGTTGCCGACATCAAAGTTTTCGACGAAAACAAAGAATATCGGTTCGCATTTCCGGAAGTCGGCGTCAAGCCGGGAGTCGACGTCGGAAAGATATTTTCTTTCGGCGCGGCTTATGCCGTCAGTGATAAATTTACGGTTTCGGCCGGATATTTCAGATCCGAGGTTAAATTTTCGTTCGACGAAAAATCCGTAGCGGACATAGTTACGCTGGCGGCGGAATATACCGTAAATCGGACTGCGAGCCTCTACATCGAGTATAATAACATCGGGACGGATACTTGCGCCCGGGCGCAAGCCTACGGCAGAGCCTGCGGCCTTTCCGTAACCGGTAAAAATCAAGCGAATATGCTCATGATCGGAACAAAGATCAGAATCTGATTTCCCGCCGATTTATTGTTTCGGCGGATCTTCGGATGATGAGATGTTCTGTTCGGCTGCCGATGTCGTCGACGGGTTCTCTTCAATCTGAATCTGCGTTTATGCCGGTGGTTTAGTTCTCCGTCTCCTTCGGAGTATTTTCGTCCGGATTCTGATTTGCCTGAGGGCTTTTTTCCGAGGGAGTCGCTTCGGGCGAAGTGTTTTCAGCCGAAGCTTTTGAACCCGAAGCGTCATCTTCAGCCGATTCCGAAGTTTCCCCATGCGGTTTTTCGTCCGGATTCGGATTTTCCGTCAGTTTTTTCGCGGGAATCGCCGGCGGCCGAGTATTTTCATCCGGAATGTTTAAATTCGGGGCGTCTTCTTCGGACTGAGTTGCCGGCTGCGGATTATTTTCGGCCGGAGTGTTTGAATTTGGGGCGTCTTCTTCGGACTGAGTTGCCGGCTGCGGAGTATTTTCGGCCGGAGTGTTTAAATTCGGGGAGTCTTCTTCGGACTGAGTTGCCGGCTGCGGAGTATTTTCGGCTGGAGTGTTTGAATTTGGGGCGTCTTCTTCGGACTGAGTTGCTGGCTGCGGAGTATTTTCGGCCGGATTCTGATTTTCCGGAGGAGTCGTCGCCGCCTGGGTTTCTTCGTTCTGATTCGGATTCTGATTCTGATTTTCCGGAGGAATCACTGGCGGCGAAGTTTCTTCGTTCGGATTCGGGTTTTCCGGAGGAGTCGTCGCCGCCGGGGTTTCTTCGTTCTGATTCGGATTCTGATTTTCCGGAGGAGTCGCCGTTGCCGGGGTTTCTTCGTTCTGATTCGGATTCTGATTTTCCGGAGGAGTCGCCGTCGCCGGGGTTTCTTCGTTCTGATTCTGATTTTCCGGAGGAATCACTGGCGGCGAAGTTTCTTCGTTCGGATTCGGGTTTTCCGGCGGTTTTTCCGTCGCCGGCGGGGTGTTTTCGTTCGGATTCACGGTCTCCGATGCGTTCTCCACAGTCGAAGAATCGATCTCCGTGAAGCTTCGTTCCTTATATCCCGCAAATTTTTTTATGTCTTCGGCGATTTCCCCGAGATTTTTGTCCAGTTCCTCCGGTGAATTTGCTTCATAAATTTTGTGGACGAGGGAATCGATCGTTGTATGAGACGCGTGCTTATATTTGATCAGATATATGCGGACGTTTTCTCCGAAAGACTCCTTTAACTTAATGCAGGCCTCGCCGGTTGCCAGGGAAACCGCGTTGGCGGGGTCTGTCGGAAGGGATCCGTCCGGATCGACGGTCTGATACGTGTTGTTATACAGAACACGGTTAATCGGCAGAGTGAATCCGCCCAGGATAAGTTTATTGCTGCTCCTGCCCAGAATATCGAAACCGGCAAAACGGCTCTCGCGGGTGTGCGATCCCGTCTGAAACAGCCTGTGTAAACCGAAAAAGTCGTAAACCTTGCATTTCATATTTCCGGTACTACCTACGTAAGTCTCCGTGTAGTTATCTCCTCCTTCGCCGAAAAATCTTATGGTTGACGGTTCGGGAGTTATATTTTCCGTCAGAAAATAAAAATCTCCCTCTAAGGATTCCTTATAAACTTTGCAATACGGATAATTTTCCGGATCGCAGTTCGTCAACGGCATCCAACAGCCTGTTTTATCGTCATAGTAGAGACTTCGAGTTGCGACTGATATCATATTTTCTTTATATTTCGGCTTTCCGCCCGCATCCTGCGAAAAATCGACGACCCGGGACATTTCCGGAAGGGAAAAAGGCAGATACTCCAATGTCGGATTTGTGTTATTCAGCAGCGGCGGATCGGTGATCGGCGTAGTGTCGACGGGCTCTACGCTCAGAATCTGAACGTTGTCGAGTTGCAGCTCGACCGTGTAGGAGGTTTCCGACAGTTCATTGTACCAATGAGTGCCGGGAGAGACGATGATCTCTTCGCCCTCGAAGGACGTCACCGTGACTTCCGCCGGCAGCCTGTTACCGTCCTTGTATTTGATCGTGCCGACGGGCGGCGGCGGCGGCGGCGGCGGCGGCGGCGGTGTTCCGTCTGCGGCAACGTAGCCTTGATTATTAAGCGCCATCCATTTGCCGCCGCCGCAGGCGAGGCCCTGCCAGTCTTTTACGTTGCCGCCGAATGAAGAAAACGGATCGTTGCCTCCGTTGGAGTCGACGGTCCAGGTTTTACCGTCGTCGGCGCTGACGGTGATGTAGCCGGGATAACTCAACATCATCCATTTGCCGTTGTTATAGTGGAGGTTGCTACACATGGTAATATGACTGAGAGATGATGTTCCGCCGTTTTCGACGGGATCGGTCCAGGAGACGCCGTCATCCGTACTGATAGCGAAATAACCGCAGAAACTGTGGGAGAAGCTGGCCGCCATCCATTTGTTGTTGCCGTAGGTGAGAGCTGTCCATTGGTAACTCTCCCCAGATGGGAGTGCATTATTATTACGAATCCAGGAAGCGCCGTCGTCCGTGCTGGCGGCGATATCGCCGCCGGAACTCAACATCATCCATCTGCCGTTGCCGTAGGCGAGGCTCTTCCAGCCGGAGTGAAGCGAATTTTGGACGTTGCCGGCGGGATTGGTCCAGGAAACACCGCCATTTGTGCTGTAGGCAACGTAGCCGAAATTGCTCAGCGCCATCCACTTGTCGTTGCCGTAGGCAAGATCTTTCCAATTACCGGTGTTACTGATGTCGTAGTAGAGCGCATTTTGGCCGTTGCCAGCGGGATTGGTCCAGGTTTTACCGCCGTCCGTGCTGCAGGCGACGTAGCCTTTGTCGCAATTTAACGCCATCCATTTGCCGCTGCCGTAGGCGAGGCTCTTCCAACTGCCGTCAGCGCAGATGTGCTTGAGCGCATTTTGGTCGTTGCCGGCGGGGTTGTACCACTTGGAAAAACTCGCTTCGGCAGAGGATTCGGTCTTGGAGGAATCCGGTTCGGCGGAGGATTCGGTCTTGGAGGAATCCGGTTCGGCGGGGGATTCGGTCACGGTCGGCTCCGGCGCCGGTCTTGCGGCGGTCCGCACCCGCATCTTTACGGAGGCGCGGACGTTGGAGGTTATGACGGCGGTTCCGGTTCGGTCGAGGCAGCTTGTGTCGCCGGACACGGAACAGGTCGGTGTAAGGTTATTCCTCAGATTCTCGCATATTCGCACGTTTTTAAGTTTCAACTCGACGACGTAGCCGCCGCCGTCCGGTTTGTATTGATGGGTCCGGGGCGACACAACCACAGGTTCGTAACCGAGATTCGTCAGCGTGACGGAGGTTTCGGCGTCGTCTTTGTTCCTATACTCGAGCATTCCCGACGGCGGCGGCGGAGGCGGAGTTACCTCGCATACGGCGATGCAGCCGTTGCCGCTTAATGCCATCAGTTTGCCGCCGCCATAGGCGAGGTGCTTCCAGCTGGAGGCGGAGTGAAACAGATTTTGTCCGTCTCCGAGGAGGTTGGTCCAGGTTTTGCCGTTGTCGGCGCTTGCGGCTATGTAACCACTCATATCTAATGCCGTCCATTTGCCGTCGCCGTAGGCGAGGTCGGCCCACTTTTGGACGTTAAGGAAACGATGAAGCGGCGACTCATCGCCGTCTTCGTAGAGTTTGGTCCAGGAATGGCCGTCGTCGTTGCTGAGGGAGAGGTAGCCGCCCGTATTCAGCGTCATCCATTTGCCGCCGCCGCAGACGATGCTTTTGCAATCGAAAGAAGAAGTATGAAGCCCGTCATTTGTCCATGTTTTGCCGTCGTCGTCGCTGTAGGCGACGTAGCCGTATGTATTTAACGCCATCCATTTGCCGTTACCGTAGGCGAGGCTGTACCATAAATTCATTTCGGTGGCGGGGATGTCGGAAAGGGATGCTTTATTTCCGGCGGGATTGATCCAGGTTTCACAGTTGTCCGTGCTGACGGCGATGTAGCCGTCTGCGGTTAACGCCATCCATTTGCCGTTGCCGTAGGCGAGGTCCTCACACAAACTGCTGCTGGCCTGGAGGTAACAGAGATGATTGTTTAAGCCGCCGGGATTGCTCCAGGATGCGCCGCCGTCCGTGCTGCAGGCGACGTAGCCGGCACGGCTTAACGCCATCCATTTGCCGTTGCCGCAGGCGAGTCCGCTCCAAGAGTTGCTGATGTGCTCGAGCGGATTTTGGCCGTTGCCGGCGGGGTTGTACCATTCGGCGAAATCCGGTTCGGCGGGCTGCGTAGACTCCGGAGCGGGCACGGTTTTTGCCATCAGCGTTACCGGGATCCTGTCGCTGACGTGTATGAAGAGGACTCCCTCGGTCCCGGCGGCATTTTTTACGCCGGACAGGGTGCAGTAGGGTATTTTCAATTTGTAGGGGCGGTTCGTGATTTCGGCGGATATCAGCCGGATGTTCTCCATTTGAAATTCAAGGTGATATTCGCCGTTTTCGTCTTTTGTGTCGGGGATTTGCGACGGTTCGATGAAGATATCCGTCTCTCCGTTTATTTCCCGCGGAGCAGCGTCTCCCGGAAGAGTAATATGCCCGGATTTCGCATCGTCGCATACGTTGATAACGCCGTCTTCGCTTAATGCCATCCATTTGCCGCCGCCGTAGGCGAGACTATCCCAGGAGCCCTCTAAAGCGGAGTCACGCGTAATTTTATCGTTTCCGGAGGGATTGGTCCAGGAGACGCCGTCGTCCGCGCTGACGGCAAAGTAGCCCGGCATCGACAGCGCTATCCATTTGCCGCCGCCGCCGGTAACGGACTCCCAATACTGAGAAAAGACCACTGACATAAGCGAATTTTGGCCGTTGCCGGCGGGATTGATCCAGGTTTTACCGTCGTCCGCGCTGACGGCAACGTGGCCTTTATAATCCAATGCCATCCATTTGCCGCCGCCGCAGGCAACGGAGTTCCAATAGCGCGAATCCATGAACGAAAGCGGATTTTGGCCGTTTCCGGCGGGATTGGTCCAGGAAGCGCCGCCGTCCGCGCTGACGGCGACGTAGCCGTAATGACTCAATGCCATCCATTTGCCGCCGCCGCAGGCAAGTTTTTTCCAAGTATAACTGTCGCTGCCTACGTAGGCGGAAGCAGGCGGATTGTGGTCGTTTCCGACGGGATTGGTCCAGGAAGCGCCGCCGTCCGTGCTGACGGCGACGTAGCCGGAATGGCTTAACGCCATCCATTTGCCGCCGCCGGCGGCGATGTCCGCGACGGCGCTGTCGTTATCCCAGACGGAGTTGAGCGAAGTTTGGCCGTTGCCGGCGGGATTAATCCATGTCATACCGTCGTCTGTGCTGACGGCGACATAGCCGTCGCCGTCCGTCGCCATCCATTTGTCGTCGCTGTAGGCGAGGCCGTACCAGGCATAACTCTGGTGGATCCGGTCGAGCGATTTTTCCCCCTCCCCGGCGGGGTTATACCACCTGTTCAGGCCTCCTCCGAGCGACGCCACTTTAAGTCGGATCAGTCCTTTTTGCCGGAAGCGCAGGGTGCCGCCGGCGCTGCCCCGGAAGTCCGGACCGCGTTTGCTGCAGGTTACGGGGGAGGCGGAGAAGTCAGTCCTGTACGTCAATATCCCCTTCGGATCCGAGAAGATAAAGTTGTTGTAATTTTCGATGTCCGGGGCGGTGCCGAAGTTGATGACGGCGGATTCGTACATCGGGATTTCGGAATTGTCGTCGTCAAAGCCGAAGTAGGTTAATTCGTCGTGCACGAAGCAATCATTTTTGTCGGTTATCAGAATGACGGCTTTTTTCTTGGAGGTCCGGGGCGGATGGGGCATTTTTTCCTCGGAAGATTCGTTCGACGGATGGCGTGTCCAGTCGCTCAGGAGATTGTGCGCCCATTGCACCCCGAGAAAAATGAAATTCGATTCGTTGTGCGGGTCATAGAAGGGGATCAGCAGCTCCAAATCTGAGATTACGCTCGGGACGTCGTCGGTCATTTCCGTTATAAAATAGGGATTGGCCATGTAGACGCAGTAGGGCATATCACATCTGCCCGACAGCATATTACAGAAACCCGCACGGCAGGGCCTCGGATTCATTTGTTGAAATTTCAAGAGATCATTGTCGGGGGCGGCGGTCGACAGCAGAAGCTTTTGCCCCGGGATATTTCCGGTGCAAACCTCTGTGCCGCTTGCGGCGTTTTGGGGGTTGTGACGGTATGTTTCAGAGACGCCGCGCCGGAACATAATCGGAGTGCCGACATTAGTCTTTCCCCAATGGGAGGCGGCGGTTTCAATTCCGATAAAATCTCCGTTTTTTTTCGAGTAAAGATCAGTACCGTAAAGGACTGCCTGTTTCAGCAGCGGCGGATCCGGAATGCCGCTCAGGGGCGGTATCTGAAGCGTCCAGTTTTTTCGATCCGGCGGAATCGATATTTTACCCGAATAGGGGACTACGCCGACGGCGACTCCGAGCGTACGGGTGAAATTTTCCTTCAGGAATTTGCGACAGGCGGCGGAAATTTCAGTAATAATCGGCACGGATATAACGGACTGCTCATTGGAAAACTGATAGTCGGACTGATTACCGGACTGATTACCGGACTGATTACCGAACTGATTGCCGTTGGCGCAGCTGGTGCTGTTTGTGGGCACCGCCAGAACAATGTCGACGTTGCATTCGGCCGGATAGATTTTTGTTATTCTGTCCAGATATTTGCTGCTGCACACCAGGCACTTTTTTTGCGGTTCCAGAGATATTTCCAGTTTATCTTTTTGCAGCGGATAGAAAGCGAGATGTCCGCAGGCGTTTTCTCCGTCGGCGGAATATAATTTGCCGAAATATGTCGAGCCGTCGTAGGTAATATCCCGGAACGGCGGGATATCGCAGAACAGCGAACGTACGGAGGCAATCGGAGGCTGGGCGAAAACGCTTTCGAAGTACGTTTTGCTTTGGCCTTCCGGGATACGGGTTATGCCGAAATTCGAAAGGTGCAGATACATTATCGACGGCGATTCCGTATCGAATTTTTCTTTGAGGTATATCTGCACCGGCTTCTGACTCATTATCATGTCTTTTTCGATGTCGAAACCGCGGTCGCAAAGGGCGCGGGCTCCGACGGAGTACAGAAGTTCTTTTTGCTCTTCAAGCGTTTTGGCGGGGTTGTATTTTTCCAGAACGGCGATGCCGACCGCGTAGGAGGCGCCGGTGGCGGTGACATGATTATGAGTTATCCGGAGTCGGTCTTTAAGATAGTTAATGGCCCAAAGAAATATCGGCACGGTAAAAGCCACCAGAATCATGGCATAGCCTTTTTTCGCTTTGCGAAGCAGACTGCCGATCATGCACAACTCCCTCAAAATCATAGAGTTATATCGTCAATTCGGTTAATTTTTATTTAAAAAACCGCCGATCGCCGGCGGGCGGATTTTTTTTCGTACTTCGGAACGGTTTCATGATATCATGCAACGCTTTGGGGGCGAATTGAAATGCCTTTTATCAGTTCTTTATGGTCGGTTCCTTTTATGGGGATCGTACTTTCCATGTCGTTTTTGCCGCTTTTGTGTCCGAAATTTTGGGAAAAGTACGCCTTTTCCGTTCCGCTTTTTTGGTCGGCGGCGTATTTGTTTTCTGTCGGTTGTTTTTTCGGCGTCGCCGAAATTCTTCCCGCAGTCGTCGAACCCCTGCTGGCGGACTATATTCCGTTTATGGCTCTGATTTTTGCGTTATACGTTGTTTCCGGCGGGATTTTCGTTGATTTTCCGGGGAGAAGAGGTCCGTTTTTCAATACGGCTTTTCTGTTTTTCGGCAGCGTCATTGCCGGATGGATCGGCACTACCGGGGCGACGGCGCTGCTGATTCGGCCGTTTTTACGCGCCAACTCCGGTCGCAAATACACCGTCCATCTGCCTGTGTTCTTCATATTTTTGGTGGCAAACGCGGGAGGAGCGGCGACGCCTTTGGGCGATCCGCCGCTGTTTATGGGATTTTTAAAGGGCATAGATTTCTTTTGGTTCATTCGACATCTGTACCTCTTCCTGACATGTACGGTTTTGCTGTTGTGCGCGCTGTTTTTTGCGATTGATTTTCTGTTGTTCCGCCGGGAAGCGGCCGTTGTCTCCGTTCCCGATGAAAACAAGAGTGTTGAATTTGAAGGAAAAATCAACCTTATTCTTACGGCGGCGATTTTGGCGGCGGTAATGTTTTGCAATTTCGACGGGGAATTTTCCCTCTGCGGCGGAAAATTTTCACGGTCATCTCTGACGAGAAGTGCGTTTCTGCTGATTATCGCTCTGATTTCAATGAAAATAACGCCGACGGGAATTCGGGAAAAAAATATGTTTTCCTCGGAGCCGATAAAGGAAGTCGCGCAATTGTTTGCCGGGATTTTTATAACGGTTACTCCCATCATAAGCATACTGCATCAGGGATCGAACGGTACGTTCGGAGGCCTGTTTGACTGGATGGCGCCCGGCGGAGAATTCCTTGCCGAAAGGTGTTTCTGGGTCAGCGGGCTGTTGTCCTCCGTTCTTGATAACGCTCCGACTTTCTTAATTTTCTTCCATATGACCGCCGGAGATCCGGGCGTTCTCATGACGACGAAATCGCATATTCTGACGGCTTTTTCCCTTTCCACCGTATTTATGGGAGCTCTGACCTACATAGGCAACGCTCCGAATCTGATAGTGAAATCCGTGTCTTTACAGTACGGGGCGAAAGTTCCTTCGTTTTTGGGCTACATGGTGTGGTCGGCCGCCGTAATGTTGCCGATTTTGACCCTGATTTCTCGTTTTTTGTAGAAGGCGGGGAAAGCGTATGGAACACCTTCCGGTTCTTCTGAAAGAAATGTCGGGGTTATTGTCGCCGAGGGACGGCGGCGTATATTTTGACGGAACTTTCGGCGGCGGCGGATACGCCCGGGCGATTTTGGAGACCGCGGACTGCAAAGTAATCGCATTTGATCGGGATCCGCGCGTGAGAGACATTGCCGTCGGGTTTAAAGCCCGCTACGGAGAGCGTTTTAATTTTTTCCATGCGAAATTCGGCGACGCGAAGGCGATTCTGAAGGGGGAAAAAGTCGACGGCGTCGTTCTGGATCTCGGTGTTTCCAACATGCAGCTGACGGATCCTTCCGGAGGATTCTCGTTCAATCTTCCCGGACCGATCGACATGAGGATGGGACTCTGCGACCGAACAGCCCTTGAAGTTATAAGAAAATGCCCCGAACGGGAGTTGGCCGACATAATATACGAATTCGGAGAAGAACGCTTTTCAAGGCGAATTGCCGCAAACCTCAAGGCGAATATCGAAAAAATACGCGACACCCGGGATTTGGCCGAAGCGATTCGCGCCTGCGTAAGGAAAACCGGAAGGAAGGATCCGGCGACCAAAACGTTTCAGGCTCTGAGGATTTTCGTAAATGATGAAATCGGAGAATTGAAACGATTTCTGGATGATATTCCGGATCTGCTGAATCCCGGCGGCAAAGCGGCGGCGGTCAGTTTCCATTCTCTGGAGGATCGGGCGGTGAAGCTGTCGTTCCGGAGTTTTGCTTTGGGAGAGAAGGGTTTGCGATTTAAATTGCTGACCAAAAAGCCGATTGTTCCTTCTGCGGAAGAAATACGCTACAATCCCAAGTCAAGGTCGGCTAAACTTCGCGGTATTTCCATGTTATGATAAAAAGTCGCGGTGCTTTAAAAAATGTTAACCAAAAGATCGTCAATATTGTTTTCTTTGTTGATTTTCGCCATAGGATCCTGGCTGTTTTATCTCAAATATACGGTCGTTTCCATAGAAGACCGGATTCGTTATCTGAAAAAAGAATTAATACAGGAAAAAAACAATCATCACATACTTAAGGCGGAGTGGAAGGCCCTGACCACTCCGGAACGGATACAGCAGCTGGCCGTGAAATATCTTCGCATGCGCCCGACCGAACCGATTCAGCTGAAGGAATTTGATCCCTCTCTCTTCCACTCCGACAAGAGTCGGTATAAAAAAACAAAGAAATTGTCCGAGCTGGCGGAAGAGATTCTTTCCATGCGGGATTCGGATTGATGTACAGCGGTTACGGCAATAACTTGTATTCGCTGTCGACGCTGTCTCTGGGGGTTACAAAACGAAGAATATTATTTGCCGTCAGCGTTTTTTTGATACTGTTCGCGCTGATCGTCGTCCGCCTTGCCCGGGTTATGGTTTTTAACGTCAGGGGAGAGGAAGAGCGCAACTTTGAAAATCCCGTTCCGCTCATCTCGCGGGCGGACATTGTCGACCGCAACGGAGTGATAATTGCCACAAGTCTGCCGACGGTTTCCCTTTATGCCTGTCCGCACGAAATCATGGACGTGAAAGAAGCGGCCGAAAAAATAACGGGCGTTTTTCCGGAGTCGGATAAGGCCGAGCTGATCAAAAAAATGTCATCAAACAAGAAGTTTCTGTGGATAAAGAGAAATTTGTCGCCGATTCAACAGCAGGCGGTTTTAAATCAAGGCGTGCCCGGGATGCATTTTATGAGAACCGAACATCGGGTGTATCCGGACGGAAATCTGCTGGCCCATGTCATCGGAGGAACCGACGTCGACAATGTCGGAATCGCGGGGGTAGAAAAAGTTTTCGACGAATCTCTGCGGGGTTCGCCGGAACCTTTGGTTCTTTCTTTGGACGTGAAAATTCAATACGCCGTTCGAGACGAACTGCAAAAAGGCCTCAAAAGATTCGGCGCGGTCGGCGGAGCGGCCGTCGTGATGAAAATAGCGACGGGAGAAATAATAGCCCTTGTTTCTCTGCCGGATTTTGATCCGAATAAAAAATCCGATCCCACTCTTAGCGAGCGTTTCAACATGGTCACGTCTTCGGCCGTCGAACCCGGATCTTCGGCGAAGATTTTTAACACCGCCATGGCTTTGGAGACGGGAAAAATCACGCCGTTTACGACTTTTGACGCCAGATTTCCTCTGAAGATAGGAAAATATACCGTCAATGATTTCCGAGGGCTGGGAACGTTTCTTTCGGTGGAGGAAATTCTGAAATATTCCTCCAACATAGGTTCGGCAAAAATCGCCCTGGCGGCGGGCGCGGCGACCCAGAAGAATTTTTTTCGGCGTTTGGGACTCCTGGATCCGATTTCTTTTGAATTATGCGAAACGCAGAAGCCGGTCTGCCCGCGATACTGGACGGACGTCAGCTGCGTTACCGTTTCCTACGGTCACGGGATCGCGCTAAGTCCGCTCCACATGATTACGGCGGTGTCCGGTATTATGAACGACGGCGTCATGAATGTTCCTACTTTGCTGAAGCGGGAAGTTCCGCTTTCCGGAACCGGGGTGGTTTCGAAGAAAACCTCCGACATCATGAAAGCCCTCATGAGGATTAACGTGACGGAAGGCAGAAACCGACTTGTCGACGTGCCCGGCTATTGCGTCGGAGGTAAATCCGGAACGGCGGAAAAACAGGTGCGCGGCAAATATATAAAAAATAAAAACTATACCGGATTCGTCGGGGTTTTTCCCATGACGGATCCGAAGTATTCGATTTATCTGGTGTTGGACGAGCCCAAAGGGATGCCGGAGACTCACGGATACAGAACAGGCGGTTGGAATGCGGCTCCCGTCTGCGGCTGCATAATAAAAAGGATCGGTATCATGCTGGGAATTACGCCTTCAAAGGCGCCCGAGCCGGACTGGAAAGCCGTCATAAGGAGATTGCTTTGAAAAAATTGAAAGAATTGTTGAGTTTTGAACTTTCCGCTCCGGAGTGCGAGGAAATCGCGGCTGTTCTTTGCGATAATTCCGAGAAAGCCGTGCCCGGGTGTATGTTTATTACTCTGGCCTCTGACGGCAAAGCCCGAGAACTTCATATAAGGGAGGCGATTTCCCGCGGAGCGAAATATATTCTGCAGCCCTCGGAAAACGGAAAAAATTATTCGGAGACCAGGAACGGAGTTTTGTTTATCTCCGTAAAAGACGTACGACGGGAATCGGCGCGTGTCGCCTCCGTGTTTTTCGAAAGAAAACCCGAAAAAATTGCGGCGGTTACCGGTACAAACGGCAAGACTTCGACCGTCGAGATAGCGCGGCAAATTTGGACCGGTCTCGGGATCAACGCCGCCGGCATAGGCACTTTGGGGGTGATAACCGGAACGGGTCGAGAAAAATTGCCGGGTAATATGACCTCCCCCGATTGCTTGGAACTGAACGGAATTTTAAGTCGATTGAGCGAAAACGGGATTACGCACGTCGCGATGGAGGCTTCCAGCCAGGGAATTGATCAGCACAGAATCGACGGGCTTTCGTTCGACGTTTGTGCTTTCACGAATTTCTCTCAAGATCATTCGGATTACCACAGGACTTCGGAAAACTATTGGAACGCCAAAGAAAGGCTGTTTTCGGAAGCGGCTCCCGGCGGTTCTGTTTTTGTCGTAAACTCCGACGACGAGCGTTCACAAAGGATCTGCCGAATCGCCGCCGATCGGAAAATACGGTGCGTAAGCTACGGACTGCGCTCCGACGACATAAAAATCCTGGAAATTAATTCGGAAAACTCGCGACGGCGTGTAAAGGTTTTTTTTATGGGAAGAGAATTTTCGTTCCTTTTGCCGCTTCCGGGGGATTTTCAGATTTACAATTCTCTGTGCGCCGCCGCCGTATGTTACTTCGCCGGATCGAATGCCGGGGAGATTTTCAGTCGATTGGAAGAACTGCGGCCGATCGAGGGAAGAATGGAATTGATAACCCGTTTTAATTCGGCGGACATATACGTTGATTATGCCCATACTCCGGCGGCTTTGGAAGCCGCGCTTATGTCCCTTCGCGCCCGCACGAAAAATCGAATTATAACGGTCTTCGGTTGCGGAGGTAATCGCGATCGGCAGAAAAGGCCCCTGATGGGTAAGATCGCCGATATGTTTTCGGATGTTACGATCGTCACCGACGATAATCCGAGAAATGAAAATCCGGCACAGATAAGAAAAATGATCACGGAAGGATGTCCGAATGCCGCAGAAATCGGGGACCGAAAAACTGCCATTGAATTTGCAATGAAAATGCTGTCTGATGGTGACGCTCTGCTGATAGCCGGAAAGGGGCATGAAACCTTTCAATTGACGGAAGACGGAGCGGCGGACTTCAGTGACGGGCAAGTTGTATTAAACATGGCGAGAAAATGATTTTTTCAAAAAAAGAATTGTCGGAAATATTCGATAGGGCGGTTGTAAGGGATGCGGACGGCGTCTGCGTGAATTCGAAAAACATTAAAGAGGGAGATTTGTTTGTTGCCCTGAAGGGCGAAAGAACCGACGGTCATAATTTCATCGGAGAAGCCCTTGACGGCGGGGCCGCTTTGGCAATTGTCGAAAAGGACGCAGCCGTAGCGGATCCCGACAGGATAATAAAAGTCGATTCCTCCCGCGAGGCTCTGGTGAAGTTGGCGAAATACAACATCTCCCGCTCCGACGCCAAATACGTCGGCGTTACGGGCAGCGTCGGCAAAACCACCGTCAAGGATTTGATTTTCCACATTCTGAATCAGCAGCCGGAGATGCGAAACGCGGTCTATGCGTCCCGGAAGAATCAGAACAGTCAAATCGGATTACCGGTCTGCGCCGCCTCCATGCCGAGAAACTCCAAATTCGGGATTTTTGAAATGGGCATGAGCAATTTCGGTGACATAAGAAAGCTGACGGGCATCGTTTCGCCGACGATTTCGGTCGTTTCCCGAATTTGCGAAGCGCATCTGGAGTTTTTCGATTCGGTTACGGACATAGCCGCGGCGAAATCCGAAATTTTCGAAACGGAGAAGCCGCAGGAAGCGGCAATTCTTCCGAAGGATTCCGCCTATGCCGAATTTTTGGAGAAAAGGGCGAGAAAAAACGGCATAAAAAATGTCTTCACATTCGGTTCGGCGAACGCGGATGCGCGACTTATCGAGTGCGGCCGCGTCGGGGATCGGCTGGAAATTGCCGCGGAGATTTTCGGCGAAAAAATCGCCTGCGCCATAGAAAACGGCAATGACGCGTTGGTTCTTAACAGCCTGGCCGGTATTCTCTGCGCCTGCGTTATCGCCGGGATATCTCCTCAAAAATCCGCCGCCGCCGTATGTTCCTTCGAACCGCCCTCCGGAAGGGGAATTCCGTTTCATTTGAAAAATCGGGACATAATTTTAATAGACGACTCCTATAACGCCTGTCCGACTTCGGTGAGATCGGCGATTCTCTCGCTGGCCCGCTACGAAGGCCGCAGAAAGATACTTGTGCTGGGCGACATGCTGGAGCTGGGAAGAGACGCGGTACGCTATCACGAAAATTTATCGGCAACGGCGGGCAAGATCGGCGTAGATAAGGTTTTTACCTGCGGTCCGCTGGCGGGAAGTTTGTTTGATAATCTTGAGGATTGCCGCAAAGGCGCCCGATGCGAAAATTCCTGGGAATCGGCGGAGGAAGTTCTGAAGGAAATTCGGGAAGGTGACTGTATTTTGGTGAAAGGCTCGAATTCCGTGAAGATGAACGTCGTCGTTGAAGCCGTAAAGAAATTCGAAGGATAATCATGCTGTATAATTTGCTGTTTCAAGGTTCAAAGTTCGGCATAAATCTGATGCGCTACATTACGTTTCGCACCGTGTGCGCACTGCTGACGTCTCTCATAATCAGCTTTTGGCTCTATCCGAAATTCATAAAGCGTTCGAAGCATTCCCAACCGATTCGCGACGACGGTCCCGAATCCCACGTCGCGAAAAAAAGCGGCACCCCCACTATGGGGGGGGCCATAATCATCGCCGGGGCCGTAATCTCCTCTCTATTGTGGGGCGACGTCTCCAATGCCTATCTGATTTTATTGATTTTACTGACGATTTCCTACTGTCTGCTGGGATTTTGGGACGATTTTTTGAAGATAAAATTAAAAAACAGCAGAGGAATACGCGGAAGGAAGAAATTGTTTTTTCAGGTGATAATCGCCCTGGTCTTTTCCTGCCTGGCGGAGTGTCTGAGAACCCCGGATTTGGCCGGTCGTCTTACGTTTCCGTTTTTTAAGAATTTTACTCTTAACAGTTCCGTATTTTTGATTATATTCACGACGTTTGTGATCGTCGGCAGCTCCAATGCGGTGAATCTGACGGACGGTTTGGACGGACTGGCGACCTTTCCCTCCATGTTGGCGGCGCTGTGTCTGGGCATCATCAGCTACATAGTCGGTCATCGGATTTTCGCCGGCTATCTGCAGATCACCTATATACCGTCGGTCGGAGAACTGAGCGTTTTCTGCGGAGCTCTCATAGGCGCCTGTCTCGGATTTTTATGGTATAACGCACCGCCGGCGATGATATTCATGGGGGATACCGGATCCCTGGCCATCGGAGGAGCGCTCGGCGGCATAAGCGTAATAATCAAGCACGAATTCGTGCTGGCCATCATAGGCGGACTTTTCGTGCTGGAAGCTTTGTCCGTCATGATTCAGGTGTTTTATTTCCGGCGAACCGGGAAGAGAATTTTTCTGATGGCGCCGATACATCATCACTTTGAAAAGAAAGGTTGGAACGAACCGACCATAGTCATAAGATTCTGGATAATTTCGTTCGTATTTGCCCTGATCGGCCTGGCTACGTTGAAAATAAGATGATTGTATCGAACTTATACAAAGGCGGGCGCGTCGCCGTTATCGGATTCGGGAAAACCGGACGATCCGTTGCGGATTCTCTTGCGGCCGGCGGCGCCGAGGTTCTGTTATACGACGATTCCGAGATATGCGACGAAAATTACCGACGGTTCCTCGGCGGCAATTTTATCGATGAAAAACCGGACGCGGTCGTCGTCAGCCCGGGGATAAACTTAATGTGGCCGAAGCCTCATCCTCTTGTGAAAGAAGCGGCTCGAATGCGTATTCCGATACTGAACGATTTGGATTTGTTCCGTCTGCACGTGACCGGAAAAATCAACGTCTGCATTACGGGAACGAACGGAAAATCGACAACGACCGCTCTGATTCATCATTTGCTGAATTTTGCCGGCCGAAGGGCGGAAATCGGCGGAAATTTCGGCGCTCCGATTTTATCCGTCGCGGCCGACGCGGATTTTTTTGTTGCGGAACTTTCTTCCTACCAGTTGGAATCCTGCAATATTTTCGGATTCGACGTTGGCGTTCTGCTGAATATTACTCCGGATCATCTGACCAGACACGGCGGAATCGAGGGCTACATCGCCGCCAAGCAGAGGATATTTGCGGATTTCGGCGAAAAATCCGTTGCGGTAATAGGGGCGGATTGCGATTACTGTCTTAGAATCCGCGAATTTCTGGAGAGAGCGGGCCATCCCCGGGTAATTCCGATTTCCGGCCGGTTCGTTCCCGAGTTCGGCGTCGGTTGGGAAAAGAACAGACTCACGGATGATCGTGAAGGTTTGCGCAGAATAGTTTGCGAAAGTAATCCGCGGCTGGACGGAGATCACAATCGGCAGAACATCGCCGCCGCCTATGCCGCCTGCTTCGCCTGTCTCGGAAACGATCTTGCCGACGAATCTTTCCGCGGCGGATTGTTTTCTTTCCGGGGACTCGAGCATCGTCAGGAAATCGCGTCCGAAATAAACGGCGTTCTCTACGTCAACGACAGCAAGGCCACCAACGCCGACTCCGCCGAGGAGGCCCTGAAGCGTTTCGGCAGCATAATATGGATATCCGGCGGCCGGCCGAAGGAAGACGGCATGGGAAATCTTCCGAAATATTTCGACAAAATCAAAAGCGCTTTTCTGATCGGAGAGGCGGCCGAAGAGTGGTCCGCTCTTCTGACGCAACGCGGGGTGAAGAACGAAATTTCGGAAACGCTGGAGAGGGCGACGGCCCGCGCCCGCGAAACGGCAATTGCCGGCGACGTCGTATTGCTGTCTCCGGCCTGCGCCAGCTTCGATCAGTTCAAAGATTTCGAAGATCGCGGGCGACAATTTAAGAATTTGGTTTTTCGGCTGAAAGAAAAGACAAAATGATAGATGTTTCCAGAGGCAGCAGCAGTATTTACGGGCAATGGTGGTGGACGGTGGACCGAATGATGCTTTTTGCCTTTCTCCTGCTGATGCTTTTCGGGATTTTATCGGCGGCGGCGGCCACTCCCATGGTGGCGGATCGCCTCGGCATAGCGAAATTTTATTTTCTGAAGCGTCATCTGATATATCTGATTCCGTCGCTGACGGCGGCTTTCTGCATTTCCGCCATGGATGACGCGAATATTAAAAAATTTTCTCTCGTTTTGTTTGCGGTTTCCTTGTTTTTTACCGCGTTAACCCTGTTTTTCGGAGTGGAAATTAAAGGAGCGCGCCGCTGGATATCGTTCTTCGGTTTTTCCGCTCAACCTTCCGAATTTGTAAGACCGGCTCTGGTGGTCATAACCGCCTGGATGCTTTCAAAACGGCAGAAATATCCGGAATTCCGGGGGAATTTGCTGTCGGCTTTCTTCTTGATTGTTTTTGTCTCTCTGTTGGTTCTGCAGCCGGACGTCGGGATGGCGGCCGTATCGGTTTCCGTTTGGTTCGGACAGGTGTTTCTAAACGGGTTGGCGGCGGCTCCGGTCATTATCATTGCGGTGCTCGCGGGATTGGCTCTTTTCCTCGCCTATTTGTTTCTGCCCCATGTGACTGTCAGAGTTGATCGTTTTTTGGATCCGACCGTCGGCGATCACTATCAGATCAACAGATCGCTGGAGGCTTTCGCCGGCGGCGGATTGACGGGAATCGGCCCCGGAGAGGGGATCGTCAAGAAACATCTGCCGGACGCCCATTCGGATTTCGTGTTTTCGGTTCTGGGGGAAGAATTCGGGTTTTTTGTCTGCGTTCTGGTAACGATGATAATCGCCTTCATCGTAGTCTACGGAATGCTGAAAACCGTAAAAGAAAAAGATTTGTTTGTGATTTTGGCCTCCGTCGGACTTTTGGCGCAATTCGGACTGCAGTGTTTCATAAATATTGCTTCCGCTTTGCACATGATTCCGACCAAAGGGATGCCGTTACCATTTATGAGCTACGGCGGCTCCTCCATGCTTTCCGCCAACATTACCGCCGGAATGATATTGGCGCTCGGCAGGAGAAGAATCTCGCCGTCTCCCGATCTTCGATAAAAATCTTGCCGTATTTTCGAAGACTGCTCCGATGCTTACAGACAATAAAGCACCTGCAGGCTCAGCTGCACGCAGTTGCGCGCACCGAGGCTGCCGTCAAGTCCGATGCTTACGGTGAGGCCGTCCCGGTTGAAGGACGCTCCCGTCTCCACCCGAAATGTGCTGCCTTTCAAAGTCGGGACGGGGATTTTGGCTCCTTCGATCGAGGATCCGGCTCTTCCTCCCAGTCCGTACTCCCAGATTCCGCCGGCATTGAAGCGGAAAGCGTCGTCAATTTTGTAGGAGCCCTGCAATCCGACCTGTAGCCGAAAGCAATTCACCTTCGAGAAATCGACGCTGCGGCGGTCGATTGCCTTAAGACTGTCGCTGTTTTGGAATGTCCATAGGCAGCGGCAACAGACGTCTGCCTTTGTTGTTTCGTTTACGGTCGCCGTGTATCCGCCCCCCAGATGCGCCCCCAAATAGGCGGATCCGGAGTCGTAGGAAATCGACTTGCCGTCGGAATTTAACAGATCCGCGCTTTTGAAGTCTGTTTTAATCCTGCCGAAGCGCTCGGATCCCTCGAGATAAAAGTTTCCGTCGCTGCATTTGTCAAATTCGAAGCGCTCCATAAGGCCCGCTCCGAAGTATCTCATTCCGCCTTTGCTCTTGACTTTGCCTTCTTCGGCGAAATCATTTTCGCAATCATAGCTGCCGAAGCCGAATTCGAAAAATGCCGCCGCCGTCAGGCGATTTTCCTTCAGGCCGAACCTTTTGGCCAGTCCGACTATGCCGGAAATCCCGTTCGTATTCACGGCTGAGCCGGTTCGGTAGCGGCACAGGCCGTAGGAGGTTGCCCCGAAGGGCGCGATCGCCGGAGTTGTCGCCGCTTCGGAAATCGCTTCGCCCATGCCGTTGCCGATCGCCAAATCCGCCGCCTGATTTGCCGCGATGCTGCCGACCAGATGCCCCTCCGCCAGAGCTTTCAGCTTCGGACTTATCCGGAGGGAAGTCACGGTCAGCGTCAGCATGTTATTCTCGATCGCGGTGTCGTAGTCGCAGGAAATCGATTCCGGAGACGGCAATTTAAAGAGCCTGTACCCCTCGGAGGCGTCGGCGCCGTTGTCGATGCCGTTTGGCGCCATTGCGGCGTTGATCAATATGACTTTGTCTCCGGGAGACAGGGCCGCCTTGCCCAAATCGACGCATACCTCCTTATTTTTGAGGACCAGATTACTGTTGGCGACCGGATTTATTATTTTTATCAGCGTTTCGCCGTTTTTCATGTCGGAGGGCAGCCGCAAAGTATAGTGATCGAAGTTGAAAATTCCGTTTACGAGATGCTGGCGATTGCAGATCTCCAGTTTGTTCCCAGAAATGTTTTCCGTCACTCCCGAGGTTTTAGAGCCGCCGTACAGGCTGCCGTTGATTATGCCGCCGGTAACGGAGATGCTGTTATTGACGATGAGAACGGCGGGAGTATTGGCATTGTGCCAGCCGCCGTAGACGCTGCCCTGGACTACGCTGTTTCCGCTGATGGAGACCTTGTTTCCGCTGAGGCGAGTGCCCTCCTGAATGCTGCCGGTGTTGTAGGCGCCGTAGACGTTGCCGCGGATTGCCGTGTTGCGGATGGAGACGGAGTTGTCGGAGAGGACGGCTACGGAAGCGGCGTTTCCGTTGTTGCGAGAGGCGACATGATTTCGCTGGTCGCTGTTGCCGCTTTCGAGCTTGCAGTCGCTGATGAACATCCGATTCCCGCGTATCTCGGCCGCGCCGTTGGCGGAGATGTTGCAAGAGGCGGCGTGCGTATGGCCGTAGATAAAGCTGCCTTTAATGGAGACGGTGTTGTTGACGATAGTTGCAAATTTTGCGTTGGTAATTTCAGCACCGAAAATTTCGCCTCCGATTATCGAATTGTTGGCCGACAGAACATTATCGTTGACAACGCAGGTGTCCGTCGCTTGTCCTCTGCCGCAGCGGGCGGTACCCGCGATGAAGCAGGAATCCGCGAAAAGATGATTGCCGTTGACCTGTGTTGTTCCGGGGCAACCGGTGTGGCCGTAAACGCCGGCGCAGTAGACGCCTGTGTTCAGGCGGCTGCCGACCAGAGAAACTTCGTTGTTGTTTGAGGTGACGCCGTAGTTCGCGACTCTGTTGATGATACAGTGGGCGGCGTATATATCGCCCGACGCCGAGCTTCCGTCGAAGGAAATCCGGTTGCCGGAGCAAATGCCCTCGAAAAGAACCGTGGTCCGCTCTCTGTGTTCTATATATCCGCACCAGACGCTCGCCACGGACGAATTGTTCGAGATGACGACGCTGTTTTTCTCCACGCGATTGCGGTTGTTGTTAAATGCGCCTCCGCCGACGATGGTGCCTCCGGTGTAATTGGAGCGGTTGACGAAGACGGAGTTGTTCCTCATAACCGCATTATCGGTGGTAAAGGTGGTGGAACTGCTCCCATAGTAGCCGCCGTAGATCCAGCTGCCGCTGGTGCAACCGTCGACGGTCAGGCTGTTGTTTTCGGCGATTTTCCCGAATCCTCCGTGGAGCGAAGCGGTGTGATTGCAGCCGTACAGGGACAGCTTGTTGTTCACGACCCTGGAGGCGCTTCCTCCTCGAATTATGCCCGTCGGCAGCGACGAACCGTCGGTAATCCTGACGGAAACGCTGTTGTTTTCAGCCCTGCCGCTGTTCGTGTCGGCCCAGCCTCCGTAAATGCCCGTCGCTGCTCTGCTGTTCTCCTTGAACTCTATCGAAACGCTGTTGCCGTCGGCGAGCGAAAAAGCGCGCCCGCCGTAGATTTCGGTGACGACGGTTCCTCCGGAGGCGCGAAAATCAACCGTGTTGTCGCGGGATGCGCCGTTCGCCGGGATGTTGCCGTGATAGCCGCCGAAAATGTTGCGGCAGGAGCCGCCGACGACGGAGGCGGAGATGCTGTTGCGGGAGACGCCGCTGCTTTCAACGTTGTTGTCGGCGTAGCCTCCGTAGATGTCGGTAAGCTTGTTGACGCCCTCCAACAAGATGCTGTTGCCGACGCTTTCGCCTTTGTCGCAGTGGAACACGTAGCCGCCGTGAACGCTGCAGTCGGCGTTGTTGTTGGAGGCGGAGACGGAAACATCGGAGATTGTTACCGTGTTTCCGGAAACCGTCGAGGTTTCGGCTTCGCCGTAGGCATAGCCGCCGAAAATGAGTTTGGGCTTGCTGGCGGTGTTGAGAATGTCGTGTACGGCGACGACGTTGTTCTGCTTCGGTCCCGGAAGCAAAACGCCGTCGAATTTGATGTCGTTGAGCCAGACACCGTTTTTCAGATCGCCGATGTTGTCGTCCGTGCAGGTAATTTCCTCCCCTCCGAGGACGGTCATCGGCGCCAGTGCAAGAAACGCCAGGCTTGCCGCCGCCGAAAAGCGGAATTTTCGACGGCCGATGCTGCGATCGGCTGCGCGTTTACTGAAATCGGAATGCGACATATGATTACTCCCGTTAATTATTTTTATGAGACGGTTTTGACGGATTTTACGGCCCGCGGACGCCGCAGATTCGTCGAAATCAAACTTCGTCGTGTGATTCCTTCCGTTTGATTCCGCGAAACGTCCTGCGGACGGGGCGATGTTTGATTTTTTCGGATTACTTCGGACCGGCTGTATACAACCTGAAATTGCGG
>JAISMS010000039.1 GCA_031276565.1 Holosporaceae bacterium | reverse complement strand
TGCTTCGCTCCTTTGCTTTTCGCGACGCTTCGAATCCGAAGCGAAGTTATTGTAAAGATACTGTCGTTGAACCGCAACGACAGGGAAATGTCGAAACCCGGGCGTTCCGTTAATTTCAGAACGGCGAACCGCATACGGCAAAAAACATTTCGTAATTTAAATTCACGGAATGATTCCCCGGAAGCGACAGAATGTTTTTGGCGCCAAAGGAAGTCGTTGCGGCCCCGAGCTTTTTGAAATACCTGGCCAATGCGAAGGAATTTTCAAACAACATATTATGGCTGCGGGTTTGGCATCTTATCAGTCCGTGTTTTTCGCATACGCGTTTTAATTCTTCCGCTGAGGGAAGGGGAGGGAGAGAAATGCCGCGTTCCGCCAAAATTTTTTTATAATCCCGGAAACTTCCGTCCGATATGGTTGAAAAAGCAAATCGTCGACAGATTTTCAGGATCTTTTCCGGAAAAGCCTCCCACGATTCGAACCATTGCAAAGTCAAATTGGAAATGCCGAGATCATAGTTTTCCGTGAATTCGTATTTTTCTGCGTCGCCGACGATGTATTCGGCCTTTTCGATTCGGAGACGCGCTTCCGCAATCATATTTTCCGAAATATCGCAGAGGGTGTAGTCGGCGTTCGGCCATATTTTCATGAATTCCAGTGACGTGTGTCCGGTTCCGCATCCTATGTCCAAAATCTTTTGCAGCGCGAAGGGGAGAGATTCGCGTACCGTTTGCGCCAGAAAAGCCGACGACAAAACCTGCGCTTCGGACAC
The DNA here is from genome assembly GCA_031276565.1 of Holosporaceae bacterium. Classification (GTDB taxonomy): domain Bacteria; phylum Pseudomonadota; class Alphaproteobacteria; order UBA3830; family UBA3830; genus JAIRMQ01. Next base: position 8,356 of record JAISMS010000039.1, on the reverse strand, counting down.
GGAATTATAGGTTGTTGCCGCCCGACTGAAGGAGGATTTTATCTTTTCTTTCATCCGCAGACCTTTTTGATCTTTTCGATCTTTGCGAATCCCGACAAAGGTGAGGTTTCTTTTATTTCTTCGAAGACCGTATTTTTTATGCGTCGGAAATTATCTTCCGCGATCAAGGGACTTTCGTTTCCTCCGTCCGGGAAAACCCGGAGATTTCTTCGCCGGTCGGCGGAAAAACCGAATCCGGGAAACAATGTGCGAACGCGTTTCATTTCTTCAAAATTTCAAGAGTACGGTATATGTCTTCTTCGCCGTGAGTCGCATTTACGGCGAATCGAATCCTCGGAGTAGGAGAGGTGGGAGGTCTGACGGGAGAAGCCGTTATTCCGTGCTTTTTCAGTTTCAGATCTGTCGCCGACATTTCGTCGATGTCGTTAAAAACAATGGGAATGATATTGGTGCCGGCTCCCGGAACCCGATGGCCGGCGGCAATCGCCTCTCGGCGGAAAATTTCCGAGAGTTTTAAGATGCGGCGTCTGGTTTCCTCCAGTGTTTTCAGCAGGCTCCAATTGCGGGCGGCTATGCCTATGCAAAAAGGGGATAGAGCGGTGGAGTATACGAATCCTTTGCATTTGTTGATAAGATAATTCTTCATTAATTCGCTGCAGGCCACGTAGGCGCCGGAGGAGGACAAGGCCTTACTGAAGGTGCCCATAACTATCGTGAGGGAAGTGTTTAACTCGAAATCCGTCGATACGCCGTAGCCGTTTTTTCCGTATAATCCGGTCGCATGGGCCTCGTCCAAAAACAGCGGAACCTCGTATTTTTGCGATAAAAATGACAGAGCTTCCACGTCGGCAATGTCTCCGTCCATGCCGAATACGGTTTCGGACGCTATGATTTTATTTTTGCGGTCTTTATATTTTTTCAGAAGATTTTCCAACGCATCGTAATCCCGATGCTTATATCTTGCCAGTCCGGCGCTTCCGGAATCTATGCCGCAGTACATGCTGGCGTGATTGAGTTTATCGAAAATAAAAAGCGTGTTCGGAATACAGAGGGCGGATATTACTCCGGAGTTGGCGATAAACCCGGAATTAACTATCAGAGAAGATTCGAAATTCTTATCCGTCGCTATTTGTTTTTCGAATTCCTCGAAGATTTTCGCGTTTCCGGAAAGTAATCTTGAACCGGTACTGCCGGATCCGTAAATTTCCGCCGCTTTGCAGCCGGCGGCCAGGGACTCTTTATTGTCGGAAAGCCCCAAATAATCGTTACCGGAGAAGTTCAGATAACCCTTTGTTTTGTTCAGATAACTCTGACGACGGAAAAAAGAGCTCATGTCGTCAATAACTTCAGAATCTTCCGCAGCCATACAGCTGTCGGAGTTTTTCAACTCCCGATATAAATTTTTAGCTTTAAGATCTTCTATGTAGTTTTTAATGTATTCGTTAAGCAAGTTTTTCCTTCTTTATATTCAGTTTTTTGAACAGGCCGTCATCGGCTTCGTTCGGCATATTATCGGCGGTCAACAGCTTCTCTCCCGAGAAAAAAGCGTTTGCTCCGGCAAATATGCATAAAGCCTGAGTAGATTCGGAAAGAGTGTTGCGGCCGGCGGCTATTTTTACATAGGATTTCGGCATCAAAATTCTGGCCAGCGCCACGAGCCTGACGAAGTCGAAATCGTCTACGGGAGAAGAATCGTCCGCCCGGGTTCCGGGAATTTTTACCAATTTATTGAGGGGAACGCACTTCGGCGGTCCGGGAATAAGATTTGCAAGCAAAACCAACATTTTTATCCGATCTTCATTCGTTTCCCCCATTCCCACTATTCCTCCGGAACATACGTTTATGCCGGCCTTTTGGATGATCCCTATGGTTCTTATGCGGTCGTCTATGGTTCTTGTGGAGATGACTTTACCGTAGAATTCCGGGGAGGTGTCCACATTGTGGTTGTAGTAGTCCAGTCCGGCTTCCTTCAGTCTTCGGGTTTGCTCTTCGGTCAGGAATCCCAGGGTGACACAGGTTTCCATGCCGAGTTCCTTTACCGCCCGCACCATCCCGCATACCGCTTCGAATTCTTTTTCGGAGGAGGGGCGGCGGCCGGACATGCTCATGCAAAATCGGGTCGCGCCCCGCTCTTTCGCCCTCCGCGCCGCCCGCAGCACCGTTTCCCGATCCGACATCGGCTGTTTGGGCGCTTTTGCTCCGTTTCTCGCGGATTGGGCGCAATAGGCGCAATCTTCGCTGCATCCTCCGGTTTTCAGGCTTAAAATATCGCTCACCTGTACCGACTGTTCGTCGAAATTTTGAGCGTGGACCTCGTGGGCTGTTCTCAACAGTTTGAAAAACGGACGATTGAAAATTTCCGCGGCTTCTTCGAAGGTAATCATGGTCGTGACTCCTGCAGAGACTCGTTTATTACGTCGTACGTTCTTTCCAAATCTTCGTCTCTTATACAATAAGGCGGAAATAAATACAATGTTTTTCCCAGAGGCCGTAAAAAAATGCCTTTTTTCAACGCTTCGTCGACAATGTGCGCGGCCTTATCTTCCGAATCCGCGTCGAATGCCGTCATTACGCCGAGACTTCTTCTCTTGGAAGCCGAGGGAATCGAACGCCGTCGATGAAACTCCGTAATTTCTTCGATGCGGCAAAGAGTTTCCGGTCGCAGCAGAATCTCCAAAGATTTGCAGGCGGCGGCGCAGGAGATCGGATTGGCCGTGTAAGAGTGTCCGTGCAGAAAGGTTTTTGCTCCGTCTTCGGACAAAAAAGCGTTATAAATCTTTTCCGTAGCGACCGTCAGCGCCAGCGGTAAAAATCCTCCGGTAAGTCCTTTGGACAGACATATAAAATCCGGCAGGACGTTTGTGTGATTCGCGGCGAACATCTTTCCCGTGCGGCCGAATCCCGTCAGGACTTCATCAAAAATCACCGCTATGCCGTATCGGCGGACTTTGTTTACGAGCTTTTCCAAAAACTCCGGACGATAGACCCGCATTCCGAAGGAGGCCTGCAAAAGAGGCTCGATTATAAGGGCGCAGATTCGGTCTCCCGAGATTTCCAGTTTTTTCTCCAGTTCGAATAATATTTCCTCTTCTCTTTCTTCGATGCCCCCGACGTTTTCGTAATATTCGGGCACTTCGAACGTCAGGGTTTTAAAGAATAACTCCGAAAAAAGTCCGTGATACTTTGAGTCTGCGCCGGCAACGCTCATGCTTCCGAACGTATCGCCGTAGTATCCGCCCTCCGGGGACAGGAAAATATTTCGCCCTTTCTCTCCGATGTTTTTGAAGTATTGGAAAGCCATTTTAAGGGCGACTTCCACGGCCGTCGATCCGTTGTCCGAGAAAAAATACCTGTTCAGACTCGGCGGCATGATTGTCTGCAGGATTTTTTCCAGTTTTCGGGCCGGCTCGTGGGTGAATCTCGTAAATATTACGTGTTCCAGAGTTTTTGCCTGATTCCCTATGACTTCGGCTATCTCCGGATTTGCGTGGCCGTGCAGATTGACGAACCAGGAGGAAATTGCGTCCAGATACTTCTTCCCGTCTTCGGAAAACAGAAAAGCTCCTTCTCCTCTCGTTATTTTTATCGGAGGGGGAGCGGTTTTTTCCTGAGTAAAGGGTCTCCAGATCATTTTATTATCTCGGAAATTTCAGCGGGTATCCCGGTGTGCCGCAGGGTCTCGGTCAAATTGTCTCCCCGGGGGATAATCGAAAGTACTTTCAGATTCGAAAATTTTTCGACGGTGGCAATGAGGTCGCCGTCCGTTTCTCCGTTTACGATTATTCCGATGATATCGGCGTTTCGTGCCCTTAAAATCTCCGCCGTCATAAGAATATGATTAATCATTCCCGATTGCGACTTCGCGACGATCAAGGCTGCGGCGCCGCATTGTTTTACGAGATCCGCCATAAACAGATCTTCCGTTACCGGGACGAGAGCCCCTCCGGATCCCTCAAAAACCGTGTTTTCATAATTTTCGCGGAAGGCGGCCGAATTTATCCGAATGTTCTCTCTCTTTGCCGCATCGTAGGGAGACAGCGGCGCTTTCAATCTGCAAATTTCGGGTATTATGCGGGTATGCGGAGAGATTCTCTTTACCGTGTCTCCGTCGGAATCGTTTCCCGTCTGAATCAACTTGCGATAATCGGCCTGCGTATGCATGCAGATCCAGGCGGAAACCGTTGTTTTGCCGATGCCGGTATCGGTTCCGGTGACGAAAATATTCAAAAAATCCTCAACCTTTCTTTATCATTTTAAGTTCCCGTGACGATCAAGGCAGATTTTTTATCTCTCTCAGGAGAATGTTCAGATCGTTTTTCGCTTTTTCGTTTCCCGACAGCGGGCAACCCGCTCCTTCAATCTTCTTTTCTCCGCGTAAACCGGTGACGACGTCGCCGAGATTCTGTGCGAATTTGATCAGATCATTCGAAGTCACTTTGTCGGAAAAGCTGATTCTTATGGTGCAGGGCGGAAGATTTCCCTTCGGGTCTATGGATTTAATGACATTGGAATGATCTTGTCCGAGGCAGGAACATCCGGACGAAAAAGAATAATTTTTCAGGTTTTCCAGCAGGTCATTCAACATTACGCCGCCGATTGAAACCGACACGATATGCGAAGGCACAGGCGAATTTATGTGTACGTCTTTGATTTTTTGCAATTCGGAAACCAAAATTCGAAAATTAGCCTCCGTCTGTTTTTGGTTCCAGCGAAATTTTTCGACGGCGGAGGCGAACGAAGCGATCAGCGCCGTCGGCTTTGTTCCCGGGAACAGCTCGTCTCCGGCTCCGAACAGTATAGGTTTGAGAATGCTTCTGTCTCTGATGTAGAGTCCGGCAATTCCCTTTGGAGCGCCTGTTTTATAGCCGGAAATCGTCATCAAATCCAGCCCGATTTCCCGGACGTCGATATCATATCTGCAAAATGCCTGGGAAGCGTCCGAATGGAACAAAATTCCGTGTTTTCGGGCGATTTTTCCGACGGATTTTATGTCCTGCATTACTCCGATTTCGCTGTTGAAAGCCTGAATCGATATCAGTTTTGTATCGGTTCGAACGGCGGCTTCCAATTGTTTCAGATTTATGTTTCCGAAACGATCCGTATCAATATAGGTAACTTTGCAGCCGGTGCTCTCCAGATGCCGAAAAACGTTCAACAGTCCTTTATGCTCTATCCGAGATGTTATGAAGTGGCATTTCGGATAACGGGCGGCTACTCCGAGGATCGCAATGTTTGTGGCCATGGTGGCGTTATTGACGAACAGGATTTGATCCGGTTCGGCGTTAATTTTTTCGGCAATGATTCGGGCGGATTTTTTTTCGATTTCCGCCAGAATTTTCGAATGACGATTGATACCGGACGAATTGCCGTTAATAAGAGAAACACGATTGAATTCCGATAAGGCTTCTTTGTTGATTTCGGCCGATGCGGCGTAATCTAAAAAAAACGTGTCATTCGAGGATGAGCACGACGTCAGAAACAAACAAAAGAAGCATAAAAAACAAATCACGATACTCTCCCGGTCATCTTGCAAAGGCGGCCAGTATATATTACGGAGAATGAAATTTCAAAGATGTTTCTTTCGGGGAATTGTTCCGCAAATATAAGAATTGCATTCCGAAATTCCTCAAATTTAAGGGCTTCGGTCTTTTCGGGGAATTCCTTTGCCGATGCTCCGGAAGGCGACTTTTCCGAGCGTTTTTCTCCGGTTATTCGACAATGCACGTTTTTAATCCGGAAAAGATTTTCCGTCGCATGATCGGATTGAGATTTGCGCTTTTTTAGAGTAAATTCATAATGTGTCTCGCAATGGAATCGAGGTTTGAAATGGATGACAGAGTTTCGTTGTTTAGCAGTCCGCTGTTTTTGGGTTTTGATCATTTCGAAAGATTGATGGATTCTCTTTCCAAAGCGCAGGACGATTCCTATCCCCCTTACAACATTGAACAAATCGGGGAACAGGGATTCAGAATTACTCTGGCCTTGGCCGGATTCAAAAAGGAAAGTATTCGAATTTCGGTGGAAAATAACCAGTTGACCATCCGCGGCAAGCAGGAGCCCGATTCAAAGGCTGTCTACATATACAGAGGTATTGCGGCCCGACAGTTTATAAGGACTTTTATTCTGGCCGACGGCGTCGAAGTGAGAGGCGCCGATTTCGATAACGGGCTGTTGCACATCAATTTAATAAGAATGACCAATCCCGGCAGCGTCAGGATTATAGAAATCGATACTCCCGCTCGCGGTAAAGTTCCGCAACGAATAGAGGAGTCTCCGCGTTGAGTCGTGCGGAAAAAAGCGCAAAAATCGTTCGTATCGGAAAGATTGCGCTCTCCAATGAAGGGCCGTTGGCCCTGATCGCCGGCCCCTGTGCTCTGGAAAGTCGCGAAGTCGCGTTTCGGATCGCGGATCAGCTGGTAAAAATAACCGATGAACTCAAAATCCCGTTTATTTTTAAATCCTCCTTCGATAAAGCCAATCGTACGAGTTTGAAGTCCAAAAGGGGAGTGCCGCTGGACGAGGCTCTGGAAATTTTTCTCGAACTGAAACGGGAATTTGATTGTCTGATTATAACGGATGTTCATGAAGCGTCCCAGTGCGAAAAAGTCGCGACGGCGGCGGACGTGCTTCAGATTCCTGCGTTTTTATGCCGCCAGACCGATCTGCTGACGGCCGCCGCAAGAACCGGTAAAGTCGTCAACATAAAAAAGGGGCAATTTTTGGCTCCCTGGGATATGAAGAACGTTCTGGAGAAGGTTACCCTGTCCGGGAACGAAAATGTTATGCTTTGCGAACGCGGAACCTGCTTCGGGTATAATCGCCTGGTGTCCGATATGCGTTCCCTGAAAATCATGGGGGATTTCGGATATCCGGTTATTTTTGACGCGACCCACTCGGTGCAGGAACCCGGAGGGCTCGGGGGAGCCAGCGGAGGAAATCGCGATCACGCGGAATTGCTGGCGCGGGCGGCGATTTCCGTCGGAGTCGCCGGCGTATTTTTTGAAACTCATTTTGACCCGGCGCATGCGTTTTCCGACGGTCCGAATTCGATACCTTTACATGCGATGAAGGATTTAATGGCTTCGTTGAAAAAATTTGACATATTATCGAAGCGCGAGAAATATACGAACATGTCCTGTTAAAATGTTTTTTAATTCTCTTTCCGTCAGGAAAAACATAAAAGTGATTTTGTGGAACGTATTTCTGATATTCGTGGTCTGCTATTTGGTTTTTCACATTTTCAGCGGAGCGAGAGGCGCGCTTTCCTGGACAAAATTAAGCCGTGAAGTTTCTTTGCTGGAGAAAGAGTTGAAAAATCTGAAAGAGGAGAATGAGTTCCTGGAGAATAAAATCAGCCTGATAAGGTCCGATAATCTCGATTTGGATTTGCTGGAAGAACAGGCCCACGGCATCCTCGGATTTTCCGAAGAAAATGACATTATCGTCCTCTTTCCCAAAAACTGAAGTTTGTTTTTCGTCGTCGATTTTCGGGGAATTTATATGATATCTTGCGACTTTTTGTTTCGTAAAGACAGTTTTTAATACCTTATTAAAGTAATAACGGGTATTATCGGAAATATGGTCGGGAAAGTGCGCATGTTGATAAAAAATAAGTATGCGACGGCGGTCGTCGCGGTTATTTTATTGTGTACGGCGGCATTTTGGCTTTTTTCCGGCGGAGGCTTTAAATCCGCCCGCAAGAAATCCGCAAAATCTCCGGCGAATGTGACCGTTACGGTCATTGCTCCCTCCATGGAAAAAACCTTTTTAAAATCCATCGGCACGGCTGTGTCCAACGAGTCCGTCGACATCATGTCCTGTGTGAGCCAAACGGTCGCTTCCGTTCATTTTTCCGATTGCGAATACGTAAAAAAAGGACAACTTCTCGTGCAGTTAAACACCGAGCGGAAAACGGCCGAAAAAAAACAAGCCGAAATAAATTTATTGGAACAGCAGCGCGAATTCTTCAGAATGGAGACTCTTCGGAAGAAAAAAATTATTCCGGAAAAGGACTATGACGTTCAGAAAACCAAAATGCTGGATGCTCAAGCAAAATTGGACGCCATAAACGCCGACATAAATCAGAGCAGCATTACGGCTCCTTTCGACGGCGTTCTCGGAATCAGAAAAGTCAGCGTGGGGGCGTTGTTAACCCAGGGCAGCGTAATCACCACCATAGACGACGTGAGTAAAATGAAGGTGGATTTTACCGTGCCGGAGAAGTACATTCTGCTCCTGAAGCCTCAATTGAAAATTACCGCCAAAAGCCTCGCCTTGAAAGGGAAAAAGTTTAAAGGCGATATTCTGGCCGTCGTTCCACGAGTTTCCGCCGTTTCCCGCAACGTTTCCGTGTGAG
>JAISMS010000073.1 GCA_031276565.1 Holosporaceae bacterium | reverse complement strand
AGACTTGTTTTATCCCGGAAGGCTATGCGTTTGTTGCGGGAAGCCATCAATACAGCTTCGATTCCCGCTATAAAGAGTTTGGTTTTGTCGATTTAAAAGACATTCGGGGCAGAGCAATAGGAATCTGCAAATGATCGGATTGCGGCAGCTTTTGATTCTCGGTCTATTTTTGTGTCCGAAGGTTACGGCAAAGAATTTCGTCGTTTGGGAAGAAACATTCTCCATAAACGAGCCTGATTTTATGAAGCAGATTTATGCAAAACTTGGAGAACTTCAGGAAAAAGGAAAATTGGAAGCAGCCCGTCGTGAAATCGAAAAACGAATAATAAGAACTCTGGAAAATCCACAGCCTGTGCAGGGGATAATTCATACTGAAACGCCGAGGACATTTGAATTCGATCCGACAGTTCAGGTAACGCGCGATTTAAAAGATCACAACGGGAGGATTTTTGCAAAAAAAGGAGAATATTTCAATCCTCTGGATCGGGTAAAAATGACAAAAGCCATTTTGTTTATAGACGGAGATGACGACAGTCACATTAAATGGGCGTTTTCCAAGCAAAAAGAGCATGCTTTGTGCTTGATATTGGTCAATGGTTCTCCGCTAAAATTACAGAAACATTTTAATCAATCGGTTTACTTTGATCAGTACGGAATACTCGTTTCAAAACTCGGAATCAAGCAAGTTCCGGCAATGGCGCTACAGCGGCGGGACGAAAAAGTCCTGACCGTTACGGAGGAAATACCGTGAAAAAAACTCTGATCCTTCTGTTTTTTTGCTTCGATTGCTTTGGCGGATGCAGCGGAAGATTTGTAAACCCGGTGACGGACATATGCTGGAGTTGTCTGTTTCCCATAACAATCGGGGGATTGAAAGTATCTCCGAACGGAGAAGATACCCAAAATCCGCGCCAAATAATATGCGCTTGCGGAAACCCCGTCCCGAGAATCGGAATTCCCATATCCTTTTGGGAGCCTGTAAGACTGGTTGATGTGACTCGCACCAAGTTCTGTCTGGTAAACATGGGAGGTATCAGCATCGGCGGAGACAGCGTTCGCGGGCACGGTAGTGTAGACAGAGGAAAATCCGGAGGACGCAGGCGCAGTTTTTATCAGGTGCATTACTATATTTATCCCGTGATTTACTGGCTGGAACTTCTGACGGATTTTCTTTGTTTGGAGAGATCACAATTTGACGTAGCCTACATAACGGAATTTGATCCGATGTGGAATGATGACGAAACGGCGTTTGTGCTGAATCCCGAGGCTGCAATATTCGGGAACCCCGTGGCGCAGGCGGCGTGCGCGGCCGATTCCATAGCCGCAACGGCAGGATTTCCGATAGATGCGCTCTTCTGGTGTGCCGGATGTCAGGGAAGCATGTATCCATTTACGGGACATATAAGCGATCACATCGGCGGAGTGCAGGCGAGTCTGCTTTTGATCAGTCGCATGCTGGCTAAATTGCATCGCGAAGGGCTGGCTCAAGGGTCGTCGGTTTCGTCCGTTTCCGGAATTTATGACGAAAGATTGTGTAGTCCTTATCTGATGCCGATTATCGTGAAAAGCCAGTACAAGCAGCAGATGCTGTACCCGTCCGCCACAACCGGATCAGGCGGCTGCAAGCCGTTGGGAAGAACGGATGTTATTTGGGGATCGGGTAAGGAAAAACCCTACACGGGAGAAGATTTCGGATATTTAATATGGCGAAAAAGAAACTGTTGTCTTTTATAGCGATATATATCGGGTGCGTAATTTATGCGAAAGATAATTTCGATTTTGAAAGCATAAAAAAACTCGAAGCTCAAATTGAACAAATTCCTCCGGGAAAAGGCTGCAAGGACGGCTGCGGATCGAAAATACTAAAAATTGAAAAGGAATCCAATGCGGAAAACGGTATTTTGGTCTTTGTATCCTTTTCAATGCCAGATATTTCTCTGAAAGAACTCGACGAAACCGCTAAAGCCGTATTCGAAATACACAGAGAAAGAGGAATGTACAAATTCGATAAAAACGATCCTCTGATTTCAAAGTCCGAGGAATATCATAAAAATCCGCAAAAACTTTTAAACGAGATCGAAACCCGAACTGCCGTCGGAAATGACTATACCGTTGAATATTGTGAAGAATGCTCCGGCGACGAATATCTTGTAACGGCTCGCAAGACAAAAAAGAGATACGTGTATTTGCAGACTCCGCCCTACATAACGGCCGGTCAAAATTGCGATCGTCACGGATGGCTGAGCGTAAAAGTAGAGATTCTGAACGAGCCGGAAGAAGTTTTTCGGGAAGACGGTCAATTTCTGAATATTCGCCATGTAAGCACAAATCAATGGGGAGGAGCCCACATTGACGAAGTATATAATGTAAACGGCGTGGACGTCGTTTTGCGAAAGACAATATTTCAGGACGGTCTGCCGTGGATACGTCCCGGATGCTACCTGATCCCCTCGCTTAGAGGAAACGTCGTGAATTCCGGCATGCTCATTACAAAATTGCTCGGCGGAGCAAATGACGAAGATATCGGCTGGGGAGAAATCGGTAACGCGCATCTTTATCATCGCACGGTCAACGATACCGGAGAGCATTATTGGATTTTGGACGATAAATGCAAAGAATATGAAAAACTTACGGAAGAGGGATTATGCCGCTACCACTCCATGGTGGAAGACCCGCCGAGCGACAAATATTGGAAAGGAAAAAAAA
>JAISMS010000035.1 GCA_031276565.1 Holosporaceae bacterium | reverse complement strand
GAGGGATTTCGATTTCCGCCGCGCATACGGATTCCCGGCCCGCCTCGCAGGCTTCGAGTTTACGGTGCAGCGCCCTCAACCTCCCGGAAGCGGAGGCGATAATTCGCCCGGGCATGAGGGATTTCGATTTCCGCCGCGCATACGGATTCCCGGCCCGCCTCGCAGGCTTCGAGCTTATAGTGCAGCGCCCTCAACCTCCCGGCGGAAGCGATAATTCGTCGCCGGAGCATGAGGGATTTCGATTTCCGCCGCGCATACACGGATTCCTAGCCCGCCTTATAGGCTTCGAGCTTATAGTGCAGCGCCCTCAACGAAATGCCCAACTCCTTGGAAGCCAGCGTCTTATTTCCCTGAAATTTTTTTATGCTGTTCAGAATAGTCTCTCGTTCCAGTTGTCTAAGCGTTTTCGGTCGACGTTCGCAATCGGCGGCGGAGCAGTCGATGACATTGTCGGAAGAAAGCAGCACGGACCTGTGTACAAAGTTCTCCAACTCCCGAATATTGCCCTTCCAACACCGATTCTTCAGGAAAAACACAAATGCGTCCGACAGAGTTTTTGTTCCCCCCGAATATTTCTCGCAGAAAAATCTTGCAAGGGGTTCTATGTCTTCCGGACGATCGTTTAATCTCGGCATTTCTACGGAGACGATATTTATTCTGTAGAAGAGATCTTCCCGGAAATTCCCGTTCGAAACCTCCTGCTGCAAATCGCGATTACTGGTGGCGATAATTCTGACATCCGTGTGCGTCGTTCCGTTTCCGCCCAATCGGGTTATCTCTTTCTTCTGGATGGCTCGCAGCAGTTTAGACTGAAGTCCTAAGGGAATCTCACTTATTTCGTCCAGCAGCAAAGTACCGTGATTCGCCTCTTCGAATTTTCCGATTCTCTGGCGAATGGCGTTGGTAAAAGCGCCTTTTTCATGGCCGAACAACTCCGACTCCAGTAGCGTCTCCGGAATGGCGGCACAATTGACGGCAACGTAATTCCGCAGAAATCTTTTGCTTCTGCGGCGGATATATTCCGCCATGACTTCCTTGCCGGTGCCGGTTTCGCCGGTTATGAGGACGGTCGCGTCGGAATCGGCTATTCGATCGGCCACTCGAAAAACCTCCTTCGTAGCCGGATCCGCAGCAATCGGATTAAATCCGGAGCACATTTTATTTCTTATGATGTCCCCGACGGATCCCAGGGAACGCGGACCTATGCTCACTTCGTTTTCCAGCGACGTCTCGTAACCGGGCGAGTATGCAACCGAGATAACGAGGTTTTTTGTATCCGGCGGCAGCATCTTAACCGCGTCGCCGTCCGCTATTATCACATCCTCCGAATTCGGCGCGCTTTTTATCTCTTTTTTGAAAAACAAAGTGTTGCACCCCAGAGCTCGGGACGCGTTAACAATTTCAAACAACGAATGTTCCAGTTTTTCGCCGATCGCTATTACTCTCATAAAAATCCTCCGACACGCAGTTTAATATCCGGTTCATGAAAAATTGGTAAACGTTTTTTTTTGGTGTATTATAAACCCTATGACGGAAACGCCGATAAAACTGCTGTCGCAGAATCTTATTAATCAAATTGCCGCCGGAGAAGTAATAGAACGGCCGGCTTCGGTTATTAAAGAATTAATCGAAAATGCCGTTGACGCCGGAGCCGGCGAGATAAGCGTAAAAATCATCGACGCCGGCAAGGGGTTTATTTCCGTAAGCGACGACGGCTGCGGCATGGATCGAGAATCTTTGGAACTCTGCATATTGAGCCATGCCACCTCCAAATTAAGTTCGGAAAATCTATTCGACATACACACTTTCGGCTTTCGCGGAGAGGCGTTGCCCTCCATTGCTTCGATTTCCCGTCTTTCGATTGTTTCGGCGAACGATTCTTCCTCGGAGGGATTCACGCTGCGGCTGGAGGGAGCAAAAAATCTCGGACTGTCTCCGACCAATCGCAAGCGCGGCACCACCGTAGAAGTGCGAGATTTGTTTTTCGCCACTCCGGCGAGGCTGAAATTTCTGAAATCGAACGCCTCGGAAACCGAAAACTGCTGCGACGTTTTTAATCGCGCGGCGTTGGCGCTTCCGGAAATCGGGTTCAGATTTACGGACGGAGATCGGGAGAAATTCCGTTATGCCAAAACCGACAGCCTGCAAAAACGTATCCGGGACGTTTTGGGAGAATCCTTCGAAAAGAATACCTTCGAAATAAACGCCGAAAAAGACGGCATGCGACTGCGGGGATTCATCGGAGTACCCACCTTCAACAGAGCCTCTTCGAACTGCCAGTACTTTTTCGTGAATAATCGCTGCGTAAAGGACAAGCATTTCGCCTGCGCCCTGAAATCGGCCTACGCCGGATTGGTTCCGCCTGGCCGCCGAGCCGCCGCCGTTCTGTTTTTGGACATACCCCGCAGCGAAGTCGACGTCAACGCCCATCCGGCCAAAACGGAAGTTCGATTCGGCAACAGCGAAAAAGTTCGCTTTTTTATATCGTCCGAGTTAAAAAAACAGCTGTCGTCCTTCGGCGCCATGAAATCGACGACGGATGTTTCCCCTCAGAAATTTTATCCCTTTCCCGGAGTCGCAAAGCGCGCCGCTTCGCCGATCGCCCGCGAGAAGGAAACGAGATTCTTTTCGACGTTCGGCCGCGAGGTTCGCACGTCGAATAATTTTTCCAATTCGACGGCGGCGCTTCCTTCGCCGGCCCCCGTCGAACCGGAGTTCGAGCGCGACGAGACTTTCCGTTCCGCCCCCGATGACGGCAACGAAATTTCGCTGGGAAATGCCGTTTGCCAGATAAACAACACCTATATAGTGGCGGAAAACGGAGACGAGCTGATCATCGTCGACCAACACGCCGCCGCCGAAAGAATCGCCCTCGAAAAGTTGAAGAACAATCTTTCGCTGGATTCGCAGGTACTGCTGCTGCCGGAAATCTGCCCGTTGCGGGAATCTCAAGTGGAGCTGTTGGAAAACAATCGGGATATGATATCGAAACTCGGCGTCGTTTACGAAAAACTGACCGATGATTTGGTTTCGGTGCGTTCCGTTCCCGCGATTCTCGGAGTCTGCGACGCGAAGTCTCTGATGAGCGATTTGGCCGACGAACTGGCCGCCTTCGGCGAGTCCTATTCGGCGGAGGAGAAGATTCACCGCGTTCTGGCAACCGTCTCCTGCCACGGCAGTTTAAGGGCCGGCAAAAAAATGACCCCTCAGGAGATGAACTCTCTGCTGCGTCAAATGGAAAAGACCGCCAACATAGCTCAATGCTGTCACGGAAGACCATCGTATGTGGCGCTATCATCTAAAAATTTAAATAAATTTTTCGAAAGATCTTGATAATTCGTTAATCGCCCTTATATAATTAAGAACAATGAGGAAATAATGACAGATAAAATAAGATTACAGCCGCTGGTTAATTTGAGCGACAACATAATTTGCGGCTATGAGGCCCTTTATAAAAAGGAAAATACCGACGTCTATCCGGGAGCGGCGCGAATACTGCAAAGCATAGCTTCGTCCTGTAATTATCGGAACAATTTTCAGCTGTTCATTAATATGACGGCCAAGGATATCGTCAGCAAAAATTTCTGCCGGTCCTTTTTGAAAATTCTCGAAAAAAATCACATAAACGGCTCGAATATAGTCTTGGAGGTGAACGAAAATACCCATCCGGATGCGCTGCCGTCGGCGAAATGCGTGTTGAGTCTGCTTCGCAGTCACGGCATAAAGATAGCGCTGGACGATTTCGGCACCGAATATTCCGGCTTGGCGTTTCTGAAGGAACTGCCGGTAGACATCGTAAAAATAGACAAGAAATTTACTCAGGAAACTCCCTCCAGCAAAAAATCTCGGGCTCTGCTGAAATTTTGCACAAGACTTTCCCACGAAATCGGATGCTCGGTGGTCGCCGAAGGGATCGAAACCATGGACCAGCTGGAATGCGTCCGGGATTCCGGCGCCGACATGGGACAGGGATTTCTGTTTGCGGCTTCTTGTAAAAAATTCGTGAAAAAAAACGTAACGCAGTTCATAGATCTCTGCGAATTCGCCTCGTCTTTATCGGATATTGTCCCGACGGCCTGCTGCTGCTGATTTTTCCGATTCTCGGCCGTCGCGGATTTTGCCCAAAGCCGCTATTTTAAACCCCCAAAAATTTGCGCAAAAAAAATTATCCGGAGGAGTGATTTTATAAAAAAACGATTGACTCTTTTTTGAAAAATATATTACATTAATTGCGTGTGCAGTTTTTAATCAGAAAAAAGGAGTATAAAAATGAAAAAAACTTTGCTTACAATATTGGCCGTTTCCGGCCTCCTATCCGAGTCTCAGGCCATGATTCCGATCGCCCGTCGCCAATCGACGGCAAATTCGCGATTTCGGATCGTGTCCCGTCCGATACTCAGATTTTCCCGTGCGGCTAATACTCGGGATGTTAAAGTTACAGCCCCTCAGGCAACGAACGTTACCGCGGCGACAGAGCCTCAGAACGCTCAGGCTACAGCCCCTCAGGCAACGAACGTTGCCGCGGCGACAGAGCCTCAGAACGCTCAGGCTACAGCCCGCCGGACAACGATAGTTTCCGCGGCGACAGAGCCTCAGAACGCTCAGGCTACAGCCCGCCGGGCAACGATAGTTTCCGCGGCGACAGAGCCTCAGAACGCTCAGGCTACAGCCCGCCGGGCAACGAACGTTTCCGCAGCGACAGAGCCTCAAAACGCTCAGGCAACAACCGTTTCCGCGGCGCCTCGAAGCGCCCGGATCGTGTCTCGTCGATCGGCCGCCCCACGTTTCGCTGTAAATTCTCAACGGGAAGCCGCCGATCATCCGGTAAATCCGGGAACAACGTTCCGTTGTGAGACAAGACCGCCGTTGGCTGTAACATTCAATGCCGATCGATATTTTCGGATAGGATCATCAGGAATTAGCTGCGCCAGTTTTCATCTGTCCAGGCTTTTTTCCATCGACAATGTTACTACCAGAGCGCCGCTGATTCTAACCGGAGACATGTCGGAAGCCCAAATTTCCGCAGCCCTAAGCCAGGCCTTCGGTTGCAGGGTCAGGGTTGTCCGGTAAAGCTGCGTGTAAAAACGGTTTGCAACGACCTCTGCGGATGTAGCCGCACTTGTGCGGCTACGTGTTTTCGATTCGAAAAGTTCATCTTCTGTGCGACTTTAAATCGGTCGAAAATTCATTTATTTTCCTGATCCGTTTTTAAATGAAAAAAATGCTTCCGGATTTTTGAACGCATTCTGACAAGATTCGCCATACGGGGTATTTATTTTAAAAAATATTGGTTTTTTGAAAAAATATACCACATTAACAATATGCAGCTTGTATTTTTTAATTAAATCAAAAGAGAGGAACATAAAAATGAAGAAAGTTTTATTTGCAATATTAAGTATTTCAAGCGTTTTATCCGAGTCCGGCGCCATGACTTCGAAAAATTCCCGGACGAAGAGCAACGACGAGACAAATTGGTCGGCTGTCGTCACAAATCCGGATGTAATTCGCTCCCGCACAATCAGACCTCGGATCCGCATCACCGCGTCCCGTCCGACAGTCCGTTTCGGCACGACAGAGCCTGAGGATGCTCAGATTACATCCCCCCGGACTGTAGACGCCTCCGCGGCGCCTTGTCGATCGGGGCTTCGTTTTCACGCGGCAAATTCTCGACGGGAAATCCGGACTCGAGAAACAGACCATTCCGCAAGTTCGGGAACAACGTTCCGTTGTGCGTCAAGACCGCCGTTGATTGTTACGATCACCGACGATCAGTCTTTTCGGACGAGCACGCCCGCGGAAACAACGGAGGACGTCGCTATTCATATAAGCCCGGGCAGTATCTTCGTCAACGGCTAATCCCGAAGCGCTGCTGTCTCTGACCGGCGACATGTCGGAAGTATAAATTTCCGCAGCTCTGAGCCGAACCTTCGGTTGCACGGTCAGGATTATGCGCTAAATCTGCAATGATCGATCCGGGCGGAGCTGCCCCCCGGCAGCTCCGAAGCAGAAATCCATGGTTTTGATCAGAAGCTCGTCCATGCCGGTAATCGGTTTCCATCCGAGAAGTTCTTCAGCTTTTTTCACGGACGGGACTCTCTTTAGCACATCCTGATAGGATTTGCCGTAATAATCGGACGAAGCGGCGTCGACAATTTTGATTTTCGCGACGGAATCCTTCAGCTGCGGATACCTTTCGGCAAGGCGAAGTATTCTGTTTGCCAATTCCCGAATACTGCATCGATTGTACGGATTACCGATGTTGAATATCTGCCCGTCGGCGCAGTTATCTTTGTTTTCGGTAATTTTTATCAGGGCGTCGATACCGTCGGCAATAAAAGTAAAACAGCGAATTTGAGCGCCTCCGTCCGCTAAAACCAGATCCTTGCCGTACAGAATATTGCTTAAAAATTGCGTAACCACCCGGGATCTGCCGCCTTCGTCGTTTATGTCGTCCAGGCGCGGCCCGACCCAATTAAAAGGCCGAAACAGAGTGTAGCGCAAATTATCACGAATACCGCAGGCATAAATCACGCGATCCAGCATTTGCTTTGAGCAGGAATAAATCCATCGCTGCTTGCAGATCGGACCGGTTACGCAGTCGGAACCTTCCTCCGTAAATTCCTCGTCCCGACACATGCCGTAGACCTCAGACGTAGACGGGAAGATCAGGCGTTTGCCGTATTTCGCCGCCCATTTAACTATCCGAAGATTGGCCTCAAAGTCCAACTCGAACACTCGCAGAGGATCCTGCACGTAAATCCGGGGATTCGCTATGGCCGCCAGCGGAAAAACCGCGTCGCACTCCTCCACGGACTCTTCCGTCCGAGCAAGATCCGTCAATATGTCAATTCTGCGAAAATCGAAATTCCCTTCGGACATCAAATGTCGGATTTTGTCCGACGTTATGTCCGCCGCAATTACCCGCCAATCCTTGTGACTCTTCAGAATTTCCTCACAGAGATGACTGCCGATGAAACCGCCGGCGCCGATAATCAATATCTTCATCTTACTCTTTCTTCTCCAGGATTTCGCGAATCACGAAGCGAGGATGCTGACATACGGCGAAATATGCTCTGCCCAAATACTCGCCCAACAGCCCCACTCCCAAAATAATAACGCTCAGCAGCAGAAAAACGAAAGCGAAATGCAATCCGTATCCGTGATGACCGCCGACGATTTTCTTGAATAACTCCACAAAAAAATACACGGCGCTGACCGAAGAAATCAACATCCCCACTATGGTGAAAACCTGCAGAGGAACCAACGAAAATCCCGTCAGAAGATCGAAGGTAATGCGTATCAACCGGTAGAGATTGTACTTTGATCCGCCGGCAGCGCGCTCTTCATGAGTCACCGGAATGTCCGTCGGATTTCCGGCGAATTTTTGGGCCAGAGCGGTTATGAAGGTCGAAGTTTCCCGGGTTTTCACCACTTCGTCTATGATGAATTTTTTGTAGGCCCGCAGCATGCAGCCGTGATCTTTCATTTCGATGCCGGTGGCGCGCGCCCTTACAAAATTCACGATTTTCGACGCGTAGGTGCGGAAGAAATTGTCATGGCGTTTAGCCCGATATCCCCCCACAAGATCGTGCCCTTCGTTGATTTTATCAAGCAGATGGGGAATCTCTTCCGGAAGATTCTGTAAATCAGCGTCCAACGTAACCGCAACGTCGCCGCGCACGTGCTCGAAACCGGCCAGAATAGCCACATATTGGCCGTAGTTGCCGTTAAAGGTAATGATCCTTATGACGTCGGATCGTCTTTCGAACAGCTGTCGCAGCAGTGCGGGCGTATCATCGCCGCTGCCGTCGTCGACAAAAATAACCTCATATCTTTTTCCCAGAGCGTCCATGGTTTTCAGCAAACGGGAGCTCAGCGGTCCTATGTTCTCCTGTTCGTTGAAAACCGGAATAACCACGGACACGGCGACGCCGTCTTCCACAAGTATTTGTCGCCGAGATCCGCCGGCCTTCGGTCCGTTTAATTTTAATCCGGCGGTTTTTTTCGTTCCGCGGCTGATTTTTATTTTTGATTTCTCCGGCACGTTACCTCCGCCGTTTGTCGAAAAACTGCCCGACGATGTGAATCACGTAATCCTGTTCCTCGTCTTTTAGCCCGCAGTACAGCGGCAGACATGCGACCCGCGCTCCGATATATTCGGCCTTCGGGAAATCTCCTTTTTTATAGCCGAAAGTCTCCCTATAGTAGGTGAACAGATGCAACGGAGTATAGTAGGGGACGGCCCCGACGGAATTTTCCTTCAAATAGTCCAAAAAATCGTCTCTCCCGGAGGCGTCCCGAAGGCAGACGGGAAAAAGATGCCCCGAATGGACGAAATCATAGTCGGGGATTCCCTGGAGAAACAAATCCTCCTCCAACTCGGCGAAGGCGCGGCGATATCGGGCGGCCAAACGTCGTCTTTCTTCATTAAAAGCCTCGACTTTCTGCAACTGATGTATGCCTATGGCGGACTGAATATCAGACATGTTGCTTTTAAGGCCGGGATACACGACGTCATAGCTGCTGTTGCCGTTTTTGGAAAATCGATCCCAGATGGAGCGATCTATGCCGTGAAATCTCAGCAGACTCATCGTTTTTTGTTCGGCTTCCGAATCCGAAACAACGCAGCCTCCTTCTCCGGACGTCATATTTTTGATGGGGTGAAAACTGAAAACCTGTATATCTCCGAACGTCCCGATTTTGCGATTTTTATAGACAGCCCCGAAAGCGTGGGCGGCGTCCTCGATGACCCGGAGATTTTTTTGTTTCGCGATTTCGTAAATCGGATCTAAATCTACGGGCAATCCGGCGTAGTGCACCGGCATTATGGCCTTGGTTTTAGAAGTGCAGGCGGCGGCTATTCCGTTCGGATCGATGTTGAAAGTGTTCTCGTCCGTATCGACGAAAACCGGTCGGGCTCCGGACGCGGCAATAACATTGGCGGTGGCGGCAAAGGTAAAAGAAGTCGTTATCACTTCGTCGCCGGCCTTTATCCCGATTGCCGAAAGAGCCGCCTGCAGTCCGACGGTGGCGGAGGTGAAGCACATGGCGGTCCGGCCTTCAAAATACTTTGATAAATCTTCTTCGAACCTGCGAGTAAGCGGCCCCGTGGCCAACCACCCGGATTTTAAAACATTCACGACTTCTTCTATGGTTTCCTCGTCCGCGCCGGGTACGGAAACCGGCAGAAATTTACTGACTTTTTGCAACTAATGCTACTCCCGTTAATATTAAAAAAATGCCGCCGCCCCTGTACAGGTTGAGATTCTCCCCGAAGCAAAACCATCCTCCCAGAGCGGCCAGTACGTAGGACAAACTGCCGAAGGGATAAAGGAAGCTTAAATCAAACCGCGACAGCAGATACAGCCACAGCAGCAGAGAAATTACAAAAATAAAAACCCCAGCCGGGATATAAACGTTGAAAATTGCGGCCGTCAGCCAGCATCGCATCGGTTGACTGAAATCCACGAACCCCACTCCCTTTTTCAGAAGCAACTGAGCGCAGGTGTTTATAACCACCTGAAAAAGAATAAGCGCAAAATCAACCATTCGAAATCTTTGCAACATCCCGGGGGCATATTAACACATAAGCCGACGGCAACGAAAATGAAAGTTTGAGGTCGTCGCACATCCGGCGACGGTTAAAAATATTTTTATTTATTTTGTGTAAATTAACTTTTTTTTAATACTGTTTATTTAATATTTGCCGATTATTAACGGGAGACATTGATAATGAAAAAAATTACTCCGCGCCTTTTATCAGGCGTTTTAATCTTTTGCGCCTGTGCGTCTTCTGCTTTTGCCATGATTGACAAAAATGACGACGAGACCTTCGTTAAGGGTTTCTACGGCGCGTTTTATAAATTCCGGAGCGACGATGCGACGGACTGCGCCTACAGATGCGACGCCCGCATGGCGGCAGCCGTTGTAAACAGCCTTTCCCGCTGCACCGAAGCCCCCCGCATTACCGCCGCTCTGAGCGCGATAAAGCGTGCGCTGGAGGCGATATCCGACAGCGACATGTCTCCGTCTTCGGTGAGGGAAGTTTGCTATAATACAGATAAGGCAACCCTCAGACTTTACGAAAAAAATTTATTTCCGCCCCAAAAAAAACATACGATAACGCCGCTAAGCTACATGCTGTCGCGTTTTACAAACCTAAAACTCCATGAAGCATATCCGCCCGACGATAAAGCGGGAAAATTTTATCGTCTGCTGGCGTCTCTCGATTTTTTGCCGACGAAATTAAAGACTGAAGCGAACGCAGCGCCCCGGAACTTTACGGGCGATTTCGGAACTTTGGCATACACCTGCGACGCCCGTATGATTCTTGCCGCCGTAAACGAACTTGCAGAAATAAATTCCGTAAGGTTCTGGCCGACCATGAGCGGTCATCTGGGCATGATAACGGCGAAAGAATCCCCCTCTTCAGACGATCGTAATGTTGAAGTTTTACAGTCCGTGGCGCACACCGGCAGAATTTTGGAATCCGTTAAGCTCGCTCTTCAAGCCATAGGCGACGAGGCGTCTTCGTCGGAAATTCGCACAAAAATCAATAGCGCCAAAAGGGAACTCGCCGCCGGAAATTTATTTTCGAATTTCTCGGATTTGGACATGCACATGTCGCTCGCTCCTCTGAATTATATTCTCCGGCGTCTCTTCGATTTGCAACCCTATGCGGAGTATGCGCAAAACGACAGAATCGCGAAATTTTACCGCAGACTGATATCCCCGGAGTTTTTGGCGCCGGACGTCCGGGATGCCCTTAAAAATTTCTCCGAAGCATCGGAAAATTAACGGAATTTGCGAAACGGATATATCAGGTCAACAAAGGCAAGATCCGGCATGCGGAGTTTTCAGACACTATAAAATAACGCCGGGCGGCGACTGTAAATCGAAACGACCCGTGCGATATATATATCAAAACCGGGGGGAATATGCCGCAAAAAATCCGCGACACGACGATTATTGCTCCTAAAACAGTCGTTCAAACATGAAAAAATCAGCGCCGAAGCAAATTCCTGATAAAAACGCCGACCGTCAATACGGGCGGCAATGAAGCGTATCCTTGTCGGAAACAAGATTATGTTGCCGCAAAACGGCATTCTCCTCATAGCATTTCAAGCGGCAAGGACGACGGCTCGTATTGACGTCGGCGTAATTCGGCGATCACTCCCCGACGTCAGGAGTAACCGTTTCTTTATCTTCATTTTCATCATCATCGCTTTTAGCCGCCGCAGCAGTATTCGCATGCACATCGACGGCGGTAGCATGAGAATCATGAGCCGCAGAATCCGAAGAACCGGCATGAGATTCGCCCGCCGCCTTCGTATCATGAGCATTTGACTTATCTCGGGCAGCTTGTGTTCCGTGTGCGGCATCGTCGTGTTTCTTGTCGCCCTCGTGTTTCTTATCCTTATCGTGTTTCTTGTCATCCTCGTGTTTCTTATCCTTATCGTGTTTCTTATCGTCCTCGTGTTTCTTATCGTCCTCGTGTTTCTTGTCACCCTCGTGTTTCTTGTCGTCCTCGTGTTTCTTCCCGTCGTGCTTCTTGTCGTCCTCGTGTTTCTTGTCGCCCTCGTGTTTCTTATCCTTATCGTGTTTCTCGTCGCCCTCGTGTTTCTTGTCGTCATGCTTCTTATCGTCGTCGTGTTTCTTCCCGTCGTGCTTCTTGCCTTCGTGTTTTTTCTTGTCGTGTTTCTTGTCGTCTTCGTGTTTCTTGTCGTCTTCATGTTTCTTCCCGTCGTCGTGTTTCTTGTCGTCGTCGTGTTTCTTGTCGTCTTCGTGTTTCTTCCCATCGTCATGCACCTCGTGCGCGTTTTCATGAACGGCGAAATCATCCGGCGTATAAACGGCCGTCGAAGTCGGAAACGCTCCCTCGTGCTTAGTGCCTTTGGGAATAAAGATCTCCTTCAGCTGATCGCAACCCGAAAACGCATTCTGCTCGATGATTTTTATTTTGGACTTTTTTGAAAACCTCACCTTTTTCAGCTTTTTGCATCCCGCAAAAGCTTCTTTTCCTATGCTCTCCGCCTGCGGAGGGATTTTAATTTCCTTCAGAAGCACGTTATCTTTAAATGTACCCTCGGGAATGGTTTTCAGTACGGATCCTTTCTTGAATTTCACGTACCTGAGCTTTTTGCAACCGGCAAAGACTTCTTTGCCGAAAGACTCCACGCTCGCGGGAATATAAATTTCCCTAAGATTTTCGCATCCCCGGAATGTATAGTCCTTGATCTCGCTCAATACCGATCCTTTTTGAAATCTGAACCATTTCAATTTGTTACATCCGTCAAAAGCTTCTTTCCCGAGATAGGTTACTTTTTTCGGAATCTTAATGATCTTCAGGAGGGGGCAATTTTTAAAAGCTCCGTCTCCTATATGATCCAAAACGGACTGAATTTTAACGTGTTCGCCATGCTCCCCGTACGATTTGGTTTTCTCTTTAAATTTTACCTGTCTCAAATAAAGACAGTCGGCAAAGGCCCGATTGCCGATATACTCCACGCTGTGGGGTATGCGAATTTTGCCCATCTGCTTTACCCCGCAGAATGCTTCGTCTTCTATGGAAGACAGTCGACAATTCTCGGTAAAAAATATTTTAGGTATCGTCATGCCGTAGAACGCTTTCTTTGCTATTTCCGTTACGCTGTCTTCAATGAGCAATTTTTCGCCATGTACGTCAAGAAAAGCTTTTGCGTTGCCCGGATTAATAACCTCGGCGCCGGATTCGTTTATTGTAAAAAATGTCGGGAACAATACCGTCAAGTATATTAACAGCATCCGGCCTCTGACTTTCATTGTCATTCTCCCTGTTTTCGAATCGAAAAAACTTCTTTGCGGATAAATATTATCAAATTTCAATTAACATGAGGTTAATTCGGTCAAAAACGAAAATTTTTATTCCCCGCAGCGGGAGGATCGATCGATCAGGTTTTCCGACAAGGCGGTCATCAGAACGTCGTCCGCCGTTTCCGCCATTATGACCTCGAGATTTTGCAGTACGTTAATTGAAATCTCTCTCAAGTCTGATTCGTTTTCCTTCGGAATGATAACGGTTTTAATGTTTCCCCGACGGGCCGCCAAAATCTTTTCCTTCAATCCGCCGATGGGAAGAACCCGACCCCGCAGCGTTATCTCCCCAGTCATGGCGACGTCTTTTTTTATGGGAATCGAGGTCAAAGCAGACACTATGGCGGTAATCATGGCCACGCCGGCGGAAGGACCGTCCTTGGGAGTCGCGCCCTCCGGCACATGAACGTGAAAGTCCGTATTATCGAAAGTTTTGGGATCGATGCCGAAGGATACGGCTCTGGATCTTACGAAACTGAGGGCCGCCTGAATGGATTCCTGCATAACGTCGCCCAACTTTCCGGTCAGGGTGGTCTTTCCCTTGCCGGGAACGCTGACGGCTTCTATGGACAGCAGTTCGCCCCCAGCTTCCGTCCAGGCCAGACCCGTCACGACGCCGACGAGGTTTTTGTCCTCCGTGCCCAGTCTTTTGAATTTTTCGACGCCGGCGTATTTTTCAAGATTACCGGCGGTAATCTTTACGTCGGATATTTCCGGATTTTCCGTCAGCTCTTTCACGGCTTTTCTGGCAAGGTTGGCGATTTCCCGTTCCAGGGTTCTAACGCCGGCCTCCCGGGTATAGTCGCGAATTAACACCGTCAGGGCGGCATCGTCTATGAGAAATTCTTTACCCTTCAGGCCGTTTTCTCTTTTTTGCTTCGGAATCAGGTGCGTTTTGGCTATTTCGAGCTTCTCCTCCTCCGTATAGCCGGAAAGATTAATAACCTCCAGCCGGTCCAACAGCGGGCTCGGCATTCTGCAAGTATTGGCGGTTGTTACGAACATGACGTCCGAAAGATCGTAGTCCACCTCCAGATAATGGTCGTTGAAGGAGGAATTTTGCTCCGGATCCAGCACTTCCAGCAGAGCACTGGCCGGATCTCCCTTCCAATCGGATCCGATTTTATCGATTTCGTCCAGCAAAAACAGAGGATTTGAGGTTTTCGCCTTCTTCATGCCGGAAATTATCTTTCCGGGCATGGATCCTATGTAGGTTCTGCGATGCCCGCGGATTTCGGATTCGTCCCGCACGCCTCCGAGGGAAAATTTGACGTAATTGCGGCCGGTGGCTCTGGCGATGGACTTGGCCAGCGATGTTTTCCCGACCCCCGGAGGGCCGACGAAGCATAAAACCGACCCCTTTGTTTTGCCGACTCGATTCTGTACCGCCAAAAACTCCAAAATTCTTTCTTTGACCTTTTCCAGACCGTAGTGATCTTGATCCAGAATGATTTTGGCCTCCTTGATGTCCCGCCTTACTTTTTGCTTATTTTTCCAGGGAATGCTCACCATCCAGTCCAAATAATTGCGAATAACGCTGGCTTCCGGGGACATGGGGGACATGTTTTTCAATTTCTTAAGTTCCGCCGTGAACTTCTCCCGGGCTTCGTTGGAAAATTTTATCTTGGCGGCCTTTTCTTCGAATTCTTTGCTTTCGTCCATGGCGATACTTTCGCTGTCGCCGAGTTCCCGCTGTATGGCCTTGATCTGTTCGTTGAGGTAGTACTCCTTCTGGCTCTTTTCCATTTGTTTTTTAACGCGATGCCGTATTTTTCGCTCCACCTGTATTACGTCGATTTCGGCTTCCATAAGGGAAATAAGTTTTTCGAATCTTCTGACGGTGTCGCTTTCGCTCAAAAGATCCTGTTTATCTTCGATACGCAGCACCAAATGCGCGGAAATAACGTCTATCAGATCCTCCGTCGACGCCATGCCCTTGATGGCGGCGATCGTATCCAGGGATATGCGCCTGTTCAGCTTCGCGTAATTTTCGAACTGTTCGATTACCGTGCGGCGATAAGCTTCGAGTTCTTTGGGATCATCCACCGAAGAGGCCTGCAAAACTTCGAATTCGGCCGCATAGTAGCCTTCGATTTCCGTGCATTCGGTTACGAGTATGCGCTTTATGCCTTCCACCAGGATTTTTACGTTCCCGTCCGGCAGTTTCAACATTTGCAGAATATTGCCGAGCACTCCCGCATGATACATATCTTCGAAGGAAGGATTATCGTTGTGCAAATTTTTTTGAGTGAGCAGAATGATCCGTCTGCCGGCGGCCATAGCCGCTTCAAGGGCTTTGACGGACTTCGAACGTCCCACGAACAAAGGTACGACCACATGAGGAAAAATAACAATATCTCTTATCGAAAGTATGGGACAGCTCAATACAAACTCCTAGGCAACGCCGCTTTTAACTGCTCTGCATTTTAATATAGGCTTGCATTTCCCTTCAATAACATCTTTCGTAATTAGCATTTCTTCCACGTCTTTTTGGGAGGGAAGCTCGTACATGGTGTCCAGCAATACGGATTCCATAATGGATCTCAGTCCCCTCGCTCCGGTTTTTCTCTCCAGAGCCAGTTTGGCTATGGCGGGCACGGCTTCTTCCTCGAAAATTAATGAAACTCCCTCCATGCTGAACAGTTTCTGATATTGTTTTACCAACGCGTTTTTCGGCTCCGTCAGGATGGAAATCAGCGCGGTTTCATCCAGGTCGTTCAGCGTGGCGATAACCGGAACGCGTCCGACGAACTCCGGTATCAGTCCGTATCTCAAGAGATCTTCCGGTTCTACTTTGGCGAACAACTCTCCGACGGCACGATCATCCTTGCCTTTTACGTCCGCCTCAAAGCCGATGGAAGATTTGTTGCCGCGGGCGGATATAATTTTATCCAATCCCGCAAATGCGCCGCCGCAGATGAACAGTATGTTGGTGGTGTCGATGTGCAGAAACTCCTGCTGCGGATGTTTTCGGCCGCCGTGGGGAGGCACCGACGACACGGTGCCTTCCATGATTTTCAACAGTGCCTGCTGGACTCCTTCTCCGGATACGTCCCGGGTTATGGACGGATTATCCGATTTTCTCGAGATTTTATCTATTTCATCGATGTAGACGATGCCCATCTGGGCTTTTTCCACGTTATAATCGGCGGCCTGCAGCAGCTTTACTATGATGTTTTCGACGTCTTCTCCCACATAGCCGGCTTCGGTAAGGGTGGTGGCGTCCGCCATCGTAAACGGCACGTCTATGATTCTGGCCAATGTCTGAGCCAGCAAAGTTTTTCCGGTGCCGGTCGGGCCGATAAGCAGAATATTAGACTTCGACAACTCCACGTCCGAGCTTTTGGACGCGTGATTCAATCTTTTATAATGATTATAAATGGCGACGGAGAGAACTTTTTTAGCCTTATCCTGACCTATTATATAGTCGTCCAGAATTTTACAAATTTCCTGCGGAGAAGGCAGGCTGTTTTTTTCTCTGACGGGCACGCTCGGTTGCGCTTCCGAAATGATGCCGGCGCAGAGTTCTATACATTCGTTGCAAATGTATACGGTAGGACCCACAATAAGTTTTTCCACTTCATGTTGAGTTTTTCCGCAAAATGAGCAGCGCAAAGTCCCGTCGCCCTCTGCCATCCTCCCCATATGTACCTCCCGCAATCGGCTAACGATACTATACTCACATAAATATTCCAAAAAATACTTAATTTCGGAACTTTTTTTCGATGCTTCCGATTTTTTACCGAAAACGCGACATTCTCAGTATTCGGTGAGATCTTCCACATAAAAGGGGGAAAGACCGAACTCGGCGCGTTTTCTGTTGGCGATAAGCAGAAGCTTATTCAGGGAGCATACTTTATTTTGTACCAAAAATTGAGGACCGGTTAAACGTTTTATTTCTATGCCGACAGATTTCAGCCAATACATTATTTCCTCCTCGTTGTTCCAGATGTTTTTTTCGGTCGACCCGGCAACGGCGCTCGCGTGGTATCTTCTGGAAAGGATGCGCCTTCTGTCGGAAGGTCTCGCGGAGACAGGGCGACTGTCATCAATCGTATTTGCGGCAAACTTCAGCAAACCGGGTTTTACGTTTCTTTTTTTAAGCGGATGATAGGTTTTTGTGCAGGCGTAGGATTTATATTCCGGTAATTTACTTTTGGGGGATTTAGAACTTTTGCCATTGTGTGTTTTACACAACCGTCTTCCGGTTTTGAGGATTAATACGTTGTTTTTTAAAGAAAGCATCGTCGACTCCGTTTTTTTGCGCCGCCGAAACAAAACTACAAAAACAACA
>JAISMS010000040.1 GCA_031276565.1 Holosporaceae bacterium | reverse complement strand
CAACCCGCAATCCCGCTACGGTTGCCGCCAAGGACCTTGCGGGACGGATCCCGATTACTTTGAAAAGCTCTGCCGCAATACCGTCCGAAACTATAAAGCCGCCGCGGCGTTGCGGCCGCCAGTTCGTCGTCCGAAAACACGGCACGCCCCGAAAAATTCCATATCTCCGGCGCGGGAAAATATAAGATCAGAGCGACCTTCCGTCGAAAATCGGCGAATGAAAAGCTTTTAAGCGCTATTATCCGTTCGACATAATTCCGTTTTTAAGAAAAAATTTTTCTTTGATTCGCCGGGTCATCGCTCCGATGTTTTTCGCTTTATAAACGGCGTCATAAAGACTCCGGCGGCCGCAAGCGCAAAGGCGGTTATCACGGACTGCAGGGACGAGTTCGCTATCATGATAATGCAGAAAACAAAAGCCGTAATCCCGAGAAAAGTTTTGGCAATTTTCCTTTCTCCCGCGTTGATTTTTATGAACGCCGCGCAGCAGACGGCGTAAACCATGAGAAAGACTTCCACCGAAAAGCCTATTATGCTGTTTATCTGTTCGGACAAACTGTGATTTTGCGACAGCACCAGTATCGGAATCATTCCGAGAGTACTGATCAGCACGCTGACATAGGGGGCCGACTCTTTATTTTTCTTCGCAAAAAAAGCCGGCAGCAGTCCGTTTTGGGCTAACCCCAACGACGTTTGAGCCGAAGCCAAAGTCCAGGCGTTGGCGGTTCCGGCCATAATAATAAATGTAACGGCGGATATAACCATGGACAGATTTTTGCCCAACACCGTGTTAACCGCGTCCGCATAGGGGGATTTGCTTTCGGCAAGAATATTTTCCGGAATAACCCCCATAACGGCTAAATTGTTAAAGAAGTAAACCAGCGCCACTCCGCAGGTGCCGATGATTATGGCCCTCGGAATGGTTTTGGACGGATTTTCGACGGCCCCGGCCGGCGCCGTCGCGCATTCCACTCCTATGAATCCCCAAAACGACTCCGCCGTTACGATTACGACCAATTTAACGAAAGAAAAATCCGAATATTGCGGTGCGATTGCTATGTTGCCGGAATTAAAATTGCAAAAAAGAATCGCCGGCACAATAACAAACGGAATGAGCTTTAACAGAGCGAGAAAGGACTCCACCCTTCCGGCCAGATTGACGCTCCTGCAGTTAATTGCCGCGATTACCAGAAGAAATACCGTTTCAAAGATCAAATAAAAAAACGAAGGAAGGTCGGCGGGAAAAAACGGACTCAAGCCGACGACGGCGGCGATGATAACCACGGACGTGCTGGTCCAGGACACAAGCCAATAAGTCCATCCCGTAAAAAATGCGGCGGTTCTTCCGAAAACATGTCGGACATAGACGTGCGGCCCTCCGGTTTTAGGGAATCTCGAACACAGTTCGGCAAAAACAAAAGCCAAGAGTATCGCGCCGGCGCCGGCAATACCCCAACCCCAAACGCCGTACATTCCGAACGGAGCCAAGGTCGCCGGCAGCACGAATATCCCGGAACCTATCTGACTCCCGAACACAATCGCCAGAACGGCACCGAATCCCATTTTTTTAGGCATAAACAAAAACCCCGATTTATAAAAGCGCCGATTATAGAACATATTTTTTCAAAAAAAACAACGGGCAGGCGAATATTTATCAAACACTCGTCACACGAGCCGAAATATTTCGGCCTGCAGCTCTCGTATTCCGATAAATTTTTCGGAACTCGTCAAAAGAACGGCGGGATAAGCGGCCGCTCTCGATCCGATTCGCGCTTCCGTCGACGCTTTGAGGGCCGCTTCGCCTTTAATTTTATCGATCTTGGTCAGAACAACCAGATACGGCACGGCGGCAACGTCCAGAATATCCATGACTTCTTCGTCGTTTTTCCCGATGCCGCGGCGAGCATCTGTTAATAAAAATACTCTTCGAAGATTCGGTCTGCCCGTTAAATACTTAAACGTCAAA
Source organism: Holosporaceae bacterium (assembly GCA_031276565.1). Lineage (GTDB taxonomy): Bacteria > Pseudomonadota > Alphaproteobacteria > UBA3830 > UBA3830 > JAIRMQ01. The sequence continues at coordinate 8,562 of JAISMS010000040.1, read as the reverse complement.
TCGCGCCATTGCCGACCGGTTTCTCGGGAAACCGCCGCATAACCGTAACCGGGCAGATCCGCCAGAAAAACCTTATCACCCAGGCTGAAAAAATTAATCTGCCGGGTGCAACCCGGAGACTTCGAAACGCGGGCGCAACCTTTGCCGCCGACGACGGCATTAATCAGCGAAGATTTCCCGACGTTCGATCTTCCGACAAACGCCGCTTCCGGCGTCAGACTCGGCGGTATTTGCTCCGCCAAGGCCGCTCCGGCTATGAACTTACATTCGGAACCGAACAGTTGTTTTAACGTCATCGGGATTTTTGCGCCTTGGCTTTGCTTCGGCTTCGTTCGTCCGATTTTTGAATCCAATACTGCTGAAGAATCCCGAAAATATTGCTGAAAGTCCAATATATGACCAGACCGGACGGCAACTGCGCGAACATAAAGGTGAACATTATCGGCATGATCAGCAGCATCTTTTCCTGGGCGGGATCGGCCGTCGGAGTCGGATTCATCTTCTGCTGCAGCAGCATGGAAATCCCCATAAGCAGAGGCCAAATTCCCACCTGTAAAAATCCCGGAAGATTAATCGGAATTAATCCGCACAGATTAAGTACGGTGGCCGGATCCGGCTGCGACAAATCCCGAATCCACCACAGAAAATATGCCTGTCTCATTTCTATGGAAATGTAGAGCACTTTGTAGAGGGCAAACAGTATCGGAGACTGCAGCAGCAGCGGCAAACATCCTCCGAGCGGATTTATTTGCTCTTTTTTATATATCTCCGAAATTGCCTGGCCGAGCGCGGCATTGTCTCCGGCGTATTTTTTCCTCAGCTCCTGAATTTTCGGCTGAACGGCGCTCATGCGCCCCATAGACCTGTAGGATTTGTTCGCCAGCGGCAGCAGCAGCAGTTTAAGCAAAAGAGTGAGCAAAAGTATGCCCAATCCCATGTTGCCCACCAGATCTTTCGTATAGGCGAGCGCATAAAGAAGCGGTTTGGTTAAAATGTACAGCCACCCGAAGTCAATGGCCAAATCGAAGTGATCAACCTGCAATTTCTTCTCATACATATCAAGAGTATGGATTTCCTTCGCTCCGGCGAAGAGCCGATGAGTTCCGCTTATCTCCATGGAAGGAGCAACTGTCATAAAATCCGTTATGCTTTCCATGCGACAGATATTCTTGCCGTCTTCCGATATCTGTCGGCAAACCATCTCGTAATTCAATTTTCGGTTCGGAATAAAAGCCGTCAGCCAGTACTTATCGGTTATGCCGAACCATCCGCCTTGCGTTTTACGGCAAATTACGTGTTTTTTGGCAATGTCTTCATAGGGGATTTCTTCCGTTTTTCCGTTGACGCATCCCATCGGCCCCTCATAGAAGGTCACGGCGCCGTCCGCAGCCGGAAATTCCCGCCGGACGATGCTCAAGGACTTGAGAGCAACTGTGTCCGCACCGTAGTTTTTTACCCGATCGACGACGGTTATCAGGTAGTTCTCGTCAACCGACACGTGCTTCTCAAAAAGCAACCCGTTACCGTTATCCCAGGTGAAAATCGCCGGTGAATTTTCGGAAAGCGTTTCGGAACTCGTCTCCCAACACGAATTTTCGTCCGGAAGAATAACGTTCGGATCTTCGGACGACCATCCGGTACAGGCGAAAGAGCCGTTATCCCCCAAAACTCGGACCCTTTCTTCACCGTTCGAATCTTTCTTGTATTTTTTCAGGAAGACGTTATCAATCTTAACGCCGCGGGAAGAAATAACGCCGGATAAATTTCCCGTTTCGATGCGGATATTCTTCACTTCCGTATGCCGAACCGGAACCTCCGCCTTTGCCGCGGGAACGCCGGACGACAATCCGGGTTTCGGCCCGCCCGTTACGGCGACGGACGAACGAGAAACCGATTCTTCTCCTCCGTTGCCGAAAAAATACGGAGACGCCGCCATTATAAGTACGGAAATCACAAAAAACATTATGAGATTACGTCTTTCTTCTTCCATAAGATCTCCCGAATAAAATGCCGTTGCGGGGGACCATCATACATTGTATCAGCCGTTAAACCAAGGCCCGAGGAAGCGCGCCGGTCGGCGTTTCGAACGGCGTCGCTTAAAAAATATTTTTAATACTTGACGAAACGGCGAGTTGACTCAATATTATATTATGAATTATTATTGTATTGTGTGGATTTTTAAACAAATAAACGGACAAAGGAGACTGTTATGATTGATTTTATAAAAAATGCGTCGGTCGCAGCGTTGATGTTATTCAGTTTTTCCGTAAATGCAGTGTCGAAGTATTCGGACAGTTTTATCTGTAACTTGCAGCCGAGAATGTTTGATGCTCCGACAGGCGACGGGTATATTGCATTCCGAGAAAACGTTGTCCGTTTATGCCAAACGCGCCGGTTATCAACGGATGAAATTGTTAAAATCGCCACAGCCTGCACCTTCTTTCCCGTGACTGTCTCACAAGCGTTGGCCCGTAATTTGCAAGACAGACCCGAAGATGTTATCCGCAGTTTTCTCGCATACAGCGCGCCTGATTCTGATCTATCCGCCCCCCTCGGAACCGACGAACGTTTTACGGCGATGAGAATGATAGAAGTCCTGGCCTGCACGGAGGCGGTGATACCGTTGGACGGAAGGCCGGCGGAATTTATTTTTGCCGAAGCTGACGACATGTCTGTTGAAAGTTTAAGGAAACTCGGTCAACATTTTTGCATATTAAACGGTTTTGATTTCACAAATCCGGAGATTTATTTAACTTTGCACCGGGCAATTGACGACCAACTGCGCAAGAGAGGTATAAGACCGGTTATTGATTAATTTCCTCCACATCAGAGGAGATTGATTCGGCGAAAGCGACATCTTCCGCCGTCCTGCGTTTCGAGCCAAAAAGCAGGGCATCGCCGTTAATCTTATGCGGCGCCCTGCCCTTTCCAAAAGACCCGGATTGCGGTATGGTTCCTGAACCATGACCGGAAAAAAACATTGCGATCGTAACTTAATGTGGATATACGGAAAACATGCCGTAAAAGCCGTTCTGAAAAATCCGAACAGAATGATTTCGAGACTGGTGATTTTAGAATCCCGCAAAGACTCTTTCGATGCGAACGGAAGTCCGCGCCCCGAAGTCGTCGACAGAAACTTTTTCGACGGCGTTTTCGGAAAAGACGCGACCCATCAGGGTTGCGCCGTATTGGTAAACAGGCTGCCCCGCCTCTTTTTGGAAGATTTGATTTCCGATGAAGCCGACGATCGGCCGCTGATTATGCTGGACCGCGTCGGCGATCCCCAAAACGTCGGAAGCATATTAAGGGCCGCCGCCGTCTTCGGAGCCCGAGCCGTCGTCGTCGCCGAAGACAACAGCCCGGACCTGACGCCGACGGTCATGAAGGCGGCGTCCGGAGCGGCAGAATCGGTGCCGACGGTGCGCGTCGTAAATCTGGTTCATGCCGTCAACGATCTGAAGAAAAAAGGATTCTGGTGCGTCGGACTGGATGAAAAAGCCCCTCTTAAAATCTGCGAAACATCTTTGTCCGGAAAGATTTTGCTGGTAATCGGCGGCGAAGGCGAAGGACTGCGGAGATTAACCCGAGAATCCTGCGATTTTTTAGTGCGGTTGCCGTATTCCGGCAATTTCGGCACGCTGAACGCCGCTCAGGCGGCGACGGTTTCCCTGTACGAACTGATGAGGCAAAAGGAGCAAAACAAATGATATGTTATTTTTACCCGCTGCTGGCATATATCTCGGGATCAATTCCGTTCGGGCTGATTCTGTCTGAGCTGTTCGGCAAAGGCAAGCTAAGGGAGAAGGGATCGAAAAACATCGGAGCCACCAACGTAATCCGAACGCAGGGAAAAATTCTGGGGCTTTTGACTTTTCTGCTAGACTTTCTGAAGGGGCTGATCCCTTGTTATTTTTTAAAAACGGATAACGAAATTCTGAATCTGCTTATACTTGCCGCACCGGTTATCGGACATATTTTTCCGATTTGGTTAAAATTCAAAGGAGGTAAGGGAATCGCCGCCTACTTCGGAATTTTATACGCCCTCAATCCGTTCGTATGCCTTTCGACGGCGTTTATTTGGGTGACGATGTTCGCGGTCACCAAAATTTCCGCGGCGGCGGGATTGTTAAGCATCACCGCCGGACTGGCGATCTTCTGCTACGCGGGAATTTCGCTGTGTTTGAACTTTATTAATCAGTTATATGTTTTAATGGGGTTGGTCGTTTTAATTTTCCTGAAGCATACGGAAAACATAAAACGCCTGATAAAAAAGGAATTATCTTCCGGAGACGATGAAAAAACGATCCGGAAAACGGAGGGACCCGGCCGTGCTGTCGAAGGCGGAAAAACTGGCGCGTTTAAAGCTGGCTCGCAGCGAGTCAATCGGTCCCTACAGGTTTCGCGAACTGACTGAAGCCTTCGGCAGCGGAGAAAATGCCTTAAAACGACTCCGCAGCGGCGGCGGTCGCAGCATAAAAATCTGCAGCGACGAAAAAATCGAAGAAGAAATCTCCCGGATGAAAGCCGCCGGAGGACGTTTCGTTTTCTTTGAGGACGAGTTATATCCACCGTTGCTGAGAAACATTCCGGATCCTCCCGCGGTTTTATCGTTCTTGGGAAATAAAGAAAGAGTCGTTTCGTTTTTCCGCCGGGATATGATTTCAGTAGTCGGAGCCAGAAATGCCTCCATACATGCCAACAGATTTTGTGAAATCCTGTGCAAAGATTTAGGAAGAAACGGAGTCGTCACGGTTTCAGGTCTGGCCAGAGGCATCGACGCCGGCGCCCACCTCGGCAGCATAGAAACCGGAACCGTGGCCGTCACGGCCTGCGGCATCAACATAGTCTATCCGCCGGAAAATCAAAAACTCTACGAAGAAATTCTCAAAAATAACGGCATTTTTTCCGAAATGCCCTTCGGTACTCCTCCGCAACCGCAGTTGTTTCCGCGCCGCAACCGCATAATTGCCGGCATGTCCCGCGGCACGGCGGTAATAGAAGCGGCCGAACAGTCGGGATCTTTGATAACCGCCGCAATGGCTTTGGATTACAATCGGGACGTGTTTGCCGTCCCGGGATTTCCTTCGGATCCGAGGAGCGCCGGCTGCAATCGGCTGATAAAGGACGGCGCAATTTTGATTCAGAGCGCTCAAGATATTCTTGAGCATCTGGAGAGGAAAAAAATCATCCCTAATAATTTCTGCGAAGAGTGCCGCCCCGCGGCGTTAAAAATCTCCCCCGCCGACGCCGAAAAAATAAAGAAAAAAATATTAAATTCTTTAAGTTCGGTGCCGATTACTATTGACGAATTGATTTCTTGCATTAAAGTATCTCCTCGGGAAGTTCTGACAGTGCTTCTTGAGCTGGAGTTGTCCGATAAAGTCATAAGATTACACGGGCAGCGCGTTTGTTTAGCTCTCGAAAACTGATTTGGGAAGGAATGCGCATGCGTCTCGTGGTCGTGGAATCTCCGGCAAAAGCCAAAACCATTAACAAATATCTGGGCTCCGATTATCGTGTGGTGGCCAGCTACGGTCATGTACGCGATTTGCTCTCGAAGGACGGCAGCGTACGGCCGGACGACAATTTTTCCATGACTTGGGAGGTGAGCGCCGTCGGGAAAAAACATCTGCAAAATATCTCCTCTCAGCTGAAAGCCTGCGACGAACTGCTGCTGGCAACCGACCCCGATCGGGAAGGAGAAGCAATTTCATGGCACATAAAAGAGCTCCTGCAGGAGAATAAAAAATTAAAAGTGCCCTTCCGAAGAATAGTTTTTCATGAAATTACCGGAAGAGCCGTAAAGGAAGCCATAGCAAATCCCCGAGACATAGATCATTCTCTGGTGGACGCTTATCTGACCAGGCGGGCTTTGGACTATCTGGTGGGATTTACGCTTTCCCCGATTTTATGGCGCAAATTGCCCGGAAGCAAATCCGCCGGACGGGTTCAATCGGTCGCTTTGAAAATCATCGTCGATCGGGAAAATGAAATCGAACGTTTCGAGAAGAAAGAATTCTGGTCTCTGGAAGCGAAATTTCTGGCGAAAAATAAAAAAATATTCGACGCTCGACTGATACAGCTCAAAGGAGAAAAGCTCGGCAAATTTTCCATCGTCGACGAGAAGAGCGCAAAAGCGGCCGCGGAATCTGTAGTTTCCGGGAAATTTTTCGTATCGGCTTTGGAAAGTAAAATCGTAAAACGCAATCCGGCTCCGGCTTTCATAACTTCGACTCTGCAGCAGGAAGCATCCCGCAAACTCGGATTCAGCGCGAAAAAAACAATGCGGTTGGCGCAAAATCTTTATGAAGGCGTCGACATCGGGAATGAAACGATCGCTCTTATCACCTATATGAGAACCGACAGCGTAAATCTTTCCAAAGAAGCCGTGGATAAAATGAGGGATTTAATCGGCGAAAAATACGGAAAGGATTTTCTGCCCGATAAGCCGCGTTTTCATCAAACCAAAGTGAAAAACGCCCAGGAAGCCCATGAGGCAATCCGACCGGTGGACGTTTCCCTTACTCCTGACCGATTGAAAGGGAAAATCGCGCCGGATCTTCATCGTTTATACGATTTGATTTGGAAAAGAGCGGTGGCCTCTCAAATGGCGTCCGCAGAGTTCAATCAAGTGCAGGCGGATATATCCGACGATCGGAAAAATATGTTCCGCGCCAACGGCAGCAGCATAAAATTTGAGGGATTCATCCGAGTCTATGTGGAAGGTAAAGACGATCAGCCGGATGACGAAAAGGAAGGATTTTTGCCGCCGCTGACGATCGGAGATCACTTGCCGATGAAAAATCTGGATCCCCTCCGGCATTTCACGATTCCTCCTCCGAGATTTTCCGAGGCGAGTCTCGTGAAAAAACTGGAAGAACTCGGAATCGGCCGACCGTCCACCTACGCCTCGATTTTACAAGTTCTGCAGGATCGGGGATATGCAAAGTTAGTGAAAAAATTTTTCATACCGGAGGTTCGCGGACGTCTGGTAACCGCTTTTTTGACAAGTTTTTTCGGCAAATATCTGGAGTACGGATTTACCGCCGATCTCGAACAGTCGTTGGACGATATTTCCAACGGAAACGAGTCTAAACTCAAGATTCTCAGTAATTTTTGGAAAGAATTCAACGAAAGCGTCGGCCAAACCAAAAACATAAAAATTTCGGATGTTATAGATCGCCTGAACGAAATATTGGGGGACTTTTTATTCAAGACGGACGACGGAATCTCCAAAACCTGTCCCGAGTGTAAAACCGGAGAATTAAGCTTAAAAATGGGACGCTTCGGAGCCTTTTTGGGCTGTTCCCGTTATCCGGACTGCGGCTACGTAAAGAAATTGGACTCCGAGCAAACGGCCGCAGGCGGCGATGAAATGCTTCAAATATCCGAATATCCGAAAATCATCGGCAATGATCCCTCCGACGGCAGCGAAATCACACTGAGAAAAGGCCCCTACGGGCTCTATCTGCAGAAGGATGTAAAATCCCCCCCAAAGACCGCCGGAAAGAAATCCGTCGGATCAAAAAAATCAGCCAAAGAAAAACCGCGGCGAGCGTCGATTCCGGGATTTATTAATCCGGCTTCCCTCGATTTGAAATCAGCCGTTTCTCTGTTGCAGTTCCCGAAAATTCTCGGGAAACACGAAGGAGAAGAAGTAAAGATCGGCATCGGAAGATTCGGTCCGTATTTGTTTTTTAAGGAGAAATATGTATCGGCGCCTAAATCCGAAGCCATATTTGAAATGAATTTGGAAGAAGCCGTTCGCCTGATACAAAATAAAGCCTCCGCCTCCCAAAAGAAAAGTTCCGGCAAGTAATTTCGCGCAGGGATTTTTATATTCCGAACAGACGAGAAAACGCCTTTCTTGCGCAAAAACTTCATAAAGTTATTTTTATGGCTCTTGATTGGCAAAATTATGTCAGTTGGGGTAAATTATGTTGAAGTACGGCAGGTTAAGCTGCCATAAGATACATCTTCGGCAAGTAAGTTACTCAAGCTAAATCGCAACACCGTTAATCTATATTATAATCACTTTAGAGAGCTGATATTTCAACGAAATTTCCATAAAAATCCGCAGGATTCAGGCATTTTTGAACGGACGAAAGTTACTTCGGAGCCAAAAGAATACGCGGCAAGAGAGGTCGCGGAGAGGCCGGCAAGACTCCCGTGTTCGGATTGCTCAAAAGAAACGGAAAGGCGTTCATTAGCATAGTTCCAAACTGTTCACGAAAAGAGCCGATGCCGATAATTCAGGGAAAAATCCCCGATGGATCAACAGTTCACACGGATGTCCGGGAGCTTACGACGGCTTAATTCTGAACGGCTATGACCATCATCGTCTATTTCATTGCAAAAATGAGGTTGCGAGAGGTAAAAGCCGTGTCAACGGCATTGAGGCATTCGGAGCTTCGCCAAATTCAACGGTTTAAAGGGCAAGTCATTGATTTTCCATTGGTCGGTAATAAACCTTGCACTTTAGTGCGAATCGAAGGGAGTTATAATATGAGGAATGAACGTTAAAGAAAGATACACAAAAGGTGCACACGCGACACCGGATTT
>JAISMS010000036.1 GCA_031276565.1 Holosporaceae bacterium | reverse complement strand
TCAGCTCTGAAAAAAATGAAAACAGTCGCGGTAAGCGCAGAAAATAATACGCTTTCATTGACTCCTGAAGAAAAGATTGTAAAAGAAGTTTGCGAGGAAACTTTAGTCTGCAATATATCCGATATTTCAAAGAATTTTTTTGAACTGGGAGCCCATTCTTTCAGCATAATAAAAATTGCTAAAAAGCTTGAAGAATTAGGTTATAAAGCGGAAGTTTTAGATCTGTTCGTATATTCAAATGTAAAAGATTTGGCTGCATTTTTGAAAGCAAAAAAGGAAAATTAGATGGCTTTTGATATAGCTGTAGCAGGAATAGGATGCACATTTCCCGGGGCAAATAACATCGAATCATTTTTGGATTTAATAAAGTCTGATGTATCTCGTATTATAGACGTATCTGAGTATGTAAAAGATCAGGGAAATAATTATATTCCGTTCAAGGGAGTTCTTCATGATGCTTTTCTCTTCGATGCAGAACTGTTCGGCTTTTCCAAGGCAGATGCGCAAATATTAGATCCGCAGCACAGAATTTTTTTCCAAACGGCTTACAGAGCTCTTGAATCTGCAGGATATACCGATCCGAAAACGATTGACAAAAAAGTCGGAGTATATGCGTCATGCGGCTTTCCGGGATATCTGTTTCATTATCTCGCCAACAACGACGAAATCAGAAATAAATACGATGATTTATATATTCAGCTGTTAAACGATAAAGATTTTCTGGCAACAAGATTTTCCTATCTCATGAATTTTAACGGTCCGTCAGTAAATGTTCAATGCGGATGTTCAAGTTCATTGGTCGGCATTCATCTTGCAGCGCAAGCTTTATTGCTTCAGGAATGCGACGTTGCGGTGGTCGGCGGTTCTTCCGTATCTTATCCGATTTATGGAGGTTATACGTATAGCGAAGGATCAATTGCATCGAAAGACGGAAAGATCTACTCGTTTGACGATCAGGCATCCGGAACTGTCAGAGGCGACGGGTGCGGAGTGGCGGTTCTCAAGAGATTGGAAGACGCGCAGAGAGATCAAGACAGAATCTTCGCTGTCATAAAAGGTTCCGCAATAACGAACGACGGTAACAATAAAATAGGATTTACCGCTCCCGGATTACCTCAACAGATCAACGTCGTAAAAGAAGCCTTGATTATGTCTGAAATCGAAGATTTGGATTTCGTCGAAGCGCACGCTACCGGAACTAAAATAGGAGATCCGATAGAAATAACGGCGTTGGCGGAAGTTTTCAAAAACAAAAAAGACAAACTGACGCTTACTTCAGTAAAACCGCATATCGGGCATCCGGACGCAGCGTCCGGAATTGCGAGTTTTATAAAAACATGTCTGTGTTTATACGACAGAATACTGCCGCATACTTTAAACTTTACAAAATTAAACTCGATGGTTTCTTCAGCCAAAGACAGAGTGCAAGTTTTGCAGAAATATCAAAAATTAGAAATTCGATCCGCAATGACTGCCGGTGTTACATCTCTCGGCATGGGGGGAACGAACGTTCATGTCGTGCTGGAATCTGCGTCCGGGCAAAAAAGTTATTTGGATACTCCTTACAAACAATTTAATCTTGAGGAATATGTCGTTACTCACTGCAGCACGAACAGGAAAAATCATAAAATTGCCGAGGAGAATGATACAGACGAACTCGTACGAAATGTCTGGTCTCAAATACTCGGCGTAGAACGCTTGTCAGCTCACGATAATTTTTTCGATTTGGGAGGAAACTCATTTTCTGCTGTTCAGTGCATCGGAATGTTTCCGGACAAAATAAAAAAGAAAGTAGGCGTTATTGATTTTCTGACGCATCCGACCCTGGATGACTTCATCTCTCACTTAAAAAACAAACCTTAGGAAAATTATGCCAACCAAATATTTTGAAAACAAAGCCTCTTCAACTGCTCGAATGTTTTGTTTGCCTTATGCCGGAGGAAATGCGGAATTCTATCTTCCGTGGAGAAACTTTGTTCCGAGTCGGATTGATCTCTGTCCTCTACAATTACCGGGGCGATCCTACAGATTGAACGAAGTATGTTCGAGTAATTTTTATGACCTTGTACAAGAGTTGCTTTCAATAATCGAGCGATATAACGATAAAGACATAATTCTGTACGGTCACAGCATGGGAAGCGTATTGGCATATGAAGCGGCGGTTCAAATGGAGAAGAAAAAACCTCTGTTGATCTGTTTAACCGGAGGAGATGCTCCTCATGAATGGAAAGGAAGAGATTTGCGGTCCGATCTTTCAGATGAAGAAATGTTAGATTGGATGATATGCAACTACGGCTATTCTTCCGGTGATAATGCCGGAATGAAAGATTATCTGCTGCCGTTTGTCCGTACTTTGAGAAACGATCTGCAAATATGCGAGAATTACGAAACGAAAGGAATTATATATGAAGGTAAGACCGTTATATACGGAGCAAAAGACGATCATTTGTGCAAAAGCGACCTAAATTTATGGAAACGGTATTGCTCTGACTCAGAAGTATTTTATTTCGAAAAAGGCGGACATTTTTTTAACAAAGTACATGCGAATGAATTGGTCTCAGCTATTACAAAAAAGATCGAATCGGCAAATCATAAATGATGTTCTTCTGTACAAGATTGATTTGCATGAAATAAGCTCGGAAGAATATGATTTTCTGTTGCCATTTCTCAACGAAGAAGAAAAAGACAGGGCTTCCCGCATGATAAAGCCGGTATCTGAGCGATTCGTCCTTTGCAGAGCAGCATGTAAAAAGATTTTGAGCAAGCAATTGTCGGTCAGCCATGAGCAGATCCGTTTCATCCGCGAAAAAAACGGTAAACCATATTTGAAGAACGAGAAAAATCTGCATTTCAGCATTTCACATTCGAAAGACATGGCAGTTCTCGGAATTTATCATGCTCCGATTGGAATTGACGTAGAGTTCATAGATGAAAAATGCGATATGTTAAGCCTTATGGATTTCTTTATGAACGAACAAGAAAAAGAATGGGTTTTGAGTAAAAATACCGGAAACAGGTTTTTTACTGTCTGGACGCTGAAAGAATCGATCCTGAAGAAAACAGGTCTCGGTATTTCAGATAAAGGTTTCCCTTCACTCGAAACAGAAGAAGATAATTCGTTCGGTCACGGCGATGACGTTCTGTATTCATTTCCGGTTAATGACGGGAAATACATTCTGTCAATTTGCGTTTGAGCTGTTCCGGCGGAGAAATCATTTACATCGTTATCTTTTATAAGCGGAAGACGCATACGAATAAATCAAAAATCGAGCCGGATCGGTGGCGGATTTCGATCAGGCATTTTCGAGGCAATATTTGACGGTGAAAAATCTCATGTGATCTCTCACGTTATGTATCCGGATGTAATCGACTCCGGCGCCGACGGCAAAATTTGCCGCCGCAACGCTTTCGGGATCTCGATCTCCCGCGGCTGCGGCGGAACAGGCCGATATAAAGGACTTCCTCGATGCTCCCAACAGGATTTCACATCCGAACTGCTTCAGAGAATTCAGATTTTTTATGATGTGCATGTTTTCCCGTCTTGATTTGCCGAACCCGACGCCGGGATCCGCTATTAAATCGGATCTGCTCATGCCGAGATTTTCCAGATATCGTATGCGGTCTTCGATTTGGCGAAGATCCGTGCCGTGCATCATCACGACTAATTTGGCTCCGCGATCCGCGATTCGCTTTATCACCCGAGGCTGCAGCCGGGAGTTCTGGTCGTTTATGCATTTCACGTTCGGATTTTTCAGAACGTATTCCGCGACTTCGTCGAAATAGGTGTCTATGCTCAGGGGAGCGACGTCTCCGCAGCGTTCCAACACGGGGCTCAGTCTGGAAATTTCTTCGGCGGGCGGGACTTCGACATACCCGGGACGGGTCGATTGGGCTCCGATATCCAGGAGGGATGCGCCGTCGTTGCGCAACTTTACGGCCTGCTCCGCCGCCTTGATCGGATCTGAAAATTTTCCGCCGTCGGAAAAAGAATCCGGCGTTACGTTCAAAATTCCCAGCATTTTCGGACGGAGCACAAAATGATTCAGAGGCTGATAGCGGTTTGTGTCGCATGTTATCTCCGAATCCGGCAGCGCGTATCCGATTTCTTCCGCCAGAAACTGCCAGAAATCGCGATTTTTCAGTTCGGCATGCGGAAGGGTCAGCAGATCCGAGTCGACTTTCAGGGATCCGCAGGCGACTATGTCAATGTCGACGATTCTGGGGGACCATCGCTGAGTATTTCCGTTCCTTCCGAGTTTCTTTTCGATCTTTTTCAATGCACGCAACAATTGGTTCGGAGACAAATGCGTACTCAGGGACGCCGCCAGATTGAGGTATGGTCTGTTCCATTCGGTCGGAGCGTCTTCCGGAAGAAGGGCCTTCGTTTCGATCACATGGGAGATACGCTCCGCGCGACCGAAAGAACACAGATCGTCCAGGGCGTCCCGGAGGTTTTGCAGACGATCTCCGAGGTTGCTGCCGAGAGCCAATAGAACCGTTTCTTTCATATTTCCTTTCCGCTGATGAGAATGTTGCATGTTACAATGAAAAAAAGGCGAAAAAAAGTCGAATTTCATACACTGTCGGTGTAATATCCCGAACGACGAAGGGTGCAAAAAGTTATGCACCGCAGAATCGGCCGCAAAGAAAACCCAAACGAACCTCAACGTCAAAATGACGTTTCTGCTCGCCGAAGCGCCCCGAATTTACTTTTATTGATTTATTTGCCGACGTCGGCGACATAAGAATCGCCTTCCGAAACCTCGGAGGTAAATGCGTATTCGGTTCCGAAATTGATCCTTGTGCCCGCAAAACCTATTTTCTGATGATATCCCCGACCATGATATATTGAGGGGCATTTTCTCCGTTACCGAAAAAAAGCGAGCTTCGACGACATTCGCGGGACTTTGTTTTTCGAAATCTTGAGGATCATTAAAACCAAACGGCCGAAGGCTTTTTTCCGGAAAACGTCACCGGCATATCACGGCTGCGGAAAAACGCTGCAGACCATTTGGGACGTGCTCGGCGAATTGTCCGACTATCATATGTCGCCTCCCGTGATAATCAATGCAAAGGCCTTCGGCGTTCCCCAAAACCGGAATTCTCCCGTCCGCAGTCGTCGGGCACGCCCCCTCGTCTCTCCGATGTGCTTGAGGCGAAACCGCTCCCCTGAAATACTCTCTGTCCGAACGCTATTGGTCCTGCCTGCAGAGCCGTCGGCGAAGCAATTCCGCCGGTGAGAACGGCTTCGGGTATGAAATAACAGATCCCGGCGGTATGGTCCGGGACGCACTCCGGTGCAGGACGGCGCGCTGGTTCCGCCGGCGGGATAAATACGTAGGGTATAAGGAGGATTACTCCGGAGAATGCGCGAAACTGCAGGATTTCCCCCGACTCTTTCCGGATAGAGATATCCGATACAGGCAGTTTGGCAACTCCGTCGCCATACCTGCAGTGCAGGAACGACCCGGAAGATGACGAAGGCTATCGGAATACTTCCGCCCGGCCGAGTGAAAAGTATTGTTCCGCAGCTACAGTATGAATCTGGAAAGATCTTTGTGAACGGCCAGATTTCCGACTTTGTCTTCGACGTATCGCGCGTTGATCGTCAGCGTTTCTCCCGATTTCTGATCCGCCGAAAAACTGATTTCTTCCAACAACTTCTCGATTACGGTGTGAAGCCGACGGGCTCCTATGTTTTCGACGTTTTTATTGACGACGGCCGCCAATTCGGCGATTTTTTTCACTCCGTCCGACGTAAAATCGATATTAACCCCCTCTACTTTCAAAAGAGCATTATATTGTTTAATCAGGCTGCTGTCGGTTTCGCTCAGGATTCTGAAGAAATCCTCCTCCGTAAGATTCGCCAGCTCCACGCGGATCGGAAGCCGTCCCTGCAGCTCCGGCAGCAGATCCGAAGGCTTGGAAATATGGAAAGCGCCGGACGCTATAAAAAGTATATGGTCCGTTTTCACCGTGCCGTACTTGGTGGTGACGGAACAACCTTCTATCAGCGGCAACAGGTCTCTCTGAACTCCTTCGCGGCTCACGTCGGCTCCGGAGATATTTTTGGTACAGATTTTATCTATTTCGTCGATGAAGACTATGCCGTTTTGCTCGACGGAAAATACGGCTTCTCGCACGGTTTTTTCGTGATCTATCAGCTTTTCGCTTTCTTCGTTGGAGATCACTTTGCGCGCCTCTCTGATAAGAATCTTGCGAATTTTGCTTTTATTGATTCCCAGCGCATTGTTCATCATGTCCGATAGATTCAACATACCGATCTGCGCGCCGGGCATGCCGGGAATTTCGAAAGAGGGCGGCAAACCGTTGTCCGCCACTTTGATTTCTATTTCCTTATCTTCCAACTGACCGGAATCCAGCATTTTTTTAAATTTATCCCGGGTCTCGCGGGAGGCGTTTTCCCCCACCAAAGCGTCCAGGATTCTTTCCTCCGTGCTCTGTTTGGCCTCTTCCCGGAACATGTTCAGGTGCTTTTCCTTGGCGCAGAAGACCGCCGTTTCTGTCAGGTCTCGGATGATTTGTTCCACGTCGCGGCCGACGTAGCCGATTTCCGTAAACTTGGTGGCTTCCACCTTTATGAACGGAGCGTCGGCGAGCTTGGCCAGTCTTCGGGCGATCTCCGTTTTTCCAACCCCGGTCGGCCCCATCATGAGAATATTTTTGGGGAGGATTTCCTCCTTCAGGGGACTCGGCACCTGTTGCCTTCTCCAGCGGTTGCGCAAAGCGATCGCAACGGCTCTTTTGGCTTTATTATGCCCTATGATGAAGCGGTCCAGCTCCGATACTATCTGACTCGGCGTTAAAGAAGTCATGCCTTTCCTCCGACGATAATTTTCTCCAAAATAACGGAGTGATTGGTATATATACACAAATCTCCGGCGATTTTCATGGCTTTTCTTGCGATTTCTTCCGCCGACAGATCCGAATCCATGAGAGCCCTGGCGGCGGCAAGCGCAAAATTACCCCCGGATCCTATGCCGATGACGCCGTCCTGAGGTTCCAGAACGTCTCCGACTCCGGTCAGCACCAGTGAAACGTTTTTATCGACAACCGCCATCATGGCTTCCAGTCTCCGCAAATATTTGTCCGTCCTCCAGTCCTTGGCCAGCTCCACACAGGCCCGCTGAAGCTGTCCGGCGTACTGCTCCAGTTTCGATTCCAGCCTTTCCAGCAGCGTAAAAGCATCCGCCGTCGCTCCGGCGAATCCCGCCAGCACCTCTCCGGACGACAGAAATCGCACTTTGCGGGCGTTAGCCTTTACCACGGCGTTGCCCATGGTAACCTGCCCGTCTCCGGCGATCACCGCCTGGTCGCCTTTTCTCACCGAGAGTATGGTTGTTCCTTCCCAAGTCGTCATCAAATCGCCTCCGCTAATTTTTTTATGAACCCGATAAATTCCTCGACGTTATAGTCCGTTGCGCCGAGGAGTCCCCAAACCGGAGTTCCTTTTTTATCGTAAACGAAACAAGCCGGAACTCCGCGGATATTTTTCATGACCGTAGGCGCGATCGAAGAATAAACTTCCAATTCCGCAACGTCGTGAGCCCGGTAGTGTATTTTTACGGAATTCAAAGGATCGCTCCCGACGTTCAACGCCATGATTTTTACGTTTTTTATCCCCGACTTCCGAAGTTTGGCCGCCAGCTCGTCCAGACTCCGGAGCACGATCGGACAATTCGCGCACCAGAGTGTAAAAAGCGCGACTATGACTACGTTCCCCTTTAAATCTCTGACGGAAACGAGCCTGCCGTTCTCGTCCGTCGCCGTAAAATCGGGGAATTGTTCCGCGGAAATATGTCCCGGGACGTCCGCAAACGGATAATCGGTAACGGTTTCGGCGGAAACGAGCTTGCCGTTCCCGTCCGTCGCCGTAAACTCGGGGAGTTGTTCCCCGGAAATATGCCTAGAAACGTCCGCAAACGGACAGTCATCGGCGTCTTTATCGGGAAATTCGCAGCCGTGTATGCTAAAAATGCAGCATAAAATAAACACTGTCGCCAAAATCGCGCCTGCTGTATACTTGTCCCGGGAAGTTCGGAAAAATGACATGAAATCCATCCTGTTACTCTGTTTCTTGTTTTTCACGGTCGTTTCCTGCGGAAGACGGGGACCGCTGGAGCCGGGCGGCAAAGAGGAAGTCGGCTACCCTGCGCAATACCCCGATTCTCAATTCGAAAACCGGCGACAGGAATATACATGAATCCGCGTCGGAAGTCTAACGGGCAGAAATCGTAAAATCGACAACCGAGGTGCGCGGCAGCCGAACGGCAAACCGCATCCGCTTTTGCTTTATCGAAACCGGCGGATTTCACCCTCGGAGACGGCGCATGTAAGGCAAACTGCCCGAACGAAAACGGCATTGCGACCATCGTTAACCGGGACGGCTACAGGTTGTGGGGCAATCGCACTACTTCCGATGCGTACGCAGAACTGCCGATATCATAAGCGATTCGATTTTGTGGACCGTGGATCGCAATATCGTGAAAAACTGCCTGACGGATGTCACGGAAAGCGTCAACACCTACCCGGCGACGCTGAAATCCCAAGGAGCGATTCCGGCGGGAAAGTGCTTCGCCGACAAGGATCGGACATGTTTGTGCCGCGGCACATCGACGTGACCTGCTGTTTGGAGAGCGGCGGGAAATGCTGCTACGCCTTGCACGCGCTGTGTAAATTCGGAGTCGGCCTGTGCGAAATCGCGTCGTCGGTGTGCAGCGGATCGGGCATCACGGAAATTAAGAAATGTTCGAACACGGCTCAAGGGTTGATAATCGGCAGCGCGGTATCAAGCGCGGCGGGACTCGGATTGACCTGTGCGCTCTTTAAAATCGGAAACAAGACGCGCAAGCTCGACCGGGCCGTCGGCAGAGCAGGGACGAATCGGGAAGAAGCGGAGATATAAACACGGGGTCGTTCCCCGGAGAGTCGATTCGATCGGCATTTTTGTGCAGTGCACGGACGTTAGTCTTTGCGGGGTTTTTCGCTGAGCAAAATAAGCAAAGAATTTTATTTTTAGTTGCATCGAAAAAAATAAAACCCGCCGGGACGCGCGTATTTTGTATTTATTCTTGAGTGATGTCTTTTTCATCGTCTTAATTTGGCCTTAACTCTGTTGAGATAACATCATTAAACTGAGTAATTCAGGAAAATAAAATGAAGCGGATTATTGGAATATGTCAACAAAGCAAGAGATTTTTCTCTATTGTTATATTAGTTTTGTGCCTTGTTTTTAACCAAGAATCGCAGTGTCGACTAACAAAAGACGAATCAATACAAATGGTGAATGATGCTGTTAAAGCGGAGTATATAACTTCTGATACCGGAGGAAAATTAATAGCATACTTTTCTAATCCGGAAAAAAGAAAAGAGCTTGGCAATGTTTTATTTCAAACTTTAAACCCAAAAAGTAAAGATGATTCAATTTTTGAAGTAGAGCGCGTTTTGGATATAAAGCATCATATGACAAACACAGGAAAAAGGTTAAGAGCTATAGCTAACTTATTATTACCATGTTGGACTGGCGGAATGAGCTGTTATAGAGTGACAAAGCAAGCGCATAGCTTAAGTTTTTTGCTATATGTAGAGAATAAAGAAAGGATTACCGTATCGGTTGTATTGTATGGATGGAAAATTGATACATTCAAATCGATAGGTTCTGAAACTACAAAAATGCTTGCTGAAAGTGTTGATGTATTAAATTGTGAATTTGAAAAAGCATTAAGGTTAATAGCATGCAGTGAATTAATTGATAAATGTCCCGTGTGGAAAAATAAAACAGCAACTGATTCTGAGCCTACAGAGCTAGCAATTGAAGTAAAAGATATCACGCAAATATTGCCTACGCCGAATACATTCAAAAAAACTACTACCGGCGATACTGAAAAAGGCGGATTAGTTATAGACGGTAACTGCCTATACACTACTTTAAAGCATTTATTTCTAATATTAATCAGTAAATTTGGAACAGAAAAAGTCAGAGAGGTTGCTGTGTTGCCGTCAAATTTGCAGGCAATTATTTTAGAAGCAAAATCATTATTGCGATTATTGACTGTGACACAACATGATGTAATAAGAGCGTGGAATGAACATTGCGCTACATTAGCAATTGAGCATACACCTACAGCTTGGGGAATTGCGAGCGGATTAGCTAAATTAGGACAAGTTGAAGACGAAATAGGAAAAATGGAAGAAATGCGAAAAAAAATAGATGGTAAGATACCATTATTGGTATCAAAAATAGATATGAAACTAATATCGCTTTCAATAGCTGCATCTGCAAGCAAGATAGCAAAAAGACAAATAAATTGCGAGGTTATCGCTTGGCGCGATGGTCCATATTGGGCGAGTGAATTGATAATATTGCATGATATTGAAGCAGATATATGGATAGGAATTGGATGTGGAGAATTGCAAAAATTCTTAAGAGAAGCAATGCCGCCGCTTCGGGAGGGCTCTTCTTATAGAGGACTTCATGCTGAAATCATTGGAATATGGAGCAAACCGGTAGGAAAATTAAACACAACATTAAAAGATATTGCAATCAATGCAGAGGAAATCAGGCCTCTACTTATTAGTACTAAACAGTAATTCTAATTTATACACAAGCCAAAGGCAGCATTTTATAAAAATCAATACATATCTTCTACATCATCTCGGACATCGCATGAAACTTGATAAGGTCCATAAAATCCAGAATCGTATTTGTGCCAAAAATCTATGATTGATGCAGTTAAGCCTGCACTCTTGTAATATCTGATATCATCCAGCAAACCGGATCTTTTGATACAATCTTGACGGTTCGCTATTAAGCTGGCATTCCACTGTTCTAAAAAACGACAATGCGCAAGCGAAACTAGATGAGCGTCTACCTCTGAAGAACATAAAAAATCAACTAATCTTCTCATCGATTCCATGTCCACAACGGATGAAGAAGCAAGCTCTGTTATTTGCTTTTCCACAGAAGGATCGGCTTTTAGAACAGCGGGAGAACATTGGGAGAGCTCTTCTCCATAATTTTCACCTTTTG
>JAISMS010000022.1 GCA_031276565.1 Holosporaceae bacterium | reverse complement strand
TTACCTCGCAAGATTGGCAAGAAAAACAAAATGTTATTCAAAATCATTGCAAATGCTCGTCGCATCTCTAAATATCTTCATATTCCATGATTTATTAAAAACTATAATAAATTAGCAATTCCCCTTTCTTTATCTGCAACGCCGTTGCCGAACGAACCTCTTTTGCAGACCTCGGGGTAAAACGATCTTTTATCTGTTAACCGGCGGCCGTTTTTTTGATATACTCCCGCGGATTTATTTTTGTACTCGGAGAATGGCGATGAATTATTGTTTTCCGGCCGTCGGAGTTCACGAAGTAACGGTCTTTGTGCTGGCCTGCTTCGTCGGATACTATGTCGTCTGGAAGGTTACCCCGGCGCTCCATGCCCCGCTTATGTCGGTCACCAACGCCATTTCGAGCGTTATAATAGTCGGAGCGATCTTCGCGGCCGCCCGCCCCGGTTGCGCCCGCTCAAAAATCCTCGGATTCGCGGCAACGTTTCTCACATCCGTAAATATCTTCGGAGGATTCGCCGTAACCCGACGAATGTTGAACATGTTTAACGGAAAAAACAAAAAATGACGACGGAAATACTTTACCCGACGGCGGCCGTTTGCTTTATTCTGGCGCTGAAAGAACTTTCCTCCGCCGAGAGCGCCCGCAAAGGAAATCTCTACGGTCTCTTCGGCATGGTTATCACCTGTGCGGCCGCGTATCTCAACGTCGGTTTTCCGGATTCTACGCTTTGGGCGATTGTCGCGGGAGGAGCAATCGGCCTTTTCGTCGCGGCAACGATTTCCATGACGGCGCTTCCCCAAATGATAGCCGGATTTCACAGTCTGGTCGGATTGGCCGCCGTTTTCGTCGCATTCGCGGCGTATTATGCTCCCGCTTCGTTTAGAATTATCTCCGACAACGGCGGCATATGTTTCTCCAGTCTTGCGGAAATAGGACTGGGATCCGCCATAGGAGCCGTAACCTTCACCGGATCCGCCATCGCCTTTCTCAAGCTGCACGGACTGTGCGGAAAACATCGAATCCCGCCGATCGTAAACATTCTGTCGCTGTTGAGCATTTTTGCATTGCTGGGATATTTCACGGTCACGGGAAGCGAAAGTGCCGTAATCCTGCTTACGACAATCGCCTTTATATTGGGAATCTTTTTGGTGATACCCATCGGAGGCGCCGACATGCCGGTTGTGGTATCGATGTTGAATTCCTACTCCGGATGGGCCGCAGCGGGCATAGGATTTACGCTGCACAACGATCTGCTGATCATAACCGGAGCCCTGGTGGGCGCCAGCGGCGCAATTCTCAGCTACATAATGTGTCGAGGCATGAATCGATCCCTGACGGACGTGATATTCGCCTCCTCCGGTCAGACTTCGGACAACAAAACCGATTCCCGGGAATCGGGAACCTTCAAACGGGGAGCTCCGGAAGACGCGGCGTTTATCCTGAAAAACGCCGGTTCTGTTATCATCGTACCCGGATACGGTATGGCCACGTCCCGGGCACAGCACGCACTGAAAGAAATAGCGGATGTTCTGAAAAGCAAAGGAATCGATGTGAAATACGCCGTCCATCCGGTGGCCGGACGCATGCCGGGGCACATGAACGTCCTCCTGGCCGAAGCCGACGTTTCCTACGAAGAGGTTTTCGAACTGGAGGAAATCAACCGGGATTTTGCCTTCTGCGACGTGGCATACGTGGTGGGAGCCAATGACGTGACCAATCCGGCGGCCAAAAAAGATCCCTCCAGTCCCATCTACGGCATGCCGATTCTGGAAGTGGAAAAGGCAAAGGTCGTGCTGTTTTTGAAAAGATCCATGGGAACCGGCTACTCGGGAGTCGACAACGAACTCTTCTACGCCCCCAACACCATGATGCTTCTGGGAGACGCAAAGCAAACAACTGAAGCCGTGCTGAAGGCAATGCGGGCCGGCTGAACGTTTTCTTTCTTCCGGAAGAGAGGAGTTTCGCCAAGTTCTCCCCGCGAATGATCGATTAACGGCAAGGTGCTCCGGGTCGACAATCAAAGGTTTGATAAGAGGCGCCGATTATCCGTCTTTTTGAATGCGGCAAGGATGAAGAAAAATATGCAAAACGCGAATTTGCGATTGAAACTGTTTCAGATGCCGGAAAGGAAAAATCGTGACGGAATACTTATGATTTCTTCTCTTCTCCGGATATTCGATATTTTATCTTAAGATAATTTGCTTCTGAAACTACCTTGTCTCCGGCTCTGTTCTTGCTTTTTTTGCAACAGAACCTCCCTGTTTTCAAGCATACCCGTTGCTTTTGCGGCTTTCGCAATTCGCCTTGTTGAAAGCTCTGCCAACGCAGTGAAAATCAACTTTTTTCCGTCATATGATTTCTGAGATTCCGAGTCGAGAGCCTTTTCAAATCCCTGTGTTCTTTAACCGATAATCCGGACCATTCTTCATTTTAGAAATGATATTGGACGGCGAATTCCTGGGGATTGCTAATTTGATATAGATTAGTTTATAGTGAGCTTTCGGTTATGCAGGAGAGTTTTGATGAATTGCCCCAAATGTTTCGGTTCAAAAAATATCAAATCAGGAAGAGTGAACG
>JAISMS010000021.1 GCA_031276565.1 Holosporaceae bacterium | reverse complement strand
CGTTCACTCTTCCTGATTTGATATTTTTTGAACCGAAACATTTGGGGCAATTCATCAAAACTCTCCTGCATAACCGAAAGCTCACTATAAACTAATCTATATCAAATTAGCAATCCCTTTTAATAAATCAACGGCGGATCCGATAACATAACCGGAATAGTCAGGTTTGCAACAGGAAAAACATTGCCACCCGCACGCTTTAACGATATCAAAGCCGATTCTTAAAGCCAGTACGCCCATTACAGGAAGAGCAAAATACTCCGAATAACTTTTTCCTGACAGTTCCAAAACAGATTTTACAGTACCAAGTACGGTTAATAAAAAGCCGACACGGGAATGAGATAACCGTCTTTCGAATTTTGAACGAAATTCTCTTCATTGCGAGGATTAAAGAGTCCCGTATGCTTGATTAAATCCCTGGATACGAGATACGTCCAGTAGGAAGCGGTTGTCCAAAAACCAATGGTTCCGAGCAACGATGTCGGTCCCTGACTTCTACAGACAGTTTCTACAAGGACTTTCTTCAAATCTGCCGGAGAATTCTCCACGAATTCCAAAAATTTCATGCAATTTTCCTCCGTATAATTTTGCATGCAAATTTTTGTTAAATTGCATAAATTTCTCCAGTTCTCTTTACAAAGAAAATTCTCGGCGATAGTTTTTATTTCCTGCGGCGCATTGTTTAAATAATAAAGAGATCGGGTACAAATCGTCTCGTTGTTGTACAACTCCATACAATTTTTCGGTATATCACAAGCAAAGATACCCGTGATCGAAAAAACACAAAGCACAAGCATAATAAATTTCTTTTTTAAATCAATTAATGACAAATAAAATCTCATCGATCCTCCCTTTCTTTCATATCTATGATATAATAATACTTTGACACTATACAAGTTTTTTATGCGGGCGTTGACGATCCGCATTTTGCGACAGAGATGTTCACCGGATTTTCCCGAATTTATTCATAAAACCGGTCACAAACGGATCGGTATTGCCGTATATCACCGCAACATCCCTGCTGCATTTTCAAAATATTGTCTGATCTTTGAAGCGTCGCCGAAGAACAAACAAAATCCGACAAAAAAATCCCCCCGCCGCAAAAACGACGGAGGGATTGCCGAATTAACTCGGACGCGCGGCGCACGCGGGCAAAATTATTTTTTTATGCTTTGCTTGCTCGCCTCGATGCTTTCCTTAAACCTTTTCGCAATGGTCGCCGTCAACTCGTTGTTGTTGGCCGAAATTATCTGGGAAATTTCCTTTCCGTCGTTGAAGATCTTTACCGTGCAGTCTCGCGCTATCTCGGCGAGCTTTGCCATGGCTTCAGACGGTTTCGCTCTGCTGGAAATAAGATTTCCGACGTCGCTCATCAGTTGTTTTATAAGAGCCGACTGCAGTTTTACGACGCCGTTGCAAACCTCCGTCGACATCTTGTTCATGAGCCCGAGAATTTCGAGATTTTTTTTGTACGAATCCAAAATCGCGTCCGTGTTTACCTTCGGTATTTTAAAACCGGAAAATGCCCCGGTCTTTCCGTCGGAATTTGTACCCGTACCTGTATTTGTACCTGTACCTGAATTTGCGGCTGCTGCCATGACTTACCTCCTAATAAAACCAAACTTGCTATAATTTATAGCGTTTTGATTATATATTTTATGGTAAAAATATTCAATCTTTATTTTTTATTAAACAACACGTCTTTCGTGCGCCTTATTTTTGATTATATCAAGCGGAATTGGCGATTGTATTCGCTCCGCCGCGCATGATACACTGCCCCGTGTTTTTAAATAAAGAGGATAAAATGAAAAAGACATCAGATTTTTTCAAAGTATTGGCGGCAGTTTCGCTTTTCTTCACTGTAGCGGCAGGGCCGGAAGCGTTCGCCACGGATGAAGAAGAGACGACCGAAGAAGAGGCGGGGACCGTAAACACCGCAAATGAAACAGCCGAAATAAAAGAGGCCGATTCGTCCCAAACGAGAACAACCGTCCGTAAGGCGGGAAGCGCCGGCAAAAAAGTCGCCAAAAAAGCCAGGAAAGCCCAAAAGGTCGAGGCTAAAAAAGCCAGAAAGGCCCAAAAGGTCGAGGCCAAAAAAGCCAAGAAAATCAAAAAGGCCGCGGTCAGAAAAACAGATTCCGTCTACAGGCCGGCGGCAACCGTAAAGGCGACGGCGGAAGAAGAGACGGAAGCGGAAACGGAGCAGGATTAACCGCTCGACGCTTCTTCCGGAACGTCGCAGAGAATCCTGAAAACGTCGCGGCCGGCGTTTTCCCGAGATAATCGGGCGAACGCGGGTCGCGGCGTTCTCATTTGTGCGGCCGACCCGTGTCTTTAAAAATCCGTTTATACATTTTTTTCATTGAATTATTAGTCGACTTTTCGTATCTTCGATCGGAAATATTCGGCAATTTACTTTAATTGTTTATTTCCGATGCCGAAATGACGGCGAATTTCAACGGTATGAGGCGATATGCGCAGATTATTATGTTGTTTGGCGACATTGGTCATTCTCGGAGCGGAATCAAAAGACAAAACTCTTCGAATCGACGGGGAAAAAACTCCCGCAAAAGCGCTATCCGAAACCCTTGAGGTCCCCGGTTCGAAACCGAAGGCGAAAGCGCCGCCGAAGACTCGCAAACCGAAGCTCAAGGCGAAAGCGACGAAGGCCCGCGGCTCGAAGCTTAAGCCAAAAGCAATCCGCAAAGCCCCCTGTCGTCCGGCCGCCCCTAAGAAAATCAAAAAAACCTCCGCTGTCCGCAGTTCGGCTCCTGAAAAAATCGAAGAAATCTCCGGCGAAGCGCGCGGCACGCCTCCCGAAAAAATCGAAGAAACCTCTTCCGGCCGCAGTTCGGCCCCCGAGAAAACCGAAGAAATCTCCGACGAAGCACGCGGCACGCCTCCCGAGAAAATCGAAGAAACCTCCGACGAAGCTCGCATGCCGGAGCTTAAAACAAAAGCAACCCCGAAGACTCGAACCCGGGATCTTAAGAGAATCGAAGGAACTTCCGTCGGACTGGGCATAATCCTCGGCCTTCAGCATACTTCGGCCGACATAAATCGCGAATTCCGGGACCGGAACGCATCGGTCGATTCCTTCATATGCGGCGGTTCCGTCGCAGTCGGATATCAGCGGCGCATCGGCGGAAAATTCACCGTAGGAGTCGAAGTCGGAGTTGATTTAGGCGCCGACTCCCGGCGTGCTCCGATCGGAGGAGGAATCCTGCGGGCGAGTTCCGTCTGCCTGCAGGACGAATTCACGAGGCGGGATATTTTAAGACAGATGATGTCGGAATCGGCGGAGGCGATGGACACGCACGCACCGATCGGCGCGATTTATCCGAATCTGGTGGATGCGAACGTGTGGCATAATTTCGCTTCGGTGATGCGCCACATCGGAGGAGGAGCCGTCGACATTTCCGGCGATCTTCTGCATTTCACGACGGCAGCCGCGCATGCCGACGGCATTTTCGATACAGTGCCGACGGCAAATCCTTCGGCAACCTTGAGAAATTTCATGGGACGCGCCCTCACCCGAGCGGCGGCATTGGAGAATCGATCGACCCCGGGCCCCGAAGGGGGTATTCTGTCCGGACTGTCGGCGATCAGGGAATTCACGACCCGGAGATATCCGGCGGCAGCTGCGGCCCTGAGTCACCTGGCAGATTTGAATTTACAGGATCCGACGGTGCCGACGCCCGCCGATATTCCCGGAACGTCCCTGGCGGGCGCAAGCAACCTTAATCGGCAGGCAGTCTATGCGCTGACTTCGTTCCTGAGAAACCGATTGTCTCTACTCCACGGCCTGCGAGATTTGGGAATAGATCCGGCCGATGCGGGCGGATATACCGTCAACGACGTGGAAGCGGCCATGACTTCGATACACTCTCCGACGGCGGACGACGACGCGGCCCTCGCCGTACCTTCGAATGTTACCCCTCTGAGCCGCAAGCCCGAAACCGGCGCGTCATTTGGCGTTTGCCCGCACGTTGCACTGAAAATCGGATACTTTTTCGACGAACTTAAGGCGCATTTATATGCGAAGGTCGGCGCGATGCTGCTGAACGGACATGCATTCTCCGTCGACGCCTTCGGCGACGTTCGCAGCGAAAATTTCCACAAAACGACACCGATGATCGCCCTCGGATTCGAGAAGAACTTAACCGAGTCCTGCGGAATTTCCGCGGATATTTTCCACGCTTTTAAAACGAACAAAAAACTGCGCGATATCGCGGTGCTGCATCGCCCCATGCGGAACCGCGTCGACGTGAGCAGAACCGGAGTCAGAATCACGGCCGTTTTCAGATTTTAACAACTGCCCGAAAAGATCCCGAATGCCGATGATTCTGTAAATTTCCGTCAAACGAAGCCGTGACAGTCGAACGGCGGTATTGTCCGAAAAGCGAAAAGGCTTCGCAACGAGATCCGGCGCGCGGGAAAGTTTCGCCGGCGACAGGCAACGGCGGAAAGGCTTCGTTAGCGAGATCCGGCGCGGCAAGTTTCGCCGGCGACAGGCAAACAAGGCTTCGCTAGCGAGATCCGGCGCGCGGGAAAGTTTCGCCGGCGACAGGCAACGGCGGAAAGGCTTCGTTAGCGAGATCCGGCGCGCGGGAAAGTTTCGCCGACGACAGGCGCAAACAAGGCTTCGCTAGCGCGATCTGGCGCGGGCAAGTTTCGCTATCAGCGCGTCCGCTTCCTGCGGATCAAGTTTTTCCTTCTTGGTGTAATAGGAGCCGATTTTTGCAATGGTATCAAAAATCACTCTGAGATCATCGACCACGATTTGCAGCCCCGCTCCCCTGATTGCCGGCAGCGTCGCTCCCGCTTTTTTTAATAAAGCCGGTATCGTTTCCAAAAGCGCAACTCTGGCCGGCAATGCAGCTTTGCAGAGGAAACCCACCTGTTTAGTTACGTCGCCGGCCGAGCTGACCATATCAAAGTCCAACGTTTTTACCGTTTGCAGAAAAAGATGACCGGAGGTGGCGGCATTGGCCAAAAGAGCCATCGTTCCGTTGCCGAACAGATGTGCACACTTGGCGTCGAGGAGAGCATTTAGTGCTGCATCTTGTTTGCCTCTGCCGAGCGACATTATTTTATCGTACGGGTTTTCCATATTTTTTATCACGGCGTGCATCCACTTGCAGAGATCCATTACGGCCCAGGCGAAACATCTCAGCGCGCAAATGGCCGTAAAATTATCCCGCTTTGTCTTTAATTTTGTGCTCGCATGTTCGAATAACTTATCCACGGCCTTAGAGCCCACCTCATAGCAATTGGTGGCCAACTCCGTAACTTTGGCCGCCGCCGCCAACAGATCTTTTGTATCCTTTTCGTTACCCCAAAACCCGCAAACAGCTTTTTCGCAAACGATAAGCGGAAGAATTGTCACGATTATTTTGAGCATTTTATTCATATTATATTCCGCATTATCCGTAATATCTTACGCCCATTGTACCGGCAAACAATTAACATTTCATTAATCGGCAAGTTTTTATACAAACGTAAAGCGAATAAAATTTTTGATAAAACCGTATTATTCCGACCGAAAAGGGAAATCCAGTTGCGGAGCTCCCTGTTGCGAATCGTCCTGCTGCGGCGCTCCCTACTGCGAATCGCCCTGTTGCGAATCGTCCTGCTGCGGCGCTCCCTGTTGCGAATCGTCCTGTTGCGGCGCTCCCTGTTGCGAATCGCCCTGTTGCGAATCGTCCTGTTGCGGAGCCGCCTGTTGCGGAGCCGCCTGCTGCGGAGCCGCCTGTTGCGGAGCCGCCTGTTGCGGAGCCGCCTGCTGCGGAGCTGCCTGTTGCGGAGCCGCCTGCTGCGGAGCTGCCTGTTGCGGAGCCGCCTGCTGCGGAGCTGCCTGCTGCTGGCCGAGCGGACTTGCCGCCGATCCCATGGAAAGTTTGGAAATCAACGTGTTTATCTCCTGCGCCGACGGCGGATTATGGTTAGGGTCCGAGTAATATCTGTCAACCAGAGTAATAATGTCCAATACCGGAGCGAGGCCGTCGATGAATATTACCTTCAACGGATCTCCCTGTGCCAGAGGCTGTATCCCCCCGGCAGCCGCGGCTATGTCTTTGAGTATTTTTGGCAACTCGACCGAAAGGGCGTTAGCCACTTTATCCCTGCGAGCCTTCCATTCCGTTCTGATTTCTTTTTGTAAATCTCCCACACCGACAGTCGGAAAAGCTAAATTCTGCATGCACTTCAGCAGCACAATGCCCGCAGCTTTTATGTTCATCAGTATAACCATCGATTCGTTGCCGGCAAAATGTCGGAATTTTTCCTCCAGATCCGATTTTTTTCTGCTTATATCTTCGCTTTGCTTCGACTTCATTATTTCGTTTATGGAACCGTACATTTTTCCCAGCATGTGCCTGAACCAAAATAAAATAAAGGACAGATGTCTCGTGAAAGGGAGCAGGGCGCAAAGCACCGAAAGTTCTTTCGGTTTAGTGTGATTATCCGCATTATGCAGAAATTTTTCCGTCACCGTGCAGACGGTGGTGCGCTGTCTCAGAGTAACTTGAATATTATCGCCTTCTTCCTGAAGACTTTGTATGTCTTTTACGATCGCCTGTATTCTGTCAACCTGTTTGCTGTCAAACACCGTGTCGGATCTTGCATCTTCGCAGGCAAAAAATAAGGAAACAGTCGCGATTACCCGAAGCATTTTTTTCATTTTTCGTTGTCCGTCCGATGTTTTGCAAATTCCTCACACATATTGTGAAGGCAAAAAGTTAATATCCGATTAATTCGTGAATTTTTTTATCCGAAATGCGGGGAGGACAGAGATTTTCCGCCTTGTTTCGGCATGTGGGAACAGGAATCGCCAAAATAATTTAATCGGATTTGCTCATTTTAAATTTGCTTTAATATAAAATCACGGAAGTAAAACCGAATCGGCGATCCTTAAAAACCGTCTTTTTCATTTGTCGGGAGATCCTTACAAACACATTTCCTATCCGGAGTTTTCCCGGCGACCGCGACTTCTGATTTCTTCAAGAGATAATCTTTAACATGCTGCGACTCACGAAGAAATAAAAGTATTTTCTTCCGCTTAGCCAAGCAGAAATGACGAATACTTCGCCGCGGTTTACACCGCGGGATTCTGCCGATACAGGGTATTTGAGCATTGGCGCACGGCGCCGAAAACGACGCCGGGAAGCTGCATTTGATGTCGTACGGGAAGCAGAGAGCATATCATGCTGAAATAATTGTGCCGGAGGAAGCGGCTTTGATGCTGCGCAACATGTCGGGAACAATAACCGGCAACTTGCGCTTTTTTCGAGATGTATATTGCGTTCGTGCCCGGTAAACGGAAGTTCATACTTTTACGAATTATTGCCCGTAATGTTATTTATCGGTTGCCGCCTGTTTTTTTATTCTCTTCTCAGGTTTTATTTCTTCTTATCCTTCTTTTTTTTATCTTTATCTTCTTTTTTCTTTTTATCCTCTGCGCCTCCCTTCTTTTCGGCTTTCTTTTTATCTTCTTCTTTCTTTTTACCCTCTGCGCCCCCCTTCTTTTCGGCTTTCTTTTTTTCTTTTTCAGCCTTTTTTTCTTCTTTCTTTTTATCTTTTTCCGGATCCTTCAGATTTATCGTAATCGTTATCGAAGTTCCTTTATCCATATTCAGCACAATCCCGGAATTCTGCGCTCCGTTCGGCACCGTCCCGAAACTCTGCGCTCCGTTCGGCACCGTCCCGGAATTTTGCGCTCCGGGGATTCCCTCGGCGCAAACAAAGCCGCAAAGCATAATGCAATAACATCCCGTAGAAAGCAGCAGCTTTTTCGTCATTTCCGTTCTCCTTTATTTTTGTCCGACCGTTGAATTTATTTATATTTACAACAATCTTATACAGATTATGCTAAAATTATAAATAAAAATATAAAAACAGGATAAAAACAAATATTTTTATAATCTTAAAACGAAGCGCTTTTCGACGGAAGCTAAACCGACTGCGTCCCGAAATATGCGGATCCCGTCGTCATAAAAATCGCAGTACGGCGGAGACGATATCCCGATGATATCCTCTCCGAATGTTTCCGCGAAGGTTATCCTATAAGTCCGCTCGAATAATTTGATATCCTCCGCGAATATCAGCGGAGCGCCGGCGATCAAACGTTCGCGGCAGAAACGCAAACTGCGGCGAAACTCCCGCGGCCGGAGGGGCAGACGAACGAGGTCGGCGCGGTTCAACGCGGAAGTTCCACGGTCCTTCCTTTGGCACCCGCCGACGGCCCGGCGCGGTTCAACGCGGAAGTTCCACGGTCCTTCCTTTGGCACCCGCCGACGGCCCGGCGCGGTTCAACGCGGAAATCTCACGGTCCTTCCTTTGGCACCCGCCGAC
>JAISMS010000064.1 GCA_031276565.1 Holosporaceae bacterium | reverse complement strand
AAACGAAAAATATTCCGTGCGGGCGGCTGTTGATGGAAATACCAAAAAAATATCGGCGTTTAAAGTCGGCGATCGCGGTTAAGCAAATTTGATCGACTTGTCGGAAGATATGTCTTATTGTAAAATTAAACGCATTCGCATCAGATTATTATTCGATCTGTAACTCCGTTATTTCTGACGGCAAACCGATTCCGGGAAAGGCTATACTTTTACGGCGGAGTCGAAAAACTCCCGACTGCGCCGTTACCTCGCAAGATTTATAAGAAAAACCAAATGTTATTCAAAGTCCCTGCACATGTTAATCGCTTCTCTGTATATCTTCAGCTTCCGTGATCCGTTAAAAACTGTATTAAATTATCAATTCTTCCGGGGGAGAGGGTATTGCACAAATTCGAACGGACGATTATTTTTGCTTCGCCGCGACTATATCTTCTAAAGAGCTGATTTTCTTCTGGAGTTCGGCTCCTTCGAAGTCCTGCGAATAAACCTCTTTGGCCTTTTCTATATTTCCGGATAATCCGTAGGCGAGGGCTAAGTTGCTGCGATAGGTAACATTTGCCTCCGGCAGAGCGCATGCGCTTTCCAGATAAAATATGGCTTCTCTGTATTTGTCGGACAACATAAGAGACAGCCCCATGTTGTTATAGGCGTCTATATAACCCGGATCTTTGGAGATAACTTGCTTATAGAGCGACTGGGCCTTTTTATGTTTTCCTTTGCCGTCGTAAACCGCTCCGAGTGCATTGAGAGAATCCGTAGAGGTGCTTTTCAGAAACTCTTTCTCCGCGCCGTCGGTATCTCCGGACAACAGGCAGATTTTCCCGCGCAAATAAGATGATTTGGCAGAATTATGTCCGTCCGTGTCTTCCGCTTGTTTTATGTATTCGGCCGCCGCATCGAGAATTTTAAGATCAATATAGGCCTCGGCAAGCCCTAAAACGGCTTCGCTGTTGTCGGGATCCGTTGCCAAAGCTTTTTTGTAAAAACTTATGGCCGCTTCGGCATTTCCGCTTTTTCTGGCTTTTTTCGCGATGCGAATCATGGGGGCCGCGCTTTCTTCGATATTTTCGCCCGTGCAGCCGCCGAGCAGCGACGTTGCCAGCAGTATGAGCGCTTTCCTGTTCATGTTTATATCCTTTCTCCGAAGTATTTCCGCCCGAGTTTTACGAGCGGCTTTTCTACAAATCTCCACGTAAGTTCCGTTACCGCGAACAGAGTAACAATAAATATTACAAATTGATACAAATCCGCCGCGTTTTCCGAAAAATTTTCTTTCGGAAAATATATGGATTTTACGTATAAATCAACCATGTTTGCCAGCGTCAGCTGGACCGCGTAGAAGGAAAACGATCTGCTTCCGAGAAAATCGAAAATTCTGCCGAACAGCGGAAAATTAAAACTTTCCCTGAAAAAAACCGCCATGGCCGTGATCAGTACTGACGCCAAACTCACTGCCGTTCCGGAGAAAAAAGATTTGTTCAAAGTACTCGGATAGCACCAAATTACCGCCGCCAAAAGCAAAGAGATAAGTTTCAGACCGGTTCCGGATTTGCCCTCGGAATCGTTCGTATACAGAAACGCCAGAAAAGATCCCAGGAACAATTCCGACAAATTACCGTAGGTTAAATAATATTTTGTTCCGTAAAATGCGTCGTGCAACGGTTGTATTACCAATAGAAACAAACATCCGAGCGACAGAGCGACCAGGGAACGAATATTGTTATTCTTGCATAGGAGTAAAACAAGCGGCCAAGTAATGTAAAACTGAGCTTCGACGGCCAGCGTCCAAAAAGGACCGAATCCGCCATAGTGGATCTTTTCGGTCGTTACGAATAACTCGACCGAATTATTATAAACGCCGACGAGCACTTCAATCGGGGCGCGCAAAAGCGGAAAAAGCCAGTTTCGGTCGTTTGCGGACAATTCGAGATATACTCCGACCAAAACGGCGGTCAGCAGCATCACCGGGCATACTCTGAAAAATCTTCTTTGATAGAAGGAAATCAATGCTTCTTTCGAAGAGCGCAGTCTTTCCAGAAAGCAGGTTTCCTCTGAGTCTTTCAGCAACTTATTTTTCAGGGATAATGTAATGACGAATCCCGAAACGGCAAAGAATATATGTACCGCGCCGGAGCAATTCGATAAAATACTCGGAACGATTTTATGAACAAACCGCATCGGGCAAATCCAAAAAATATGTTGTATTAATACGAGAATACAGGCGAACCCCCGTAATCTTTCTATGTCATCGAAAAAATTTGTTTTCACAATTCACCTTCCCGTCGTCGACATAAAATTTCGCAGGCCGTTTTTCTTCATTTTTTTAAAAAGCGTCAGCGCGTTTTCATACTGTTTTATCAGTTTATTCACTTCCGCAACACCGGTTCCGGATCCCGCAGCGATTCTCTTTCTTCTGGATCCGTTCAGAATTTTAAAGTCGGTTTTTTCTTTCGCTGTCATGGATCTGATAATGGCGATGTTTTTCGCGAGGGTTTTGTCGGATATTCCGTGCGCGTCCATCAATTTTTCAATCTCTCTGCTTTGGGGAAGCATTTTAAGAATCGTCTTCAGTCCGCCCATTTTGGACATTTTTTCCATTTGAACCGCTAAATCATCGAAGGTAAAAATCCCCTCCTGCAGCTTTCGGGCGGTCTTTTCCGCCTCTTCCCGGGAAAAATTCTCCCGGGCTTTTTCCACCAGAGAAACTATATCTCCCATTCCCAGAAGTCTGCCGGCGATTCTTTCGGCGTCGAAAAATTCGAGATCTTCGAGGCGTTCTCCGGTGCACAGAAATTTTATTTCGCGTCCGGTTACGGCGCGCATGGAAAGAACCGCGCCGCCTCTGGCGTCGCCGTCGATCCGCGTCAGAATTATCCCGGAAACCGGCAGAGCCCGGGAGAATTTTTCCGCTATGTTGAATGCGTCCTGCCCGGTCATGACGTCGACCGTCAGAATTATCTCGTCGGGACGGATCATATTTTCGATCATTTGGAGTTCGTTCATTTTTACTTCGTCTATGTGGAGACGGCCGGCGGTATCCAGCAGCAGCACGTCCGCATCTTCATTCCGAAGGGTTTGCAATGCAAACTCGCATACGGTTTCGACGGACGCGGAGGAGGCGTTTTCGGGACGGGCGAAAATGACGCCGTTTATTTTTCGGGAAAGCATTTCCAACTGCTCTGCGGCTGCCGGGCGATAAATGTCCGCGGAAGCCGTGACGACT
Organism: Holosporaceae bacterium; assembly: GCA_031276565.1. GTDB lineage: Bacteria > Pseudomonadota > Alphaproteobacteria > UBA3830 > UBA3830 > JAIRMQ01. The sequence goes on along the minus strand of JAISMS010000064.1, from coordinate 912 downwards.
TTTTTATTTCGTTTCGAGAAAAAATTGGCCAATTTCCCCGTTGCGGACGTTTTCCCGGCTCCCTGAAGGCCGACGATCATGATTACGTACGGTTTTTTATTTGCTTCGATCGGAGAAGATTTTCCGAGCAACTCGACGAGGCGGTCATGGACTATTTTGATCACCGCCTGCTCGGGGGAAACGGATTCGATTATCTTTTGCCCGACGGCTTTTTCCTTTACTTCGGCTATGAATTTTTTGGCGACTTCCAGCGAAACGTCCGCTTCCAGCAGCGCTATTCGGATTTCGCGCAGCGCGTCCTCAACGTCGGACTCTTTTAAAATCCCGCTTTTGCGCAATTTTTTGAATATTCCCGAAATTCTGTCGGAAAGCGAATCGAACACCGCCGAATGTCTCCTTTGAAAAGCAACTCCGGTATAATATCACAGTTGAAGGGGATGAGAAAAGTTTGATATCATCGGCGAAAGAGGATTTTAATGGAAGAATACGGCGTTTCCGAACTTTCGAAACTGATCAAAAGAACGGTGGAGCAAAATTTCGGAGAGATACGGTTAAGAGGCGAGGTCAGCGCTTTGACGATTCCCGCATCGGGACATTTGTATTTTAACATGAAGGACGTCGACGCCGTCATTAAAGCCGTCTGCTGGAAAGGAACGGCACAAAAACAGAAATTTCAACCGAAAGACGGAATGGAAATAAAGTGCGTCGGACGGGTATCGACCTATGCGATGAAATCGGAATATCAGTTCATCGTGGAGCAATTTGAACCGATCGGTCTCGGAGAATTTCTGAGATTATTGGAGGAACGTAAAAAAAAATTGGCGGCGGAGGGGCTTTTCGATCCCTCCGGAAAGAAGTCGATTCCGCTGCTGCCGAGGTTAATCGGCATTATTACTTCTCCCACCGGGGCAG
>JAISMS010000071.1 GCA_031276565.1 Holosporaceae bacterium | reverse complement strand
CGTCGGACGGAGGGCTGTAAAAATACTTTGAGCCGCCTGGAAAACCGGGTCTGCGATCGGTCGGCCGCGGCGGAAGTTTCGCTGCCGGCAGCCGTCGGACGGAAGGCCGTAAAAATACTCTCAGTCGCCTGGAAAACCGGGTCTGCGATCGGTCGGCCGCGGCGGAAATTTCGCCGCCGGCAGCCGTCGGCCGCATTTTCTTATCAATCCCGGAGAAATCAACCGATTTTATGAAAGAATGACAGGGTCAGAATTTGTTTCTGTCGGAAAGCAAAGAGTTTGAAAAAATCTTTTCCGCAAAATTCACTCTTTCTTCGGAAACTAAGATCAGCATCCGATCGCCGGATTCTGCGACGAGATCTTTTTTAGCCGGAATTATTTTGTCGTTTCTCAGGATAAAAATCGGTACGAGACTGTTTTTTTCGCGGAAAGATTCGATTGTTTCATTTAATCGGGTGCAGGAGTCGGTTACTTCGACCTTTATGACGTATGACGGAGAATTTTTCAGGGGTACGCGGGAGATGATTTTTCCTCTGCGAGATCTTTTTATGATGGTATCGACGGTAATTGTGCCGGGATTAACGATCGAACAGCCGGAATCGGTTAAAAACAGCGGCTCATAATTTTTACTTTTTGCCAGCGTAAATCCTCGCTTAACCCCCAATTGTTTCAGGAGCAGGGAAGCAAGCACGTTGGTCTCGTCGTTCTCCGTAACCGTAATCGCCGTATCAATTCCGGAGCTTATGTTTTTCAGCAGATTATAATCTGCGGCGTCTCCGGAAATAACTGTTACGTCCGGGTGATTTTGGGCCGTTCTTTCGGCCGTTTCCATTGATTTTTCCAATAAAGTTATCGAGTGCCGCTGATTTTTGGCCGCAATTGCTTTCAGCAGCAGAGTACCGACGTTCCCTCCGCCTGCGATAAGGAAATTCTGGGCCTCCGACGTCGGCGAATATCCGAACAGCGGCAGAATTTCGTCGAGAACGGCGCTATCCGCGGCAAAATACGCGTCGTCGCCGGGCAGAAGCATATCTTCGCCTTCTGGGAAAAAGGTCTCTCCGTTTCGGGTTACGGTCATGATAAACGGGTTTAAATCGGTTATGCTTTGAAAGTGCTTAAAGGCGGTATTGATAATTTCCGTATCCTCTTTGCATTTTAACCCGACGATCGTCAGACGTCCCAGTTCGATTACGTCAAACACTCCTTTCAGCGATGCGACTTCCGATATGCGGGCAGCGACTTCCGCTTCGGGAAAAACGGAAACGTCGACTCCGAAATTATCCTTCAGAAATGTTTCGGAGTTCTCGTTTTTCGCAAAACAATCGCTTTTCATTCGGGCGATTTTCATTTCCGTCCCGAACAGGGATTCGGCCAGTTTACAGGCCACGATATTTTGTTCGTCGCGGGACATTACGGCCACGAGACAGGCGGCGCTTTCGGCGTTTGCGGCGCGCAAAACGTCCGCGTCCAGTGCGTCTCCACGTATTATATTGATATTTGAGGAATTTTTAACTCCGGAAACCGTCTCCGAGGATTTTTCGACAACGGTGACGTCGGCGTCGCGGTTTATGAGATGTCGGGCGACTCCGAGCCCTACGCGGCCGGCGCCCAGGATAAGGACGTTCATTTTTTCCCGATCCTTTTGTTTTTCGATACGATCCCCAAAGTCTTCAATTTTCTGTGCAGCGCGGAACGTTCCATGCCTATGAATTTAGCCGTTTTTGATATGTTGCCGGAGAATCTCTCGATTTGAGCTTGCATATAGTTTGATTCGAAACATTCTTTCGCCTCTTTTATCTGCAAAGAAATGAATTTCGCCGCATTCAGCGAAACAAATTTTTCTTTGGCGCTGGAGGTGAGTTCCGGGGGCAGCGAGCTTTTATCAATCTCGGCGGCTTTTGCGGAATTGATCAGCGAGCTTTCCACGACGTTTTTCAGTTGAGCGATGTTCCCGGGCCAATCGTAGGACTGGAGTATTGCGATGGCGCTTTCGGTGAAGTTTTTCGGCTTCAATCCGAAAATCGCCTCTGAATTTGAAAGGTAATAGGAGACCAGCGGAATAATATCTTCACGTCTGTCTTTCAGGCTCGGTATATCGATACTCACGATATTCAGACGATAAAACAACTCCCGGCTGAATTTTTCCGAGGACAATGCCAAATCAACGTCGTCGGATGAGCTGCATATGACCCTGGCGTCCGAATACACTCTCCGGCTGCCGATGAGACAGGAATTTTCCTGCAGAAATTGGAGCAGTTTCACCTGACATTCCTTGGACAGCTTCGTGACGTCATCCAAAAATAAAGTTCCGCTGTCCGCTTTTTCTATGTTTCCGTATAATTTTTCGGTGCCGAACAATTCCGCCTCGAATTTTTCTTTGTTGTCGGCAAAACAGTTAACATGAACGAAGGGCCCGGTTTTCCGGGCGGAATCGTTATGAATTCTGAAGGCTATGGATTCGACTCCCATGCCGATTTTGCTTTTTATAAAGACTCTGCTGTTGGAGGAGGCGACTTTATCGATCAGGGTTTTTATCGAAGAGGAGAACAATGATTTTCCGACGAAAAAAACTCCGACGTCAAATTTGTTAAGCCGAAGCGCCGAATTTTCTCTCTTTAATCTGCGGACCTCAAGAGCCCGTTTACAGGTCAAAAGCAGGCGATCCGTAACAAAGGGTTTTTCGATGAAATCGAAAGCTCCTTTTCGGATGGCCTGAACGGCGGCGTCGATTGTTCCGTGACCGGAGATTATGATAATCGGGATTTCTCCGTTTATTTGTCGAATTTTTTCGAGGATTTTCAATCCGGCGGACTCGTCTTCTCCGATCCAAAGATCCAGAAATATCAGATCCGGCGGAGAATTTTTAATTATCGAAAGCGCTTCGGTTTCATCTGCGGCCGACGCGGTTTTGTAACCCTCATCCGACAGTACGTCGGATATCAGAGATCGCACTTCGGTTTCATCATCAACTGTCAGTATCGTTTCATTGCTCATTTTTTTCTCCTGTTCCGAGCGGAAAAGACATTATCGCCTTTGCTCCTCCGTATACGCTGTCTTCAAGCGTCAACCTCCCGCCGTGATCTTGTACTATTTTTTTCACGATTGCCAGCCCTAATCCGGTGCCTTTCGGCATAAGGGTGAAGTACGCGGTCGTCAGCGATTCTGTTTTCTCCTTCGGGAATCCGGGACCGTTGTCTTCAACGGAGATTTTTATTTCGGAGTCGGTTTTTTCTAAATAAACCGAGATTTTTTTACGGGGTTCGGAGACCGTGGAAAGAGCATTGACGGCGTTCTGCACAAGATTCACCACGGACTGATGCAACAACTGCTCGTCGGCATTCAGGAGAGGAAAATCTTCTTCGTCTTCGGAGGAAAAAGTAATCTCCACATCCTCAACGGCATTCTGCATCAGAAGAACCGCCTGCCTGCACAAACTTCGGACGTCGCATTTTTTCAGCTTCGGTTCCGGCAGTCTGGCGAAAAAGTTAAATTCATCCGTCAATCTTTTAATGTTTCTCACCTGCCTCACGATCACGTCTATCAAGCCGGAAAAAATCTCCGTGTCCGCTTTTATCTGGGGCAGATATTTGCGTCGGATTCTTTCGGCGGACAGTTGAATCGGCGTAAGGGGATTTTTGATTTCGTGGGCCACTCGGCGGGCAGCTTCGGACCAGGCGGCTTTTTTTTGGGCCATGACCATGTCCGTAAGATCGTCAAAGGTGATCACAAATCTGTCGTCGTTCGGCGATGCGAGATTTTCCGCTTTAACGGAAAATAACAGCACTTCGCCGCCTCTTTTAAACTCGATTTCCCGGCAGACGGAGGACCGCTGTTCCGCCGTTTGTTTCGGCAATTCGGCCATCTCCGGAAATATGTCGCTTATTTTATCTCCGCCGGTGATTTTTCTTCCCAGCAGTTTCTCTGCGGCCGTATTCCATATGTATACGGAGTCGTTATCCGTGCCTATGACTCCCGAAGAGACGCCGGCAAGGACGCTGCCGATGAATTTTATTCTTTCGTCGAGTTTTCGGTTGATATTCACCAGATCTTCCCGTTGCAGACAGATCTGCTCCACCATTTGATTGAAGGTCTTGCTGAGAAGTTGTATTTCTTCGTAGAAGCCGTAGTTTTTGGCTCTGGCCTTCATGTTTCCTTTAATAATTTCCTCCGACACGTCGATCAGATTGCTGACGGGTTTTACTATTCTCCAGGAATATACGACGGCGACGGCGATGGAGGCGATCAAAAGCAAAACTCCGATTATCAGAAACATTAAGATAAACGCTATCTCCAAAGAGCTTCTGTCGGCCAGCAGCCGAAGATATTCGTCGTAGGCGGTCCTCGTGTTTTTCGCCTGCGACAGCACTTCCGCGTCGACATTTTTTTCGATGATCAGATACATATAATCGCCGGAATGTTTGAAAAAACAGGAGGCGGCTACTATGCTTTTCTCTTCTTCTCCGGCGTTTACGTTTAGAATCAGACCTTTTTTATCGGCGTTTTCGGTTTCTTTTATTTTTTTGTAGTTCACGTTTAAAAAATGCAAAGAAACGCTGTATTTTGAATGGGCAATGACGTTCATGTCGGAATCCAGCAGGATCGCGCCGTCGATTCCCTTCAGTCCGCACAGATCGTCCAGCAGAAACCCGAAGCTTTTTGCAAATCTTTCGTTGGAAAACGACGGTTCGTCTTCACCCATTCCGTCGATGTGATATTCCAACGCTCTGGAAACGGCAATGCAGTCACGGAGGGCGTTTCGTTTGTGTTCGGCCAGGTATGATTCCGCCACATTAAGAGATTCCTGAAGCACGGTCTGATTTCGTTTGTTGAACCACGACTCTATGCCGTTGTGGAAGAATAAAGCCGAAAATACGCACATCATTACCGAAGGAACCACCGACAGCATGGAAAAGGCGGATATCAGCCGCAAAGTCAGCCGAGAGCCTTTTGTGTGTCTGCTGTTCCACAGCTCCATAAGTTTGTTGCTGCCCAAAAAAAGCAGCACCAGGATGAAAGCGATATCGAAATACAGAATCGTAATAACGGATCCGGAATTACGATTATAGGAATCTACATCCGAAAATAACCAATAAGTGTAAAAACAGGAAACCGCCGAAAGTACGAAAAACGGATACATTAATCGATTGCGTACGCCGGACCTTTTGAAGAAAATAATTATTCTCTTAAAAAGATTAAGTATTATTTTCCCCCGAATTTATCATTTTTTTTCGTAAAGTATTGCGATTTATGCCGAGCACCCGGGCGGCCTTCAGTCGATTTCCGCGAGAATGCTTTAAAGTTACTTCGAACAGAGTCCGCTCCACCTCTTCCAGGACGCGGCCGTATAATCCCGGCGGAATGTCCCCTCCCTGGTGCATGGCAAAATACCTCTCAAGATGTTTCTCGATCATTTTAGAGAAACCGATATCGGGGTTTTCCGCCGCGTCCGTCATTATTGTTCCTTTTTTCGGTTACAGAATAGCTCTAAACTGCCTTTTATAAAAGTCTTCCGCGTAACTTTTTATGAAAGAAATATCTTCGGCGCCGTTTATTATTTCCCTGAATCGGGCCGCCCCTTTAAGTCCGCTGCTGTACCAGCAAAAATGTTTTCTGAAAATTTTTACGCCCCCGGCTTCTCCGTAGAAGTTTAAAACGCTTTCGAAATGTTCACCGATGATTTGCCATTGTCGTTCAAGAGACGGCGGCGGAATAATTTCGCCGTCGTTCAGAAAGCGCAGAATTTGTCCCGGCAGCCAAGGTCTGCCCAGAGCCGCCCGTCCCACCATAATTCCGTGCGCCCGAGATTCCTCCAATGCCCGGACGGCGTCCTCCGGAGATCCTATGTCGCCGTTGCAGAGATAGGGGATTTTAATTCTGTCCCGCAAGGTTCCGATCAGGGACCAATTCGCCTTTCCGCCGTGCATTTGGTTGCGCGTTCTGCAATGGATCGTCAGCATGCGAACGCCGACGTTTTCGAATTTTTCGGCGAGAGACAGGAAGTTGACGTGTTCGCCGTCCCATCCCAGTCGCATTTTCAGCGTAACCGGGATTTTTACGGCTTTCACGACGGATTCGGCTATTTTTACGGCCAGGTCTTCGTTTTTCATGAGGGCCGCTCCGGATTCGCAGGAGACGACTTTGCGAACCGGACATCCCATATTTATATCAATGACGTCGGCTCCGAGTTCTTCGTTGATGCTCGCCGATTCGGCCGCGCTTTCCGGATTTGAGCCGACTATTTGGACGATTTTCAGAGAGCGTTCGCCGGCGTCGGGAAGTCGCTTCAGAGTTTTTGCATTTCTCCTCACGATTCCTTCGACGGAAGTCATTTCCGAAACCGCCGCGCTTGCTCCGAAGTCGATCGCCAGTTTTCGGAACGGAGCATCCGTAACGCCGGCCATCGGAGCCAGGAAAACCGGGCGTTTTCCTCCGAACAGGCGGTTTTCAAGATTCATTGGGAAACTCTATCCGAACATCGTATATCGGATGCGAAAAAAGATTTACGGAGGGAGAAGAAGCGAAAAGCCAATCGTTAAATATGATTTTCTCGTTTTCGAATATCTCCACGAGAGCGAAAATCTCCCCATCGCTTTCGGGACCGTTTTTGAAACATTTTTTGAGGCTGATTCGGAGAGATCCGAAAGTTTTAGGAACATGAGTTCTCAGATTTTCCCGATAAACTTTGCCGCTGATTTTATCCAAAATCTGTACTCGGGCACAGTCGATCTCTACGGGTTTAGATTCCCAGATGGATTCCTTTTCTTCGTCGGAATCGATTTCGTCAGAGTCGGAATTTTTCTCGAGCTCTGTCGGGGAATGCTTTAAATTAACCGACCGCAGATCGAACGTTCCGCATAAGCAAACGCCGAGAATCAAGAAAAAAGTGCGGTTAATTTTTTTCACCGTCAATAACGATGTCTTCCGAATCATCCAGATCTCCCTCCGATTCGTCGATAAGATCTTCTTCGTCCGCGACAACGTTCATCACGTCAATGACGTCGCTGCTTTTTCCCTGGAGATTTTTCGTCTTTCTTTTAGACAGATATTCCGGATCGAATACTGCGCCGCAGGACGGACATACTATCGGCGATTTATAAAAATCGTAGAAACGGGTGCTGCACCCCAAGCAAATTCTCTTTATGCCCCAACCGCTTCTGTCCATGATCTCTCCTTTCTCGTAGTAATCACAGGGAGTGATGATACTCCATATGTTTTTGTCCGGTCAAATATAATATCCGGGCATTTTAAAAAAGATGCAAACGGGTGTCTTGCCCTTGTCCGCGACCGGGAAACTCTGCGGTTTTCAGAAACGACCCATACAATGTTTGTGGTCTTTTTCTATTTTAACCGTTATTTTTTTTTGCTAGAATCCGCCGAAGATTTTACGGGAGACGGAATAGTGGTTTCTGAATTAGACAGATTGCGCGCCAGCTGCTTGTATGAAATTTCCAACTGTGACAGCCTGAGAAGACTTGATATGCTGAAAAATGTTCTTTTCGGCAAAAGCGGCAAAATAACCGAAATGATGAAAAAATTGCCGACTTTAAAGGACGAACAGAAACGCACGCTCGGAGCCGAGATTAACGCTCTCAAAAACGAAGTAACTCAGAAAATAAACGCAAAATTTGAAGAATTGGAAATGAAGGAGCTGGACAAAAAACTGGCTTCTGAATTCATCGACGTTTCCATGCCTCCGCGTCCCTGTAACTTCGGAAAAATTCATCCGATAACCAAAGTCGAAGAGGAAATCTCCGACATATTCTCTTCCTACGGTTTTAAGTTTGCGGACGGTCCGGATATCGAAAACGAATATTTTAATTTTACGGTAATGAATATGCCGGATCATCATCCCGCAAGGACCATGCATGATACGTTTTACGTGCATCGGCTCGCCGACGAAAACGGCCGCAAGCTTTTGAGAACTCATACCTCTACGGTTCAAATGCATGCCATGAGGGCCTATACTCCCCCTTTCAGATTCTTTTCCTTCGGGAGGGTTTACAGAAGCGACTACGATGCGACCCACACGCCGATGTTCAATCAAATCGAAGGCATTATCGTGGACGAAGGCGTCGGATTTGCTCATCTCAAATGGCTGATGTCAGATTTTTTGAAAAAATTTTTCGAAGCGAAAGATCTTCGCATAAGATTCAGACCGAGTTTTTTTCCTTTCACGGAGCCGTCCGCCGAGATTGACGTCGCCTATGAAATTAGAGGAGGAAAAATGATGCTCGGAACGGGAAATAATTGGTTGGAAGTGGTGGGCTGCGGAGTTATTCACCCCAATGTTTTGGAGCACGGAAAAACGGATCGGTCAAAATACCAGGGAATCGCCTTCGGTTTCGGTGTGGAAAGGTTAACCTCGCTGAAGTACGGCATTCCGGATTTAAGAGGATATTTTGAATCCGGAGAGCGCTGGATCAATGCCTTTGGGTTTTCTCATTCCGCGAAATAAATCAGGAGTTAAAAATGCGGTTTTCTTTTAATTGGCTGAAGCACTATCTGTCTACGGATCTTGATATCGTTCGGGTGGCGGAGAAGTTGACTTCGATAGGTTTGGAGGTGGAAAAAGCGGATGATCCCGAAGTAATTTTTAAAAATTTTAAACTGGTTCGGATAAAAGAGGTTCAAAAGCATCCGAATGCGGATAATTTGCAGGTTTGCACCGTGGAGGATGCTTTGGGGAACGAATCCTGCATCGTGTGCGGAGCGAAAAACGCGAGGGTCGGATTAAAAACCGTTCTGGCGATGCCCGGAGCGATAATTCCGTCTTCGAAGGAGGTTTTAAAGAAAAGCAAGATTCGCGGCGTCGTCAGCGAAGGCATGATGTGTTCCTTCGGGGAGCTGGGTATATCCTGCGAAGATGAGGGAATCATAGAGGCGGATTCTGATGCGGACTTGGCTTCTTCTCCGGCCGACGTGTTGGGATACGACGGAGGAATCCTGGAAATTTCGATCACCCCCAATCGCGGAGACTGCTTTTCGGTGAGAGGTATAGCCCGAGATCTTGCGGCGGCGGGAGCCGGAAAGTTTTTGCTTCCCGAGGAGGGAGAATGCACGTCGTCTTTTAAATTCCCCATAAACGTCAATTATGATAACAGCGAATCATGCCGTCAGTATGCGCCGTTTATTGCATTTCGAGTAATTCGCGGCGTTAAAAACGGAGAAAGTCCGAAATGGCTTAAATCCGCGCTCAAATCTGCAGGTCTTAACAGTATTTCCGCATTGGTGGACTTGTCGAATCTTTGGATGGTGGATTCCGGAAGGCCTACGCATTTATACGATTTAAAAAAAATAAAAGGGGACCTGCATATACGTTTTTCGAAGAACAGAGAAGTCTTTGAAGATATAAAGGGCAATGAATACAGGTTACTTCCGGGGATGCTCATGGCGGCCGACGACGAATCATCGTTGTGTTTGCTCGGCATCATGGGGGGAAAAAAGGCGGCCTGCGACGAAAACACAACCGACATTTTGGTGGAATCCGGATTATTTGATCCGATTTTTGTTTCCAGGACGGGTACGTTGCTGAATATCAACAGCGATTCCCGCAGCAGATTCGAAAGAGGGATAGACGGAGATTCGTGTATTTCCGGATTAAACGGGATCACGAAGTTGATTATTGAAAATTGCGGAGGGGAAGCCGGTGACATTCTGACGGTCGGCAACAGGCCGACGAACAATAAAAAGATAACTCTGAGAAAGACCAGACTCGACAACATAAGCGGTTGCAGCATCGATTGGAATAACGCCAAGCTTTTGTTGAAAAAATTAGGGCTGAAGGAAGTTAAATTCAAAGAATGGGAATCTGTTTTTTTGGCGCCGGGTTGGCGGTCCGATTTGAATATCGAAGAGGATTTGATCGAAGAAATCCTTCGGCTGGAAGGGTACGACAGGATTCCCGACAAGAGCGTGGAGATAATCGCCGCCGGTCGCGATGAGCTGTCGGACAGGAAGATGAAGATTATAGGGGCGAAGAAAATACTCGCTTCTCGAGGACTTTCGGAAGTGATAACCTACTCTTTCACTAAGCAGGATTATGCGGAAGCCTTTGAGGAGGGTAAGAAAGTCATCAAATTGATAAATCCCATCAGCGCAGACTACGCCGTAATGAGGCCGTCATTGATTTCGACGCTGTTACAACGCGTCGCGTCGGCGCTGAACTACGGTCAGACCGACGTTGCCTTCTGCGAATCCGGGAATACGTTCCGCGATTCCTGCGAGCAGGATTTTCATATCTCCGGTGTTCGTATCGGAAATTTTTTGCCTCGAAATTGGTTGGAAAAAACCCGTTCCGTCGACGTTTTTGACGTAAAAGGCGACGTGACTGCGGTTTTGAAATACTGGGGAGCGGATGAGAGAAATATTACGACGATCAATTCCGCCGCATCCTATTATCACCCTTCCAGAAGCGGAACCGTTATGCTGGGGAAGAAAAAAACGGCATATTTCGGGGAATTACATCCGAAAATCGGAGATTTATTTAATATTTCCGAGAAAATCGTGTGTTTCGAAATATTCGGAGATAATTTACCCGGGTTGATCATCGGAAAATTGTTCGATTGCAGTAAAGTATTCCCAAAAATTGTCAGAGACTTTGCTTTTCTCTTTTCTTCCAGAGCGGAGGTCGGGAACATGCTGAACAATCTCTGCAAACTGGATCCGCTGATAACGAAGGCTGATATTTTCGATTGCTTCGATCTGAATATTACTCAAAAATCCATAGCCGTTTCCGTTACAATGGACGCCGTCAACAGAACTTTGACGGAGGAGGAGGCGCAGGTCGTTTCGGATAAAGTGATCAGGTATGTTGAAAGTGTCGGCGGAGAATTGCGCAAAAAATGAACCTCATCAGAAATTTCGCCATAATTGCCCACATAGATCACGGAAAATCCACACTCGCGGACAGATTGATGCAATTTTGCGGAGCGGTGGATGCGCGCGAATTTCGCGACCAAATGCTCGATTCCATGGATATAGAAAGGGAACGCGGCATCACCGTAAAAGCCCAGACGGTGCGTTTGGAGTACAAAGCGAAGGACGGAAAGACATATTTGTTGAATCTCATCGATACTCCGGGGCATGTGGATTTTTCCTATGAAGTCAGCCGGTCTCTGGCTGCCTGCGAAGGATCCGTCCTGGTGGTTGATTCGACCCAGGGAGTCGAGGCCCAAACTTTGGCAAATGTTTATCTGGCTTTGGAGCATAACCACGAGATCATCATCGTGCTGAATAAAACCGACTTGCCCGCTTCCGACGTCGAAAAAATCGGAAAACAGATAGAAGACGTCATAGGTCTTGATTGTACGAATGCAATTTCCGTGTCGGCGAAGTTGGGGATCGGAATCGAGGAAGTGCTGGAGGCCGTCGTAACCGGATTGCCTCCTCCGACGGGGGATGTGAACGCGCCCCTGAAGGCTCTGTTGGTGGACAGCTGG
>JAISMS010000033.1 GCA_031276565.1 Holosporaceae bacterium | reverse complement strand
CGGAGAGCGGGGCGGCAAACTCAGAGGAGAAAACGCAACAACCTCCGGTTTTCGGCGTAGTGAGGAATACTTCTCCGGGAGCGATTCAAACGGAGTCCGCCAAGAAGAAGCCGCAGTCTCTGTTTGAGCGTTTAACGGGGATGAGAAGATCGTTCTCTTCCGAAAAAAAGGAGGAGTTTGTTCTGCAGCAGCCTAAAGTTCAAACGGGCGCGCAGGAAGAAGACTTGGAGATTCCGGCCTTTCTTCGCAAGAATAATTAGTCTTGCGGAAACGGGATCGGAATGTGTTTTACAGGGGTGTAGCTCAGTTTGGCTCAGAGCGGCGGTCTCCAAAACCGCAGGTCGGGGGTTCGATCCCCTCCGCCCCTGCCAAGATTGAATGAAGAGGTTGGTATGATCAGTCCGGCAGAATTTATAAGTCAGGTAAAACGAGAAATGCAAAGAGTCGTTTGGCCGACTCAAAAGGAGACTATGGGTATGACGGTGGCCGTCGTTTTGATGATGATCGGCGCCATGGTGTACTTTTTTATATCCGACAGCATTATATATTTCTGTTTGCGTAAAATTTTGGGTGTTTAGGAGCTTATGCCGTGAAATGGTATGTGGTTAACGTATATTCCGGATTTGAACAGAGAGTTCGGGAGCAGATATACGATCAGGCCAAAAGAAACGAAATGACCTCAATGTTCGGAGAAGTGTTGATTCCGACGGAGGAAGTGGTGGAAATTAAGAAGGGCGAAAGAGTAAAATCCGCCCGAAAGTTTTTTCCGGGATATATTCTGGTGCAAATGGATCTTACGGATGACACCTGGCATTTGGTGCGGGGCATTCCGAAAGTATCCGGATTTTTGGGCGCCCGGGGAAAACCTCTGCCGATTTCGACGGCGGAAGTCGAAAGAATCGTGAAGAAAGTAGAGGACAGTGTCGGAAATTCCCGCAACACGGTCAAATATGAAATCGGCGACGCCGTAACCGTCTGTGACGGTCCGTTTGCCTCTTTCCAGGGAGTTATAGACGAAGTTGATTACGAAAAGGAGCGGATAAAGGTGGCCGTTTCCATTTTCGGCAGGCCGACAAACGTGGATTTAGGGTTTCTGCAGGTGGAGAAAATCGTCTGAACACGGGTTGAAGATTTTCGGTATTACCGGTATATAAGTGCACAAAGTTAAGGAAACGGCATATGAGGACTTTTTCTCTCAAGGCGGGGCAAATAAAGAAACAGTGGGTTTTAATTAACGCCGAGGATTTGATATTGGGGCGGCTTTCGGCCGTCGCGGCAAGCTATTTGCGCGGGAAACACAAACCGGAATTTACTCCGAGCATCGATTGCGGGGATTACGTGGTCGTGATCAACGCGGAGAAGGTTCGCGTAACCGGCAATAAGCTCGAAGATCATGTTTTCTACCGGCATACCGGTTATCCCGGCGGCATAAAGCAGAGAACTTTGAAGGAACGTCTTTCCGGCAAATGCCCCGGAAGCGTAATCTCCAAGGCTGTCGAACGCATGCTGCCCGGAGGGCCGCTGGGGCGTAAGATGTTAAAGAATCTTAAAGTTTATTGCGGAGACGCTCATCCGCACGGCGGACAGAATCCTCGGATTCTGGATGTGGCTTCGTTGAATTCAAAAAACGTTAAGAGGAGTTAATATGGAAACCGTATCCGAGGCAAACGAAAAAAAAGTCGAAACGGTGAGGGATTCTCTCGGTAGAACGTACGGTACCGGACGGCGCAAGGAAGCGGTTGCCCGCGTTTGGGTGAAGCCGGGAAACGGGGATATTACGGTGAACGGTCGCAGAGTATTCGATTATTTCATGAGATCGGTTTTGCAAACTCTGGTTTTACAGCCTTTTTCCGTAGCGAATCGTATCGGAAGGTATGACGCTTTCTGCACCGTAAGCGGAGGCGGACTGTCGGGACAAGCCGGCGCCGTTCGTCACGGGATCAGTAAAGCTCTTGCGGACCATGAACCGAATCTTCGAGCGATTTTAAAATCAGCCGGGTTGCTTACCAGAGACAGTCGAGTTGTTGAAAGAAAGAAATACGGTCTTATGAAAGCAAGGCGCAGCTTCCAGTTCTCCAAGAGATAGATGATTAGTATAAAATTGCCGACCCGGTCGTCTTTGATCACCGTCATGAGCGGAGCGGCGGTTAAGGCTTCCAAATGTCTGCTGCGTGATTTTTCCGAGTTGGAGAATCTGCAGGTTTCGATAAAAAGCAATCAGAATTTCGTTACAAGCGCCGATTTAAGAGCCGACGGCATCATAAAAGCGGAGCTGCTGCATGCCAGACCGGCCTATTCGTTTCTGTCGGAGGAATCAGAAGAAATCATCGGTGAAGATTCGTCCTGCAGATGGATAGCGGACCCGCTGGACGGGACTGTAAATTACATGCACGGATTTCCCCATTGGGCTGTTTCTCTGGCTTTGGAGAAAGATCGGGAAATTGTTGCGGCGGTAACCTATGATCCCGTAAAAAACGAAATGTTTTGGGCGGAAAAAGGAGGCGGTGCCTATCTTAACGATCGAAAAATTCGCGTTTCCGGAAGACGATCGATGTCGGAAGCGCTGATCTCTTCCGAAATGCCTCAAACTTTTGCGAAAAAATCCGGCTTAAAAATCAGACGAACCGGAGCAATTACTTTGGATATGGCATACCTTGCCGCCGGGCGAACAGACGTTTTATATCTGGCGCCGAATTCAAATCTTTGGGATATCGCCGCCGGCATGCTGCTGGTGAAAGAAGCCGGAGGAGTTGCGGCGGACGAAAAGGGTAATCCGACCGCTATTTACGAAGAAATTGCGATTATGGCTAACATAAATCTTTTGCCGTTGGCGGCGAGAGACTGAAATCTCTGCCGCGCGGCGTATCTGACTTTGTCGTTATCTTCGAAGAATCGAACAATTCACGACGGCGCTTGTTTTCGCGCGGTACGGAGGCTGAATTTAAGTTCCCGCAAAATTATTCAAACAACTCTTTATGCGGACGGCGGCGGGAATGCGGAATTCGAGCTGTTCTTCAGTCTTTCCGCGCCTGTCGGGGAAGGCTTCTCGGGCCTTCGATGCCGGCGGCGGTTTAATCCGATTCTCCGGCCAAAAATTCTCTGGCGAGCTCGATGTAGGCGATTGCCCCCATGGATTTTATGTCATAGATGAGTATCGGTTTTCCGTGGGACGAGGCTTCGCTGATTTTTACGTTTCTCGGAATGACCGTATTAAAAACCAAATTTCCGAAATGAGAGCGCACATCCTCGGCTATGACAGAACTCAGACTGTTCCTCCGATCGTACATGGTCAAAAGAATTCCCGAAATTACCAGATTTTTGTTGATGGTGCTTCTTACGCTTTCAACGGTGCTGAACAGCTGAGCCAGTCCCTCCAGCGCATAAAATTCGCACTGCAGCGGTATGATGATCTTATCGGCGGCGTTCAGGGCGTTTATGTTAATCAGTCCGAATCCCGGCGGGCAATCGATCAGTATGTAGTCGTGTTCCAGACCGGAAAGAGATTTTTTTAACCGACTGTCCCGATCCCGCTGTGTAAAAAGCTCCACTTCGGCGGCGGCTAAATCTATGGTGGAGGAAATTATCGAGAGCCCGCTTATGTAGGTTTCCCGAATTACATCCGTCGGATCGACCAGTCCCAGCAGAACTCCATAGCTGCTGCGTATGCCTCTTCCCTTCGTCATGCCGAACCCGGTGGTGGTGTTCCCCTGGGGATCCGAATCCAGAACGAGTACGGTTTTGCCGACGGCGGCGAGGGCTGTCGCTAAGTTCACGACGGTGGTGGTTTTTCCGACTCCGCCTTTTTGGTTTATTACGGCAATTATGCGGGACGTCATGCGTTTGATCCGGCTGCTAATAAAAACATCGCCGATTATATCCCATAATCGGTCAATTCTCAATCAAGGGCGTAGTTTGAAGAAATCACAAATTCTAACAAAATGCACATGTTTAATATATTGTATATATTTTTTATATAAATTCCTGTCCGAAAATGCGCGAAGATATGAGATCCGAGATGAAAGAAAGAATCTTTGTTTCTTTTTTAAAGGGAAAAAAGACGGTGCTTTGGGCGGCGCTTTTTTTGTTGGGATTGCTGTACATTTGCATCGGAAACGAAGTCTCATTCAAAGCGGCATTTGTAGAATCCGTTGAAGATGCGAAACCCGCTTTCGATGCCGGCGTACCGGTTGTGTTCGGCTGCGACGGCGATTACGTTCCGTACTTGGGAGTGTCTTTAAGATCGCTGATCGACAATTCCGACATGCGCCGCAGTTACGATATCTGGGTATTAGACGGGGGTATTCGGGAAAAAGACAAAAAAATCATAGGGAATATGATAAAAGGCAGAAAAAATTTTTCGATTCGCTTTTTCGACATAAAGCCTTTTATCTCGGAAAACGAAAAAAAACTTTATCTGTTTCATAAACATATTTCCGCGGCCACCTATTATCGCCTTTTTATTCCGAGGATATTTTCCGCATATCGAAAAATGGTATATCTGGACAGTGATATTATCGTAAACGCCGACATAGCAAAGTTATACGATATTAACCTGGAAGGCAGAATTCTGGGCGCCGCAAGAGACATTCCGAATATCCGTTCTGGGGCGGCGCGGTCGGTAAACGGAAATCGACAGAACGAATATTTCAGCGCCGGAGTGCTGTTGCTGGACGTTAAGAGAATGCGGGAGAATGATATTACCGATAAAAGCCTGCAGCTTTTATCCCGCAAAATTAAGGAAAAGAGGAGAAGAGAATTTTATGAAGATCAGGATCTTTTAAATGAAATCTGTCTCGGCAACGTGAAAATAATCGACGAAAAATGGAACCTGTTCAACAGATATTGTTATGAAGAGAGAAGCGGCGAAACAAAAAATGCAGCGGGAAAAAAAATGCAAGTCCGGGTGTTTTTTGAGAAGACTCAAGCGAATATCGCCGCGGATTTCCGCCATATGAAGGAAAAAAAATTAACTTCGACGCCGTTTTTTTTCGGAAGAAGATCGAAGGTTTACGATATTCCGGCCGTCATACATTATGCCGGGGCTAAAAAACCTTGGAAAGAAGAAGTAAGATGCGGAAACATCTGGTGGGAATATGCCGAAAAGAGCCCGTTTTATTCCGATATTATCGAAAAGTATAAAAAAGTTCGGGAAATCGCATCTCATCCGGGACTTTTTATCGATAACCGACTCAAATTAAAATAAAAATCTCCCGCGAACATTAAAATGCGTCAAGGTCGGTTCAACATGGTGAAATTGCCGTCGTCTTTTCTATTTTTAAAAGCTTCTTTTTCAAATTTATACCCCCGGCGTAGCCGGTCAAATTTCCGTCGGCTCCGACCACCCGATGACACGGTATGAAGACGGGGATCGGATTTTTTCCGCAAGCTTTCCCGACTGCCCGACAGGAGCGGGGATTGCCGGCGCCGCACGCGATCTCTTTATAACTTTTTGTTTCTCCGCAGGGGATTCGTCTCAGCTGATCCCAAACGGATACCCTGAAATTTGATCCGTCATAGGCCAATTTTATGTCAAAGTCACGTCTTGATCCTTCCAAATATTCATCCAGCTGAGCGAATGCCTTTCGAATTATTTCGGATTCGGCGTTTTCTGCTTCGGAAAAATATCGACCGCCGAAATGTAATCCGATTACGGCGTTTTCTCGGGCGCAGATCGTGATATCTCCTATGATTGTTTTACGAGAAAAATAATGTGAGATTTTATTTTCGTCTGAAATTTTAACGAACTCCCGTTTTGCCGACATCAACGCCGTCGGAGAAGTCA
The DNA here is from genome assembly GCA_031276565.1 of Holosporaceae bacterium. Lineage (GTDB taxonomy): Bacteria > Pseudomonadota > Alphaproteobacteria > UBA3830 > UBA3830 > JAIRMQ01. The sequence continues at coordinate 1,213 of JAISMS010000033.1, read as the reverse complement.
TTTAAGAATGCCGTCCGACGGAGCGGATGAAGGGAATCGGACCCTTGTCTCAAGCTTGGGAAGCTTATGCTCTGCCATTGAGCTACACCCGCAGCTCTACGGATATTATACGGAATGCGCGCATATTGCAACGGATTATCTCGAAAAGGCTTGCTGGAGATCTCGGACGACGGAGGAGGGCGAAACCGACGTTCCGGCCGGCAAAAATGCCGAGCCCCGGGAGGCGGACTTTTGCTTTTCGGATTTATGCGAGGCGGTCGAGTTTATAATAAAAGGTCGGCCATGATAATGGCGAAAACTCCGCTCAAAACCGATTTCGCCGGAGACGGAAGCGATCTTCCGGTTTATTAAAAAGCACGGCGGAGCGGTGCCGAACGTAACCGCCGACAAATATATTTATTCGTCAATAGTATCCTTTTTTTGCGGATAATGAATTTTTTAGAAAAGTAAAAAGTTCATTCGGCGAAGGATATTAAACATCCGAGTCGGCTTGAAGGCCGTCTCCGACAGTCCTTCCGATGCCGGTCCGGCGTTCCGGTCGGTGCTCAAAAACACGCTCGGTAAAAGCCGATACCGAGGTCGCGCGGTCGAAATGTTTTTAAAATCTTAAAAAATGCCGGAAAAACGGAGTTGACGCGGCCGGATCGAATGTTATATAACTGTGTCCACGTTCTTTGAAAAGTGAATATATTGAAAAAAGAAGAAAGGATATGCAGACGGCGCAATTCGGAGCCTTATGCATATCAGATCTTGCGTCAGATATGTAATGAGGCAGGAACGACTTCGGTCGTTTAATTTGAGAGTTTGATCCTGGCTCAGAACGAACGCTGGCGGCACGCTTAACACATGCAAGTCGAACGGGATTGCGGGGCTTGCTCCGCAGTTCAGTGGCGCACGGGTGAGTAACGCGTGGATACCTGCCCGTTGGTGGTGAACAACTCCGGGAAACTGGAGCTAATACAGCATAAGCTCGAAAGAGGAAAGGCCGTAAGGTCGCCGACGGATGGGTCTGCGTCTGATTAGGTAGTTGGTGGGGTAACGGCTCACCAAGCCGATGATCAGTAGCTGGTCTGAGAGGATGGTCAGCCACACTGGAACTGAGATACGGTCCAGACTCCTACGGGAGGCAGCAGTGGGGAATATTGGACAATGGGGGAAACCCTGATCCAGCGATGCCGCGTGAGTGATGAAGGCCTTAGGGTTGTAAAGCTCT
>JAISMS010000018.1 GCA_031276565.1 Holosporaceae bacterium | reverse complement strand
AGGTTTCCCCTGACTTTTTTTTCCAAGGATTCTCATTACCGTCCCACGGATTTTTAGAGGACATGCCGCACTCCCGAATAAAACGTTTGCAGTTTATCAGACTTTATTTAATATTGGTAGAGGAGACCTCGCGCCGACGAAGCGGAAGACGGAATTCATGTTTTTTAAAAAACGAAACGCAGAAGAAAGAACTTGTGTTTTTTAAGGGAGTCTGTCCGATTAACCCCGAAAAATACCCTTCCGAAAGGATCGGGCAAATATATTGCGGACCGGATTCGACGTCCGCATACGTCTGCCGGGACCAAGCACGAAACTCCTCTGACCGTGTTGAATCCGGCAAATCCGGACGGATCGGAGAATCAGGCCCGTCGCGAAGCAAATCGAAACGGAAAGACGTTTTTTCCCGCGGATTTCCGGAAAACATGCCGCATCCGTCTCCCGAATAAACAGAAGCCGCTTTATCGGACTTTATTTAACATTAACGGAGAAGAACCCGAGGCCGACGAAGTAAAACACCCGGAAGACAGAGCCTGGAAACCGTCGCCGAGGATCTGCAGATGGCCGGATCCAAGGTGGGTACCATATGCGCCGACCAAGATCGACACAGGGACAGTCCCCTTTCTATAATTAGGCCACCGAGATAAAACTGACCAATCCCCACGCCCTGCGCCCGGGAGTTTAAACGATAGGCGGGCGCAAATCAAGAAACCGCATAAATCGGGATTGTACCGTAAAAATATCAACGGATTTTTACGGAAATTCCGAGCATTTCTGCGTGACGACGGCCCTCAGACAGTTAACCGGTTTTGCGGGACACGGCCCGAGAGGTTTTTACATATTTGCCTTTTATCTCCTTTTGATCGAGGCGCTGTATTCCGGGCGACAGGAAACAGCTCTCGGCTTAGCACTCCTCCGCGTCGGAAACGTCTATCCCTCGGATATTTAAAAAATTCACGACGCATACTCCCTAAATTGCAAAATCAGGATGCTAATACAAAAAGAAAAACGGAGCAAAAAGCGCAGGGGCGAAATTTTGACTAAATTATCGATTCGAAGAAAATTCCGAGATTATGTCACAAACAGCGCAGCCAACCCTAAAAATATAACAAACCCCGAAATGTCCGTTACGGCGGTAACCAATGGTCCGGAGCTCAGGGCGGAGTCGTAACCGAGCCTGTCGAACACCACGGGCAGCAGCGCTCCCGTGAATGCAGCCCAGACGGAGCAGAAAAACATGGCGGCCGCCAAAACAATTCCGAGAATTGCGCTGCCGAACCAGATTCCGGCCGAAATTCCGAAAAACGTCCCTATGACAAGCCCGTTAATGCTGCCTATGCCGGCTTCTTTCAACACGATTTTCAGATGTTTCTGTTCCCTCAGCCGTTCCGACGAAAACGCCTTTATGACCACGCTGACCGCTTGTACTCCGATATTGCCTCCGATGGATCCGACTATGGGCATCAGAGTCGCCAAACTTATCGTCTGCTGGATGGAATCGCGAAACAAGTATATTATCAAGGGGGAAAATATAGCGTTTAATATGGAAACGGACAGCCATCTCAGTCTGGTAAAACAGGCCTTCCAAAAGGGATCGGCGATCGCCCCCTCGGATAATCCTCCCAGTTTCAGGTAATCCTCCTTCGCCTCTTCCTCGGCGATCTTCAGAACGTCGTCCGCCCGCAGAACCCCAACCATCTTGCCGGACTTCTCGACAACCGGGATGTGAAGAAATCGATACTTGCTGAACAACGCGTACGCTTTTTCCTGATCCAGATTTGCGTTGAGCGTAATAATATCGTAGCTGGCGATGTCCTTCAGTATTTCCTCTTTCCCGGCAGCAATCAGCGTGGAAATCGGTATTACTCCGACCGGATTCTGCATATCGTTCGCTATGAAGATCTCGGAACAGTCGTCCGCGACGTTTCGCGACTTTATGTAGGCGATCGCCTCCTCCACGGTCCAGGAGTACGGAACCGACAAAAAACTCAAAGACATGCTGCGCCCGACGGCGTCTTCGCTATATTCCGTGAGCAGATTCAGAGCGTCCCTGCGGGTATTGCGAATTATGTTCATAAAATACATCTGCTCCCGAGGAGCCAGAGATTCTATCAGCTCTATTATTTCCTCGCTTTGCAGAACGTCCAACGACGGTCTGAAATGATCCGTCCCGAGCTGTTTTATCACTTCGGATTTACAGGTGTCTTCCAGATGCAGCAGCACTTCGGCGTTTATCATATCCGGAATCGCGTCCAAAAACTTTTTCCTGCGCGCATCGCCGAGATCTTCATATAAATCCGCAATATCGGCCGGGTGCAGATCCGCTAATTTTTCCCGCAACTCCTTCGCGGAGACGGAATCCGGCGCGTTCCGAAAAAAATTGAACGCCGCCTCGTTTACGCGATTGATTTTTTTCATATGCTATCCCGTTCTGTCGCCCCACTAAAACATAAAATCGGAACCCGCACAATTGCCGGCGTCCGTAAAATCCGGATCGCGGTCGGTTGGAGCCGCAAAATATATATGTTTTAATCCGGAATGTTTCAAGACACATTTATGCGGGCAATTGAACCTCGCTTCTTTTTCGACAATTTAAGCCGTTATATTTTTATCGTCGTACCGAACGGCCGTCGATGAAATTTTATTTTTTTGCTCTAAATAATCCGTCAAAGCGCAAATGCAGTCCTCATAACGATCCTCCGAACTCTTCATTTTACGACAGACGGTGTTTTCCGGATCTTTTCTGCACGATCCCGGTTTGTCGTCATACATTTCGAATAATTTGCGTTTTTCAACAATTTTATCAATGCAACAGCGCCGATATTTGATTTTTCTTGTTTTCATCCGAATCGCCGGATCTCTCAATTGATTTTTCGCACGAAAAAAGCAAGACATGCCGACGGCGAATCGCCTTCACGGAACTCTCCCCTAATATCCTGCCATAAACATATCTTTATTGTTAACTTTATAAGAATAAATAAATGATCGCCCGCTGCAGAGCGGCGGGGTATTTTAGAACAATTCCGTTTGATTACCGTTTCTGTATAATTTTTGGTACTTTTCTCCCTGATGCTGAAGATAAGTAGCGATTATATTCTCATTCCCGTGTTTCCCGACTGTACTTGCAAAACAGCCGTCACTTCAAAATTCTCCTCCCCCTAACTGCTTCT
>JAISMS010000017.1 GCA_031276565.1 Holosporaceae bacterium | reverse complement strand
AAATAAAATGGTTTCGACGAACATTTTCGAGATTTTGTAAAACTTCTTCGTCTTTTATGGCATTTTTACACTTTGCGAGCGCATTAATATGGCTAAGATAAATTTCCTAACGAGGCCTAGTCTTTTGGATTGTGTTTCCGAGAACTCAATGAGGCTCTTATTAGGATGTCCGATTCGATTAGGATGCAATCCGAATAGCCTCGATGTTTACGATTCTGATGAGAATAAAGAACTATATAGAATGATTTTAATCAACAACAAATTATTGTTCTCTAAAATCGGATTACATAAAATTTTGATAAAATAAAATTTATGTGATAGCATATATTCTTTGAATATTAGCGGAGGAATATATGCTGAAGATTTTTTGGTTAACTGCAATTTTTTTCGGTTGTTTTGCAGTCGAGTGTATGCATATCCCTCCGGAAACGATTCCGACGGGAGTTTGTCCGGAACGCATTCCGTTTTACAATTATGAGGGAACATCTGTCTGCGAATATTCATTTTTTTCAAAAATAAACGTTCCAATCAATAACGGCAGCGGAATAACGACAATAGAGGAAAGATACGGTAAAGCACATGACAGACTGTTCAGCTTGGCAGCAAAGTTGGAGAGGTTTCAGTTGGAAGACGCGACTATCCCGTTGATTAATAAATTAATTATCTGCGACGCAATTATATCTTCCGCACAGAATATCTTGGACACTTTTAATTACTGGGCTGTTCGCGGATTTGATAAATTTGATCCACAAGAGATGCAAACAATGGAGAGACTGAAAATACTCATATTAGAGACTCGTGCCGAATTGGTCGCCGGCGGCAGCGGTTGCGTAAGACACAACGAAACGCTATTTTTCGATATATATGATGAATGTGACATAATTGACGCTGAAGAAGTTCCGGTCGGCATATATCCGGATGATTTGCCGCGTTTGGGGGAGTTATATAGAAAACATCGCAAGGTTCTACCGGAATCAATTTTTTTTAAATTAATGATCCCCGAGGGATCGTCGGAGCGAAAAATAAATTTACCGGAAGGGCTGGGAGTATTAAAAAATACGCTGGCAGAGTTGCTTCAAAATTTGAATAATCCGTTAATCGGCCGAAAGGCCAAACTGGAATCCTGGAAAGCGGTTCTAACTTCGGCCGAGCACGCTAATAATGCCATATTACATTGGTATAAGGAAGGATTCAGACTAAGATGCACGGATGGAATCTTCGGAGCATATCCGAATTTGAAGGATTTTGTGTCGGAAATATACGACGAACTGTTAAACAGCGAATCAGGCTGTGTGGCAAACAGAGAACTCCCGATTTTCGACAAAGGCCCTGTTAATCTCGTCTGCGGACTTTAAAGAATAAAAATTGTAAACATATATCAAAAATTCACAAAGAATTATTGAGAGGCAATCATACCTAGTCAAATACCTTAAAAAATGACGAGCGAATGCAGGTTCGCCATATTTTTTTGCAAATTCAAGCAATTTTAGATAATTCTCCCAAACGGGAATTCTGTCGAGAAACAATTTATCCTCATATTTATCCGAGTTTCTCAACAGAGTATTTTATGTGGCTGCTCCGATCATTTCCGGAGAAACAAGAATATCAACTTCTTTTTTATCTAAACGGAATCTTCGATAAAGATGATCTTGTTCCTTTTTGCTAACACAGCAGCAGACTTACTCGGTCATAACAGAACCTGAAATAAAAGCAACCATCTGCCCGCTCCATTCGCTCCGCTCCCGTGTTGAAAGTTGCTTTTATTTCTTGCTGGTTCTGTCTTTTGACCGTGCGTTCCGTCACTGCGTTAGCTATGCGGAACAAAAGTGTTGGTTTTTAAGAGAAGGAGTGAGCAATGAGTAATAACAAGCAACAGAAAGAAGCGGCAAAAATGTTAATTGAGGCGATGAAAGCGGGTACGGCTCCTTGGTTGAGGCCCTGGTCGGCGAGTAATTTTCCATTGTGCAACGGAGTTACCGGACACGAATACAGAGGAATTAATTTGATTGCTTTGTTGATTTGTCCGTTCGACGATCCAAGATACTGCACGTTTAGTCAAGCGACGGAAAAGGGATGGAAAATCAAAAAAGAAAGTAAAAGCTCAATTGTCAGATATTTGGCGAAGGTGACCCCAAAAGCGGAAAATGATGCTACAGACGAGAAAAAAACGTTTTTCATCAACAAATGGTTCCGCGTTTTCAATTTCGACCAGATTGAGGGAGCGCCGGCATTAAAGTACGAAGCAAGGGAATTTAATCCGATCGAGAAGTGCGAAGAAATTTTAAAAAATTCCGATATGGAATTAAAAGAGGCAATTCATTCGGATGAAGCATTTTATGATAAGGAAAAGGATTTGATTGTTCTGCCCGACAGATCACGTTTTGCGAGTGAAATTGATTTTTATAAGATTGCGCTCCACGAAATGGGGCATGCAACTGGAGCAAAACACAGATTGAATCGTGAAATGATGAATTTTTTCGGGTCAAAGGGGTATGCTTTTGAGGAATTGGTAGCAGAAATAATAAGTTTTTTTGTAGGACGGGTTGCCGGCTGTGGAAGTAAACCAAGCCCAAACAGTATATCCTACTTGCAAAATTGGATCGAAGCATTGGAAAATGATCATAATTATATCTTCAAAGCCTGTCGGTTAGCAAATAATGCCATGAGCTGGATTTTGTATACGATTAAAGACGATAAGTTTCGGTTCCATCTTCAAAAAAAGTAGTACTATGGTAGTACAAAATTGCGTTTTTGAGCTTCGAGAGGCATTGCGATTACAGATATTTTCATTGAAATTTCAGCCGGTAGCGGGAGAGGGACTTGAACCCCCGACACGCGGATTATGATTCCGCTGCTCTAACCGACTGAGCTATCCCGCCAAACGCTTCGAAATACTATAATAAAAAACTCTTTAATGAAATAATGAAAAACATCCGGGATTGTCGTATAATCGCAGATTGTTAAAGTGGAGTCGTATCGTGTTTCGCATTAAATTGATTGACAATCTGTTGGATCTGTATTTTAAAGGAGTTTCCCATTTCGATCTTGCAAAAAAAGCGGTTGTTTTCGGAGTATTAACCTCAATCTTTCTGATATTGATAAAGCTCGGCGCCTGGTTGATTACGGATTCGATTTCGATGGGGGCGTCGATGACCGACTCCGTATTGGATGCGCTCACTTCCTTCCTGGGTTATCACGCTCTGCTCTTTTCTTCCGTTTCGCTTGATAAAGAACACAACTTCGGACACGAAAAAGTAGAGGGCCTTATGGCGCTCTTTCAATGTCTGTTGGTTATTTATTCCGGTCTCATGATTTTTAAAGAGGCCTGGGAAGTTATTTCGGATCCGAAGCCGCTTGTTAACACCGGAGTCGGCATTGCCGTTATGGCGGTTTCATGCATTGCGGTCTATAAATTGGTGTATTTTCAAAAATACGTGGCCAGAAAAACCGACTCCGTCCTCGTAAGAGGAGATTCGCTGCATTATTTATCCGATTTTCTGATGAACATCTGCATAATTTTATCCCTGATATGTTCGAGGTTTTTCGTCTACATAGATGTGGTGTGCGGAGTTGCGGTGGGCGGATATGTTCTGTACAGCGCTTTTTTAATTCTGAAGAACGCCGTTGTAGATTTGATGGACGAAGCTCTTCCGCAAAAAATGCAGAACGATATCTTGAGAACTTTAAAATCCGTCGACGGCGTTACGGACGTTAAGATATTAAGAACCAGATCGGCCGGCATGAAAAAATATATAGAATCGAGAATATCGGTCAGCTCGAAATTGTCGTTTTCGGAAGCGGACGCCGTTGCCGGACAGGTTGAACTTCTGCTGCGCGGTATGTTCGAAAAAGTCGACGTCATTGTAAAAGCGGAACCGGCGATCGTAAAAAAAGAGGCGGGTACAAAAAGATCAACGATCCGCCAAAAAAATCAATCCGTTTTCGAGCCTTTGCGGAAGAGATCGGCCCGGGTGAACAGATCGAAAAAATTCCGACAGGAGAATTCGGCGACTTTTTCCGCGGAAATATTTAAAAGTTCGGCAATTTTTTCGGCGACGTAAACGATGAATGCCGGTTCGTTCGGTTTTCCGCGAAACGGAATCGGGGCTAAAAAGGGAGCATCGGTTTCAATCAACAATCTGTCCGTCGGAATATACTTTAGCGACTCCCGTAATTCCGTAGCTCTTTTGTAGGTGACATCTCCGGAAGAGGATATATAAAATCCCAGATCCAATGCTTTCTTTGCAAATGATCTGTCTCCGGAGAAGCAATGAATGACCCCCGAGAGCGGCGCATGGCTTTTTAGTATGTCTGCCGTATCGGCGGAAGCATCCCTGGAATGTATGGAAACCGGAAGATTGAATTTTTTCGCCGACTCCAGTTGTAAGTTAAAAAATTCCTCCTGTTGTTTCTTGCTTTCCGTTTCGTAATGGTAATCCAATCCGATTTCTCCGACGGCAACGACTTTCGGGTCCCGACAATTTTCTTCTATGATATCGGCCGCCGAATCTCGATCCGGATAGTGTTTGCGAGCTTCCAGAGGATGGATTCCGACGGTGCGGAACACGTTCGGGTATTTATCGGCTATCGATTTGAGTTCTGAAACATCCGATAATTCCGTTCCTATGGTCAGCATATACTTTACTCCGGCCTCCTCGGCTCTGGATATGATTTTATCGACGGCGTATTTTTCTCCGGCGATTTCGGGGAAAAGGCCGGCGAAGCGCGAAAACGTCAAATGACAATGAGAATCTGCAAAGAACATATTTAATTTTCCTTTGGAAACAGCGGTGAAGGAGAAGGAAATCGTTGATCGGTAAAATCAGCTTCGATTTCTTTGAAGGATTGCCCCGTGATATTCATAAATCCAAAGATTTTACCGGCCGTCTCCGGCATAAAGGGTGCGATCCCGAAGGCAATGGCCCTGATGCTTTCGCAAAGAGCCGTCAAAACCGCCTTCAACCTTTCGGAATCGGTTTTTACCAGCTTCCAAGGTTCAGCATCGTTGACGAATTTATTTGATTCGGCCACTAAATCCCAAACGACGCCGAGCGCTCCGTGCAAATCCTGCCGATCAATCAAGGGGCGCATTTTTACCGTGAGCTTTCGGGCTTTTTCGAAAAGGTCCCGTTCTTTTTCCGAAAAATCATAGCTTACGGAAAAACGGCCGTCTGACTTTTGTATAAAAGCCAGAACCCTTTGAACCAAATTCCCCAGGTCATTCGCCAAATCGTAGGAAACGCGATTTTTCAGAGCTTCCGCCGAAAAATCCCCGTCCTCTCCGAATCTAACTTCTCTGAATAAAAAATATCGTAACCGATCCGGACCGCACTCTCGAACCAGAGGAAACGGATCGACGACGTTACCGACGGATTTTGACATTTTTTGTCCTTCACAGGTCCACCATCCGTGGGCAAAAATTCTCTTCGGCAGAGTCAGTCCCGCCGACATTAAAAAAGCCGGCCAATAGACGGCGTGGAATCTTAAAATTTCTTTCCCTATGATGTGCACGCACTCGGACATCATGGCGGAGACCCGGTCAGGATTATCGGGAAATCCCAGAGAGGTTATGTAATTTGCCAGAGCGTCCACCCAGACGTACATGACGTGTCCTTCGGCTCCGGGAATCGGAATGCCCCAGTCGAATTTGCTTCTGGAGATCGACAAATCTTTAAGCCCGCTCTTCACAAAATTTACGATCTCGTTTCTTCCGGACGCCGGGGCGATGAAGTCAGGATTTTTTTCGTAATGTTCCAGTAATTTTTCTCCGTAGGCGGATAATTTAAAAAAGTAGGATTCTTCTTCTATGCGCTCTACCGGCGCTCCGCTCGGAGCTTTTCCGTCTTTTATTTCGCTTTCGGGAACATATTCTTCGTCCCGGGCGGAATACCAGCCGGAGTAAACGCCTTTGTATATGTCTTTTTCCATCATCTTCCACAGAGTTTGCGCCGATTTCCTATGGCGCTCTTCCGTGGTGCGGATAAAATCGTCCGAAGATATGTTCAGGATTTTTCCCATATCTCTGAATTTTTGCGACATGAGATCGCTGAATTCATGCACGTTCGTTCCGGATTTTGCGGCGGATCCGGCGACCTTTATGCCGTGCTCGTCGGTTCCGGTGCAGAAATGTACCTCAAAACCGTCGAATCTTTTAAATCGCGCAATGACGTCGGCGGCGATGTCGGCATAGGCATGTCCTATGTGGGGATCTCCGTTTATGTAATAGATGGGCGTAGTGACGAAAAAATTCATAACGATTCTCCTTTTGCCTAAATCAAAACCGACCCGATCATCGTCGGAAAAAGACAATATTTTATTGTTATTCCGAATGAGAATATTATTTCATTCATTTTTTAAGAATGCAAGCATCCTTCATGGCCGCAATTCCCGGAAGTTCGCCGCCCTCCAGGTAGGCTAAAAACGCTCCTCCGGCAGAAGAAATATGCGATAAATCATCGGCGACTCCGGATTGGCGCATTGCAAAACCGGTGTCTCCTCCTCCGATGACGGATATCAGCTTTCCGTCTCTTGTCAATTGCGCGATTTCCTTCGCGATCGATTTTGTTCCGAAGTCAAACGGGGCTTTTTCGAATAATCCCAACGGTCCGTTCCAGAGCACGATCTTGCTTTCTCTTATATGCTTTTTGAAAAGTTCGATCGAACCGGGGCCGATGTCGAAAACGGCAGAGCTTTCGTTTCCGGAAGAAATAACGGTATAATGAAAAACTCCGCCTTCGTTGACCAAAGCGGAAAAATCCGTCGGCAGGATCAGCTGACAGTTGCAATTGCGGGCATTTTCCACAACGGCGGCCACGTCTTCCCTGTATGTTTCGGAGTCGAAAATTTTCATGGAGGAATTGCCGAAAAAAGACAGGAAAGCTCCGGCGATCTCGCCTCCGAGAGCAAGTTTATCAATCTTCGCGGATAAATTTTTTAACAGATTAATTTTGGTGGAGAGTTTTGCACCTCCTATGATGCACATTTTGGGCGATTCGGTTTTTCCCAAAACCCGGTCTATGATATCGATTTCGTTTTGAAACGAAAATCCGACGGCATGAGGAAGAAATCGCGGAATTTCGAAAATCGAAGCGTGTTTGCGGTGTGATACGGAAAAAGCTTCGTTGATATAAAAATCCGCCGAACTCGCCAAACGCCGCGCAAATTCCGGATCGCATTTTTCCTCTCCCGGATGAAAACGCAGATTTTCCATCAGTATGACGGCGTCGTTCGGGGATTGGCCGATAATGTTTTTGGCGTTTTCATCCAGGCAATTATTTATAAAAATTACCTCGGAGTCGTATATTCGGGAAACTTCTTCCGCGACGATCTTCAGACTCTGACTCAAATTCGGACAGGTCGTTTTCCCCATATGCGAGATCAGTATTATTTTTGCGTCGGCTTCTTTCAAAAATTTTATCAGAGGAAGAGCGTTTTTTATGCGACTGTTATCCGATACGGTTCCGTTCTCCGTCGGAACGTTAAAATCCGTGCGGACCAGCACTTTTTTGTGTCTTAAATCCTCTCTCGTAATAATTTTTTCAGTTTGCATACCCGTTCCGATATTTTTTAAAGAGGCGACCGAATAACCGAGAATTTTTTCGGATGATCGCTCTCGACATTTTTCCGCAAATATAATCCCGTAAAAAAGTAAAGAAAACTTTAACAAATGCGAAACCGGTAACTCCGGAATATCATTATTTTACATTGCCTTTTGATTTTTTCGAAAAAAACCTTGCGAAACGGCAAAAAGATACTATTTGATATATAACAGAGCCTTTGATATGTTACAACCGTTCAAATAATTAAGTTACCGGAGACGACAATGCCTGAAATAATACTTATGGGACACGCCGGGCGTATCGAATCCAGATACCACCACAACAGGGATCCGGGAGCTCCGCTGGTGATAGTGCTGCATCCGAATCCGCTTCAGGGCGGCTCCATGAATAACCGGGTTACCGTGACTTTATATAATGCTTTTGTGGAAAACGGATTTTCGGCCATACGATTTAATTTTCGGGGAGTCGGAAGATCGGAGGGAGTCCACGATAAGGGCGAAGGGGAGTTGACGGATACCGCGGCCGTTCTCGATTGGATTCAGTCCGTAAACCAGGGCGGCGGACGTCCCCTGTGGATAGCGGGTTTTTCCTTCGGTTCTCTGATAGGTATGCAGCTGCTCATGAGACGGCCGGAAGTGGCCGGATTTGTCTGCGTATGTCCTCCCGCCAATTTATATGATTTTTCGTTTTTAGCTCCCTGTCCGGTCTCCGGCATGATAATAAACGGGGAAAACGACCTCATATGTCCGGTCGAAAACGTAAATAAACTTGTGGAAAAATTGAACACTCAAAAGGGAATAAAAATAGATTATCGGGTTATTCCGAACTGCGATCATTCCTGTAAAGATCATCTCGGCACAATAAAAGATTGCGTCACGGAATATTTGAGTGCAAGATATATAAAGAGTGCCGCAAACATGTAATTGCAGTTTTGCAGACGGCCGGAGGAAAATGAAATACAAATCTTCTTTTCTGAACGAAGCCGCAGAACGCGGTTTCTTCTATCAATCCACCGATTTAGAGGGAATGGACGAATTTCTGGCAACCGGGAAAAGACTCGGTTATCTGGGGTTCGATATTACGGCTCCGAGTCTTCACGCGGGGCATTTAATTCCGATTTTTTTGCTCCGGCTGTTTCGCAAACACGGCCATAAACCCGTGGTGCTCGCGGGCGGAGGTACGACGAAGATAGGCGACCCGTCCTTCAAAAACGCGACCCGTCCGATACTGACCGATAAGGAAATTGCCGATAATCTCGCCGGCATAAAATCCTGTCTGGATACGTTTTTGGATTTTGAGGACGAAAAATCCGGCGCCCTTCTGCTGAATAACGCCGATTGGCTGGACGAATTGAACTATATTCCTTTTCTCCGGGAAATCGGGAAGTATTTTTCCATCAATCGCATGATCGGCTTCGAGTCCGTAAAAGCAAAATTGACAGCCAACGATTCTTTAAGTTTTTCGGAATTCAATTATATGATATTGCAGGCCTATGATTTCTATACCCTCCATACGAAAAAGGGATGTCGCATCCAGTTCGGAGGACAGGATCAATGGGGAAACATAGTCTGCGGAGTCGAACTGATAAAAAAGAAGTTGGGAGAAGAAGCCTACGGGTTCACGAATCCTCTTTTGATTTCCGCAAACGGCCAAAAAATGGGAAAAACGGCCAAGGGAGCGGTCTGGCTCTCGAAAGACCTGTTGTCTCCCTATGATTTCTGTCAATATTGGAGAAATGTCGACTACGCCGACGTAGTCAAATTAATGTATCTGTTTACGGATCTGGATCCGAAGGAGATCCGCAAATTCGAATCCGTAAAGGGGGAGGAGTTAAACACCGCGAAGGCGCTGTTGGCGGATGAAATTACCGCCATCGTTCACGGGCGAGATTCTTTGGACGAAATTCGCCGTACCGCTTCCGGTATGTTCGGCAATAAAGGAGGAGATCTGTCTTCTTTTGCCTCCGGCGCCGGATATCGTTTAAAGCAGTCGCGTCTCGGGTGCGTTTTTCTGACGGATATTCTCGTCGACAGCGGGATGTGCTCCAGCAGAGGAGAAGCCAAACGTTTACTCCGGAACAACGGAGTCTACGTAAACGACAAAACCGTCGGCGAAGATTATAAAATTCCGACAAATCTTTCTTCGGGTGATGTTTTGAAACTCTCCTGCGGAAAGAAAAAACATCTGCCGGTGATCATAGATTGACGTTGTTGATCGCCGGAATTTCGAAAGTTTACCCCTGTCTGCACACCGTAACATCGAGAAAACAGTTGCGATCGTAACGGACGGCATAATTAATGCCCTCAAAGAAGGAGGGCGCGTCGAACTGCGGGGGTTCGGTTCGTTTTCCGTACGGGAGAGAGGGCAAGATCAGAAGGGAGAAAAAGTAATCGTAGAGAAAAAAAGGTCCAGTTCTTCAGGGCCGGAAGGCAGATAAATGATCGCCCGCCGCAGAGCAGCGGGGTATTTTAGAACAATTCCGTTTGATTACCGTTTCTGTATAATTCTTGGTACTTTTCTCCCTGATGCTGAAGATAAGTAGCGATTATATTCTCATTCCCGTGTTTCCCGACTGTACTTGCAAAACAGCCGTCACTTCAAAATTCTCCTCCCCCTAACTGCTTCT
>JAISMS010000075.1 GCA_031276565.1 Holosporaceae bacterium | reverse complement strand
ACAACCCTGTCGTTCAGCATGTCCGCAGCAGTAATTGCTGATTTTTCCGTGTAAAGCTTTGCGTCCGCCACTTTAGAATAGGTATCAATAAAGGTCTGCTGATATACCTTGCCTATTCCACGGCAAACCGGACCGGGACAGCCGCTGAAAAGACCGACAGCATTTCGGAAAGAAAATAAGACTTCTATTTCTCCGCGGCGACCTTTGCATTCGGATTATAATCAATCCAACCTATATTTCCGTCGTTACGTATGTAAACGACATTGACGGCCTTGTTGGAGATATTTTCAAATACGAATACTTTCGTTTTTTCGTTCAAATGTTTTGCGGCGTCGCTGACGCTTAAAATCGGAAGGTCGTCGATGATTTCCGCAATTATGGCGGGGGCGTTTTCCTCTTCTTCAAAAGAATTGCCGAATATATTGATTTCGATCCGATCTTTGTGAAAGGTGCGCTCCATTTTTTTCTTTTTTTTCATTTGCTGTTCGATTTTTTGCAATGTCAGATCAAAGCTTATGTGAGGATCGTCGGTGCCGTCGCCGGCATGATATGAATTTCCTTCGCTTGTTTTGACAGAAATATCGCAGCGAAATATGTAGGCGTCTTTTTTCATCACTGCGTTAACTTCTATAAATTCCGTTCCGTATTTCGTCGCAAGCGCTTCACAGGCTTCTTTCGCTCTGCTCGTCAGCGCTTCTCCCACTTCCATATGTCGTCCGGAAAAAGAAAATTTCATATTAACCTCTATACTTTACGCTTTATTATAACCGAAACATGCGAAAAAACATTCTGTTTTCTATGCGCGGGCAGCCATTTTATAAATTTTTATTCTTTCATGAGAGTTGGGTATTCCGAGAAGGGATCTGTATTTCGAAACGGTACGTCTCGAGACCTCTATTCCCCGGGCGTTAAAGGAATTGACTATGTTATCGTCCGAGTAGGGACTTTCCCTGGGTTCGTTTTTTATCAACCTTTTTATATATTCCTTCAAAGAATGGACGCTGACTTCGCCGCCGAGAGATTCTATTCTTCTCGGAAGCATTTCTTTTAACTCGAATATTCCGCGAGGCGTGGAAATCGTTTTATTGGATACGGCCCTGTCGACCGTGCTTTCATGCAAAAACAACGAACGGGCGACGGATTCGGCGCTGACGGGAATGAAACAACGATCCTTTCCGGAAAAAAAATCTTTCTGTCGATATATTATTTCGTTAGCCACCTTCAACAGGGTGGAATTTCTTGAATTTATCGCTCTGATCAGCAATTTGGCTTCGGCGGCATTATCTTTGATATAGGTTTTATCCGCCGGAGAACGGCAGCTTTTCAGAGATCGATCGTAAAGTTCGGAGTCAAACTCCGCGCCGACGGCATTTTCTGCCGAAACTTTAAATTCCTCCGGAAATCTTTCCTCCGCCGTCAGATCGACGGTCCTGTACACGTTGATGCCGTCGCAATTGCAGTCAAACGAGAGAGCTCCCCTTAAGCCGGATATCATTTCCTGCAAATCTCCGTCTTTGAAACCGCACTTTGATTTAAGAACCTCCCAGTTGCCGGAAAAGACAAGATCGCTGTTCTCCGCCAATTTTTTATAGTTTTGCGAATCGGCTTTTTCATTTTCAACAAAAGTTTTTAATTTATCCCCGAGGTTAAACGAAAACATCGAGGCGAACGAAGTTCTTTTCAGTTTACGGATGATTTCCAGCAATTTAGAGTAGTGTACCCCCTTCTCCCGGGACACGTGTTGCAGCAGCTCGCCGTTCAAATAACCCTTGCAGTCGGCATTACCTATTATTTCTTCGGCGATTTCTTTTTCGAAATCATCCATACGAAGAAACGAAGCCTCCATGAAAATTTCTTCCCGAACAGTATGTTTACTTTTGAGTTTTTCGGTTTCGTCGCAGCCGCAATCATAAAAGCGAGTTTCTCTCAAGAAGGGATTGTCCGCAAACTTTTCGCTTATGTGTTCCTGCAACTCCAGATTGTTCATGGTCAGTATTTTCAACGAATACCGCAAAGATTGCGATAAAATCTGTCGCTGTCCGACCAGTAAGAATTGGTTAACGCTCTCCTTCATAGGAAGAGTTATAGACGGAAAAGCTTTCGCCAAGGTAAATTTTACGTACGACTTCGCTTTTTATTATTTCTGCCGAAGTGCCTTCGGCCAGAATTTTTCCGTCGAACAGTACGTAGACATAATCCGCCAGCGGGATTGCCTCCCGAACGTTATGGTCGGTGAGGATAACCCCTATGCCTCTTTTCTTAAGATCGAAAATCATCTCCTTCATGTCCTCGACGGCTAAAGGATCAATACCGGCGAAGGGTTCGTCCATCAGAATAAAATCGGGCTCGGCCGCCAAGGCTCTCGCTATTTCCAGCTTGCGCCTTTCGCCCCCGGAAATGCTGACGGCCGGTACCTCTCTTATTGAGGTTAACGACAGATCATTCAAGAGTTTTTCCAGAACGGCGCGATGCTTTTGCGGATCGCGGCTGTCTCTTTTTAACACCGCAAAAATATTTTCTTCCACCGTAAGTCCTCTGAAAATCGAAGGTTCCTGAGGAAGATATCCGATTCCCATACGGGCGCGCTTGTACATGGGTAATTCGGTGATTTCTTTTTCATCCAAAAATATATGGCCGGAATCCGGTTTTATGAGTCCGCACAATAGCGAAAAAGTGGTGGTTTTACCGGCGCCGTTCGGCCCCAACAGGGCCGTAATGCCGCCGACCGAAGCGCTGAAATTTATGTCATTCGGTATGTCGCGCTTTCCCAAAGTTTTTTTCAAATTCCTGCAAACGATTTTTTCTCTTATCATTCGCGAATTCCGTCATCCACAATGCCGCCGGATTGCTTCACAACAATATCCCCCGTCTTCATATTCAATACCGCTTCGTTGCCTAAAACGTTGCCGCGTTCTCCGGAAATCACGACGTTGCCGAAGACTTTCATGCAATCGCCGTTTCTCACCCCTTTGTCGCCGCGGATTGTAGCATTTTTGGTCTTTACTGTTAAAGAGCCGTTCGCCCGTATGTTATCCGGTATGCCGGATTTCACTTCCGCATCCATGTCGTCGGATCTGATATCACAGGAGTTTCCCTTGGAAGCATAAAGTAAAACGACGCCGCCCCGCGCCTGCGCTTTATCGGCAAAATATTTAATTTCTCGAGCTCTCAAAATGTAATCTCGGGTAATACAGACGGAATTTCCGACGGCTTCGGCGCTTTTTATCTTCTCTTTACGGGCGTCGTCGAAATGAATAACCAACCGATCCGCATTGATTTTTCCGAACTTGAATACGCCGCGGGCGTCGTCGCTCAGCGTAAGAATTCGTTCTTTAATATCAAAAAAGTATTTGCGGGAAAACATTTGCGTATCGTCGGCGAAAATTGCAATCTCCGTGTCTCCGAATGCGATTTCCTTTTTCAGATCAACGAACATTTTTTCCGTCTCCGTAAAAAGACCGGATTTCGTCGACAACTTTACCTTTCCGATAAATTCACACTCCTTTTTATCGCCTCCGACAGCGTTTGCGACATCGGAACTAATCGTCAGAATTTCTCC
>JAISMS010000048.1 GCA_031276565.1 Holosporaceae bacterium | reverse complement strand
ACATAAAACCCTTTGCGGAAAAACATCGGGATATTATTCGCGTACGATATATGAGTTTGTCGGTTGCCTGCTATTATCGTCTGTTTATTCCGCAGATATTCACCGCCTATCGCCGCATGCTGTACTTGGACGTCGATCTTGTGGCGCTTACCGACGTTGCGAAACTCTTCGACACGGATCTGAAAGGCAAGAGTATCGGAGCGGTAAGAGATTCCGGCATCGTCAATTGGAAATCTGTGGCGGAACGCGCGAAGTTGCTGAAGGGCGCCGAATGGCAAAAATATTTCAACTCCGGAGTATTGTTGTTTGATATACAAAAGACTTTAAAACGGGATTTAATCGGCAAATTGCTGAGCTATTTATCTTCCTGCAAGAACAACACCGGAATTTTTTTCGAAGACCAGGACGCGCTGAACGCCGTCTGCGGCGACGACGTGCAACTGATCGACGAAAGATGGAACGTATTGTCGTACTGTTCCGCAAAAGACATGATACCGGCGAAGGACATTCTGATCATGCATTATGTGGGCTGTAAACCTTGGAAAGAGAATTTGAAGCTTGATGATCTCTGGTGGAAATACGCCGAAAAAACGCCCTATTATCGGCGATTGGTTTTGGGAAAGTATCTGATACACATTCCCGCAAAAGCGATCAAAGACTGTTACTTATATCTGCTGAAAGCCGCGATGTTCATCTACTTATATCTGCTGAAAGCCGCGATGTTCATCCTTAACCTGACCTCTTGAAAATCGCGACGAAAAATCCGTCGGTTCCGTGGCGGCGGGGAGTCAGCTTCAGGAAATCTCCCGACAGGTCGCGCAGTCGTATTTTTTGAGGCATGAACTCCGGATGATCCCGCAGAAATTTCTTCGCCCGGTCTTCGTTTTCCGCTTTTAACACCGAACAGGTTGCGTAGACCAATTTACCGCCGTCCTTAACCGTCTCGGCGGCGGTTTCCAGAATTTCCGACTGCAAAGACAGCAGTTCGTTCAGATCTTCCGGGGTAAATTTTACTCTTTTGTCGGGATTTCTCCGCCATGTGCCGATGCCGGAGCAGGGGGCGTCGACCAAAACCGTATCCGCGCATCCGCGATGTCGTTTAATCCATTTGCCGGTAAGCGGATGGCAGAAGACGTTGTTTGCGCCCGCCCTCGCCAATCGGATTTTTGCGTTTTCCAGGCGGGCCGCATTTTTATCCAGAGCGAAGATGCGCCCTTTGTTGCACATGGCGGCGGCCAGAGCGAGGGTTTTGCCTCCGGCTCCGGCGCAAAAGTCGATTGTGACGTCTCCGGGAGACACGTCGCACGCTTCAGCCGCCAGCTGTGATCCCTCGTCCTGGATCTCCGCCAGACCTTCGATCAATACCCGGTGATCCCGGCCGACGCGGCCGTTCGGCAGCCGCAATCCGTTGAGGGCATATCGGCAATCCTCCGCCGGGACGCCGGATTCGAGGAGCATTCTCTTCACCTCATCCCGGGAGGATTTCAAAGTATTCACCCGAAGGTCGATCGGCGCCTTTTGATTCAGGCTTAGCATCTCTTCGCGGAAATCTTCGGCCGGAAAAGACTCCTTCAGCAGCGGAGTAATCCGAAGAGGACAGTTCAGCTGCACGTATTCGGGAAATTCTGTTTCTCCGTTGATGCTCTTCAGAAATTTTCTTTCGAAATCCGTTAATTTTTCGGGACTCCGACAGCCGCCGCAAAATATTTCCGAGATTTCTTCTTCGGATAAGCCTTTTTCCGCTTTCAGGAAAGCCAGCACATAAAATCTTCCGAAATTTGCGCTAATGTCGGAGGTAAAAAACCTCACTTTTTCAAAACTTCTGAAAAGAGCGAAGGAAAATTCCGCGATTTCCCGCCGTTCCCGGCTGCCCGCTCCGCGATTGTTTCTGAAGAATTTCGCCATGACGGCGTCAAACGGCAGCGGAGAGGAGAGAAACGAGTCCAGAAGATCAATGACGACCGATAAGTTGACGTTCAGTCGCACGGGGCAAATCCCGTCGCCACCGCGTATATCTCGGCCGACGCGTCGCGGCTGGATTCCGGTTTGAAAAAACGAGCCGTTCGGAAGTTCTTTTTCAGCGATTCCAGAAAAGCTTTTTCTCCCCCTCCCCGGAAGACTTTCACGACGAAGGCTCCGCCGGGTTTCAGAACCTCTTCGGCGAACAGGCGCGCCGCTTCGGCCAGTCTCATTATGCGGATGTGATCCGTGGCGGCATGGCCGATGACGGACGGAGCCATATCGGAGACAATCAAATCGGCTTTTTGATCCAAAGCGGCCGTCAGCCTTCGTTTGACGTCTTCGTCTTCGAAATCTCCGACGATCTGCTCCACTTTGTCAACGGAATCAAAGATTGCCAAATCCGAGGCGACGATTTTTGTGTCGGCCGAAGATCTTTGGGACAGCACCTGACACCATCCGCCCGGAGCGGCGCCCAGATCCGCCGCGCATTTTATATTTTCCGTCAGGTGAAATTTATCGTCGATTTCCATCAGCTTAAAGGCCGCCCGCGAACGATATCCGTCCCGGCGGGCCATTCGGACGTAAGGATCTTTCAGCTGCCGATAAAGCCACAGTCTCGACGACTGACTTCTGTTTCCTCTGATTTGCATGATTGCATAATTCCTCCGGGGCAGCATACCGGGATCGC
>JAISMS010000034.1 GCA_031276565.1 Holosporaceae bacterium | reverse complement strand
TTCTGCGACAGGCTCTTTTACATCAATTTGCGAACGGTTTGCGCACGCGAGTCCGAAACCTGGTTTTCGATAAACGTCAGGAATGCTCAACGCCGGCGGAGATGTTGTAACAGCCGGATCTTATTATTTTGATACAGTGTGCGTCGAACTTACGCCGTCTTTCGGCTGCGAATCGCTGCGAAACTGGCAGAAAAAACGGAGCTTAATAACAGGAGATGTTAAGAATACGCAGCATCGGTATGGGATAATCGCATCTTGACAGCATATTTTCAAGCCATGCGAAAGATAAGATTTCCAACGGCTGATCGTCGACAATTACCAACTTCGAGAACAACGGCAGGATTCCGCAATACATCATGTTGAAAATAACGGGACCTTTAAGAGCGCCGGATCTTTTGTTTTGACTGTCATATCCGTATATGTCGGAATATTTTTTTTCTTCCGACACCGTTTCTTTGATTACCGTCTCGGTGCAGGAGGTATATATGATGCCGTTTTTCGAATCGACATCATACAGCAGATCTTTCCGGACAAACCCCGAAACGTCCTTACCGTCATAAACCGCCATTCCCATACTGTATACCCGCAAAATATCAACATGAATATTTTTTCCTCTTATTGTGTCATCTATGCCGATCGGCTGAAAGCTTACTTGTTCTGTCTCTTCCGGCTGATGCAAAGAATTGCTCGAGAAGTGAAATTTATACTCGTTCATAACCAAGGGCCTTATTATGTGTATATCTTTGGAACACATGGATATTCCGGCCGTTTCCAGCAGCACTCCGGCTCCGAGGTTACGCCATCGATTCAACGCATCGGGAACTGATTCGCTTACCAATCCGTTTTGGGAAATCAGATTATTATCACAGTCCAAGACAATCAGCGTATTTTCGTCGACAAACCGGTCAATGGCTTTTATGATGGCTTCCCAATTGTTCATTATAAGCCATCCGTTCTTCTGTTGAGGAAAATCCGCCTCCGCCGGCTCAATCATGGCCGAAATGTTTTCCGTCAAGAGCAGCGCCGCCGTCATGATACACATAATTTTTTTCATTTTTTCTCCTTAAATGATTTCATATTATAGTAATTTATTTTTTTAAAATTACAATAGAATATTTGCAAAAAATCAACCGTAAATTTTGGAGCAGTAAAAGATTTATGCCCGAGTCTTGTTTTACTTGTCGCGGCGGCCGAGGCGGCCGGGTCGTTAACGGACAATTAACCGCCGCCGTTCCATAATGGGAGCGGCTTTTGAGGGGCGGCATGGCGACCGGATTGGCGAGATTACGGCAAAAATTGAAGAAAGCGTTTGCTTCGGATCGACGGCGCGAAAAAGACGGCGCAATTTTGATGGAATTTGCCATTGCCGTACCGGTTCTGGCGGCTTTGCTCTATTACGTGCACGACCTGCCGAAATACGAGCACATTCGGTCGAAGACAAAACTCTGCATCCACTGCGCCGTCAATATGCTCCAGAATATTTCCCAGAACAGTAAAGATAAGAGGGTAACGATGCAGGATATCAAGCGTATCTCCTGCGCGGCTTTTTTACCTTATTTTGGTCCCGGGACTAAACAATATCAGGGGGGAGGGGGAACCGCATCCATACCATACGGAGGAGTAGTGCGTCTGCGCTACTTAGAAGGCAGATCTAATGGAATACCGATGGTACTTTGGGAAGCCGTATGCACAGCGAATACCGTTTCCAAGCCTTCGGATGCGAGTTACAGCGACGCTGCCGGTTCCATACCGTATAACAGAAAAACGGATATGTATCCGGGACTTTCCGTGCACGAAGGGGAAGCGAGGATTATACTGGAAATCGGGTTTACCGGAACTTTGGAAGAAATCGGTAATTATGGAAGCAGACGCTGCTGGGGGCTCCATGCGCTGACTCCCGGATATAAAAAACTGGAAATGACTCATATCGGCGGCTCCCGTGAGATTTGGTTCCACCGGGCGATTATCTTTTCTCCAAAGCCGAATTTATTCGACGACAGTACTCCGTCGTCTTCGAAAGGGGGAGGCAAATAGCCCGACAAACCTTCCACGGGAGGTTCCTCAGAAACGGGGAAGGACGCGGAATCTTCCGGGAAATAACGCGGAATCTTTCGTCCTCAGGCCTTGGCGGACGCCTGTTGCTGCAGAAGTATTTCCCGCCGCTTCCTTTCGACTATCTCTTCGTCGCATCGCGGACAGAATTTATGCTCTCCGGTCAGATATCCGTGCTTCGGACAGATGGAAAACGTCGGAGTGATCGTGAAATACGGCAGGCTGAAGTTTTCCACAACTTTTCTTATCAGTTTTCCGCAGACTTTCGCATTGGAAATGGCTTCGTTCATGTACAGATGCAGCACCGTTCCGCCGGTATATTTTTTCTGAAGTTCGTTTTGGGCCCGCAGAGCCTCGAACGCATCCTGCGTGAAGTTAACCGGCAACTGGCTGGAATTGGTGTAGTAGGGCATTTCCTGAGTTCCGGCCTGCAGTATTCCCGGAAAGCGTTTTTTGTCCTCCTTCGCAAATCTGTAGGTCGTTCCTTCGGCAGGGGTGGCTTCCAGATTGTACATATTTCCGGTTTCCGCTTGAAATTTCAGCAAGATCTCCCGCACTTTATCCAGAAAACGAATGGCCATGTTATGGCCGTATTCGGTGGTAATATCGTGCTGATCATTGGTGAAGTTGCGGATCATTTCGTTGATGCCGTTTACGCCGATGGTGGAGAAATGATTGCGCAGAGTACCGAGATATCTTTTGGTGAACGGGAAAAGTCCCATATCCATATACATCTGCACCACTTTTCTCTTGATTTCCAGGCTCATTTTTGCGTAGTTCATGAGTTCGGCCATACGGTTGAACAGGGCCTCTTCGTTTCCCTTGTACACATATCCCAGACGGGCGCAGTTGACGGTGACGACGCCTATGGATCCGGTCTGCTCCGCCGATCCGAACAAACTGTTGCCGCGCTTCAGAAGTTCCCGCAGGTCCAGCTGAAGTCTGCAGCACATCGAGCGCACCATGGCCGGCTGAAGATCGGAATTTACGAAGTTTTGAAAGTAGGGGAGACCGTATTTGGCGGTCATCTCGAACAGGAGGAGGGCGTTTTGGCTCTCCCACGGAAAATCCTTCGTGATGTTGTAGGTCGGAATCGGGAAAGTGAACACCCGTCCTTTGGAATCGCCCTCGGTCATGACTTCTATATAGGCGCGATTTATCATATCCATTTCGTGTTGGAGATTTCCGTAGGAGAAGTCGACTTCTTTACCGCCGATGACGGGTACTTTGTCCTTCAAATCCTCCGGACATACCCAGTCGAAGGTCAAATTCGTGAAGGGCGCCTGGCTTCCCCATCTGGACGGAACGTTTAAATTATATATGAGCTCCTGAATGCCCTGTTTCACTTCCTTAAACGAAAGACGGTCAATTTTTACGAACGGCGCCAGATAGGTGTCGAAAGAACTGAAAGCCTGGGCGCCGGCCCATTCGTTCTGCAGAGTTCCCAAAAAGTTTACGATCTGACCCAGGGCGCTTGAATAATGCTTCGGAGGTCGCGATTCCGCCCGCCCGCGGACTCCGTTAAACCCTTCCTCCAGCAGCATTCGCAGCGACCAACCGGCGCAATAGCCCGACAGCATGTCCAGATCGTGTATGTGGAAGTCTCCGTTCCGATGGGCCATGGCCACCGACTCCGGATAGACTTTATTAAGCCAATAGTTGGCCACCATCTTGCCGGATATGTTGAGAATCATTCCCCCGAGGGAGTAGCTCTGGTTGGCGTTGGCCTTGACCCTCCAATCCAGACGATCCAGATATTCGTTGATGGACAGCACTACATCCACGAGGTTTTTTTTGTCGCGGCGAATTTCGCCGTGCTTTTCCCGGTAAATGATATAGGCTCTGGCCGTTTTGAAATAGTTTTCATTAATCAGGACCTGCTCGACGATGTCCTGAATCTGCTCTATGTCCGGAGTATCCCGATTGTTTTTGCGATGTTTAAGGACTTTCAACACTTTGAAAGTTATGTGGCGGGCCTCCGCTTCTCCGAACTCTCCGGTTTCGAGTCCGGCCTTCCGGATGGCGTTCACAATTTTTTCCGAATCGAAGGTTACCTTCGCTCCGTTTCTCTTCAGCACATATTTCGGCTCGTCCGAAACCGAATACTCGTCCTTCTTTGTCTCTGTCGGCATATGTTACTCCGTTAAAATTACAACGTCGCCGCGGTGAATGCTTTCGGCGAAGTTTCGGGCTACGTTCGGGATAAATCCTATATTATTTACGTCCCTCTGTCACGTCGTCGTCGGATTTTTTTCTAAAAAAGATTTGTCCGTTTTTGTTTGCTCGGAAAGCAAAAAATCCCCTTTTTGTTCGGGGGATCTCGAGAAACAATAGAACGGAGCGCAGAGCAGAAACAGGACGAAAGCCAGGCTGATCATGCTCTCTCCTAGTCCTAATATGGCGAACGAAACGTAGGCGAGCGCTATGCATCCCACTGCCGGAAGCACTGTTTTTTCCGTCTTCGAAAAAATTTTCTTGTTTAGAAAAAACATATAACCGAAGGCAATTATCGAGTAAAAATAAGGCAAAAGCATGGCGATTACCGAGAGATTAATCAACCGGTTTACGCACTCCGCCACAGACGGCTGATAAGTCAAAAGAAACAACACCGTCATCAGTATGCTGCCGACAGTAACGCCGATCGGAGCTCCGTGTTTATTGGTTTTGAGAAAATATTTAGGGAATAAACCTTCTTCGGCTGCCGACCTGGAGACCTGCCCTTGTATCAGTATCCATCCGTTTAAAGATCCGACGATGCCGACGATGCCGACAACGGTCATAAACGTTCGTCCCCATTCTCCGAATATCTTTGCGGCGGCGTCCACATAGGGCGCTTTGGACGCCAAAAGTTCGCTTTGGGGAATTACTCCGCCTATGACCAGTGCTCCGCCTATGTACACGGCGGCCGTCAACAAAACTCCGGCGACGGTGGCCAGCGGAATGGTCTTTTTCGGATTTTTGACGCTTTCGGAAGGGATTGTGGCGGATTCTAAGCCTATAAAGGCCCAAAGCAGCACTCCGGACATGCCCCAAAGCGGTCCGGCATTCGGAGCGACGGGGGCGGAAAAGGCCCTCGGGAAATCCGCGAAGAAAATGCCGACTGCGGCGATCAACACCAGGGGCGCTATCTTAATGATGACAATAACGATTCCGATAAAAGTGGATTCCCGAATACCCCGGAGGTTGCTGAGGGTGAATATCCATATTACGGCGCA
>JAISMS010000020.1 GCA_031276565.1 Holosporaceae bacterium | reverse complement strand
AATTGAATGTTTCGCGGATTTTTTCAATTGGCAAAGTCAAACGGAAAAATTGCATTCCGGTACCCAAGATGCAAGTTTGCATAACTATTTGATCGGCTGTTAAAAATGTTGTCGGCGCCGTTAAATATACGGCGGTTAAAACAAAGGAGTCTGTCATATGGGCTGGTTAAGGAAGGTTTTTTTTAAATTCGTCGTTGCCGTTGTCTTTTTAGCATCTGCCTGCTCGGCACTGGATACGATTACATCCCATAATGTTAAATGCTTCGGCGACTTCAATTCCGAAAGACCTTTTCTGTCGAGTCAACCGGATTATTATTGCTACTTAATAAAACTTTTCAAACGGGCAGCCGAGGTCAAAAAAAGACTGAAAGATTATTTTCCGTTAAAGGAGTTTTCATCAAAAGGATTAGTAGAAATTGCCACGCATTTGCCGTTGGAATTTTCTGTGTTCGATTGCGTCTCTCTGATAAAGCAGGCATATCCGCAAGATGTGTTTGATCTTTACGCAAGACGCGATCTTATGTTTTTGAATCATCTGATTATTAAGGAAAAAATGCCGTCGACAGATATGCGGTATTTGCTGAGATGCATTGTCGGAGGATTTAGAGCCGAATATGTCAGTCGAGGTTTGGAAAAAGCGAATATTTCGGCTGCTCTTTATGTTAAAATTTTCAATTTTCAAGATTGTTACGAGGTGCAAAGTGCTCTGCAGGCAAATGTAAACAAATTGAATCCGAAAGGAAAAAAGCCGATAAAATTGAAACGAAAGTATGCGCTTGCTTTGTGTATGCCTGTCAGATTACCCTATGATTGTTGCACTGATCTTATTTTGAAGCTGTTTCCGGAAACGATGTTTCATATTTTCAACAAAGAAGAACGATTGTTGCTTACGCATCTTTTTCCGCACAAGAAGCATTTTTGGAGCGATCAAGCCTCCGATACAGACAAAACCGTCTTCACTGAATGTTTGCTTGGGGTTATGAGATCAGAGGCCGTTGATGATTATCTTTCCGGAAGCGAGATTGATATGGGTCAATATCTGGGATTACGCGAATGGAATGAATCGCGCATTGAACATAACCGAGACGCAATAATGCAGATTGCACTGGAAATATATAAGTCGGAAGGAATAATGCCGGATTCCGCAATGACAGACAGCGATCCGCCGGATTGGCTTTCTGTGATTTCCGGCGGTACTTATCGGAAGATAACGAAAGCTTATGGCAACAGCAGAATTGCTGCAGAATCAAACGAATCCGTTAATAACAGACTGCTGCGGCTTCCGGCGGGTGAAGCGGTAAGTTGCATTCGCAGCTTGTTTCCGCAAGGTATGTTTCATACGTTTAAGGGAGGCGAATATATGTTTATGAATATTCTGCAACCGTGCGGAGAGCTGAATTCGGAAGATCGGCAGTTTTGGTCGGAATGTTTGGTCGGAGCCTACAGATCGCGATATATTAGCAACGGGCTGTTAAATTTACCGGACTGCGCTTCTTTCGAATTCGTCTCCCGTAATCATAAAACAAAAACCGAATAAATATTTTCCGCAGTCGTACTTCGGTAAGAAATTCCATAAAAGCATTTGCGGAAAGCTTGTTTTCTCGAAGGACCCGATGGGTGGTTTTTGTCTGAATTCTCTGCGCATAGGAGCATCTTTTCATGTCTGTTCCTGATCCGGCTCTGCGGCATACGTGTAAAATATCAAGCGTTCTATGAAAAAGAGGGGAGCCGCGCCGCTCTTCTCCGATTTTTTAATATTTGCTCGGACAGAGCATGATAAAATACCCCCTTTAGCGAACCGGGAAAATTCAGAGTAGTTCTCAAAATGTATCATCGGACGTCAAAATTTATCGGTCGACGTCCGGTAAGGCATTTGAATATATCTCGGCGTCAAACGGCTTCAGATCGTCGGGACCTTATTTATCGGTCGACGTCCAGTAAGGCATTTGAATATGTCTCGGCGTCAAACGGCTTCAGATCATCGGGACCTTCTCCGATTCCGACGGCTAAAATCGGGATCTTATACTTTTCCGCCAGGGATATCAGAGCGCCGCCTTTGGCGGTTCCGTCCAATTTTGTGACTATAATTCCGTCGATGCCGATTTTTCGCAGGAACGTTTCCGCCTGGCTGTGGGCCGCCTGACCGGTTACTCCGTCCAATACCAGAACCGTTAAATGCGGAGCCGATTCGTCGATTTTTTTGATGACGCGTTTTATTTTTTCCAATTCGTCCAGCAGATCGCCGCGATTTTGCATGCGGCCGGCCGTATCGATTAATACCGCGTCGTGGGTCGGTCCGGATTGCTTCAGGGCGTCGTAGACTACCCCGGCTGGATCCGCTCCTTTTTTCCCGACATAAACGTCAACGCCGATTTTTTCGGCCCAGAGAACCAACTGTTCCGTTGCCGCCTCCCGGAATGTATCGCCCGCCGTTAACAGGGGATTGCGGCCGGCCGCCTTAAACATGCGGGCTATTTTGGCGACGGTGGTGGTCTTGCCGTTGCCGTTTACTCCGATTACCAGAATGATCTCCGGATCGGGCCGCAAATTCCGCGGGTCCCGCCGTCGAAAAAAATCGCCCTCGAAAGGCTTCAGGAGGGTGCAGATCTCGTCGGCGAGATATCGTCGTATTTCTTTTTCCGTCGTTTCCCGGGAGAATTTTTTGTCGGCGATCTTGCCCGCCAATTTTGCGGCCGTTGCGGCGCCGACGTCGGCCCGAATCAGGGCTTCTTCTATTTCATGAATGAAATTTTCATCCGGTTTTTTCCCGGTGACGGAGAGCGAAAGTTGATCTGCGGTTTTTTTCAGGGCGTTTTTTATTTTATCGAAAAATTCCACGGTTATTTCTCCTTTACCGGACGGCCGACCAGAACGTTCTTGTCGACGGATTCGCAGCGGAATAAATATTCGTTTCCGACAATCATGGCCTCCGATGATCTGACCGGCAGAAACGAGTCGGTTTTGGCGCTTACGGGAGTTTCCGCCAGCACCGTAAGATCTTTGCCGATCTGATCCGACAGCTTTCGGAATAAAATCTCCCTGGCCGCTTTTTTCAGCTCCGCTGCGCGGGAGCGGATAATTTTATTCTCGACTTGAGGCATTCGGGCGGCCGGAGTACCCGGTCTTGCGGAAAAGGGAAATACGTGCAGCAGCGATAATTTGGCCTCCGTCAAAAGCCTTCGGGTATCGGCGAACATTTCGTCGGTCTCCGTCGGAAATCCCGCTATTATGTCCGCGCCGAAGACGGCGTCGGGACGCAGAGCCAGAATTTTCTCGTTCGTTTCGATAACCCGGCTGCGGGTGTGGCGGCGCATCATGCGCTGCAGAATCGTGTCGTTCCCCGATTGAACGCTTTCATGGATGTGCGGCAGAAGTCTTTCCTCCGATTTTATGATTTCAATCAGATCATCGTCTATGTCTGCGGGATCCAGCGATGACAACCGCAGGCGGTTGAGTTCCGGAAGGTTTTTCAGCAAATATCCGACGAGGGAGGCGAGATTTTTCCGGGGATTAAGATCTTGTCCGTAGGAGGAAACGTTTACGCCGGTGAGAACGATTTCCCGATAACCCTTTTGCAGAAGCGCTTTGGCCCCAGACAAAATATCTTCTTCCGGAAAGCTGACGTTTCGGCCTCGGATCCGTCGGACGATGCAGTAGGTGCATCCGTGATTGCAGCCGTTTTGGATCTGCAGGAATCCCCGCACCTTTTTCGGTCGTTCGGTTGATTTCGTCGGACGGCCGAAGGCATATTTCAGGTATTCGGATTTCAGAAGCTTGTTTTTATTTGAAATTATGCCGACGATTCCGTCCATCTTCATGTAATCGGCGGGATTGAGCTCGGATGCGCATCCGGTAAGGATGATTTTGACCTTCGGATTTTCATTATGCAGTCGACGAATTGTCCGGCGAAGTTTTCTTTCGGCCTCGGCGGTGACGGCACAGGTGTTTATGACGGTGAAATCAACGACGCCCGATTCTTCGGCGATCTCTTTTATCCGGTCGGATTCACAGGCATTCAGGCGACATCCGAAGGTTATGATGTTGGTCTTTGGAGAATTCATAAAAAACAAACCGAAAATTAATATTCCGTAGGAATGTAAATAATTCATTAACCATTATCAATTTATTTTAACGGGTAGGTGATATGCGGTGAGTAAAATGAAGACTTTTGTTCAGTGGCATGAGGGAATGTTGTTATCTCCCCATCATTTCCAACAGGCCGATAATAATATTCAGAATTTATTCAGCGTCTTCGGCGCATCGGTTACGGCGTTTCATTTCGGAGTATACGATCTGAAAATAGATACGTCCGCCCTTGCCTCCGGCGTAATTCGAGTCCTGAACGCGAGCGGGATTTTTCGGGACGGACTGTACTTCGATTTCGATGCGGTTCGGGATCGGCCGCTGGAGAAAAACCTGACCGATTATTTCACCTCCAACAGTGCGGCCGTGAAGATATATTTGGCCGTTCCGGCTCGCCGGGAGGGTGAAAATCAACTGACCGGCGATATGGCCCGCTACTATTCGGCGGAGATTACCGGCGTAAACGACGAAAACATCGGAGAAAACGCCGTTAATATCCCGATACTGAGGCCACGCCTCAGGTTGCTGCAGGAAAACGAAATCGACGGCCGCTATGTCGGATTTCCGATATTCGAAGCGGAAAAATCGATCGACGGAGGAGTCGTCGGCACCGATTTCCTGCCGCCTTTTCTGGCGCTTGACGAGCATTCGAAGATTATCGGGATGTGTCGCGAAATTACGCAAATGATTCGGAATAAAGTATCTTATTTTTCGGACAGAAAAGACAATTATTCCCGAACGGCGACCGACGAATCGATGGCCAGTCTGCGGCTGCTGATTCAATCCGGTCTTCCGCTGGAAACGCTCATCCGCGTTAACGGAATCCCGCCGTTCGAGGTGTATAAATGCCTGACCGAAAGCGTTGCCAAAATAATTTCCGTAAATCCGACGGGGTTAATCCCGAGGTTGCCCGTCTATGATCATTGTGATTTATTCAAAACTTTCAGCGGCGTGCTGAAGTACGCATCCGATATTTTGAATCAGCTTAAGCAGCAGTACGATATCATCCGCTTCGAAAAGGAAGATTCCGTTTTCAAATTGCAGATGAAAAAAGAATGGTTGGAAAAGGAGGAAATCGCCATAGGCGTTCAGAAAGCGTTCTCCTCTTCGGACGACGATATTTTTGCCTGGATAAGCGGAGTCCAAATTGCCAGCGAATCCGTGCTGCCCGTGATTCGAGATAAAAGAGTTCTCGGTGCGGAACGCAAAATTCTCGAAAGAGGAGCTTATATAACTCAGCCGAAAGGGATGACCGTATTGTCGGTGAAAACCAAGACGGTCTACATAAAACCGGGGGAAAAGCTGTGCCTGTTGAACATGTCTCGAAGCGTTCTGCCGGAGGAGGTGGTGTTGTATGCCGAATGCTAAAACCGCGAAACCGCAATCATCGGATATTCTTAACGAAATGTTCGGAACGTTTTGTCTTAAAGTTTTTGACGCAAAACAGGCGGCTAAAAATAAAGATGCCGAAAGGGATTTTAAGGCCGTCCATAAATCCTTAAGCAATCACATAAAAGCGTCTCTGGAAAGAGATGACATATTTTCATTTTTCGAAAGTTCGAAGGAGATCATATACCTGATGGCGGCAATGGCCGATGAGGCGTTTCTGAATACGGAATGGTCCGGCAGGAAATATTGGGAAGACAACATGCTGGAGCAATTGTATTTCGGTACTCAGATTGCCGGAGACAAGATCTTCGAAAGAATCTCCGCTTTGTTTACCGAAAAAGATCCTCTGTCCGCGGAAAAAGCCGGAATCTACCTGCGGGCTCTGTGCCTCGGATTTGCCGGCAGATATCGCGGAATCGAAGACGGCGAAGCCGAAATAAAAGACAACAAAAAGCGGCTGTCGGAATTCATCGAAAAAGCCGATCCGTCCGTGTTTTTAGTCGGCAATCGTTTATTCCCGAAGGAATACAGCTATACGATACCGGCGCGGAGTAGAAAGTTTTTGCCTGATCCTTCGATTATAAGCTACGTTTGCGCCTTTTTTATTTTTATGTTT